>NZ_JAANOW010000002.1:367421-734842 GCF_011758805.1 Mycolicibacterium fluoranthenivorans | reverse complement strand
GGCGAGCGCCTCAATATCGGATTCCAACGGTGCGTCGAACTCCTTGTGATACGTGGCGTGATCCCCGACGATGTTGACCACCGGGCTGTGCGCGCGCCGCGCGTTGTGCAGGTTCGCCAGGCCGTTGGCCAATCCTGGGCCCAGATGAAGCAATGTGGCCGCCGGCGTGCCGGTGATCCGGGCATAACCGTCGGCGGCGCCGGTGGCCACCCCCTCGAACAGGCACAGCACCGCGCGCATCGCGGGGGTGTGATCGAGCGCCGCCACGAAATGCATCTCCGAGGTTCCTGGATTGGCGAAACAGACCTCGACTCCGCCGGCCAGCAGTCGGCCGATCACCACATCGGCACCGGTGTTCACCGGCTCCACCCTAGTGTGGAAGCGCTTGCCCCGGTTGCGGAATGAACGGCGGCAGGCCGGGGATCGTGGGGATCGGCGGAATGGTCGGGATCGTCGGGATGAACGGCGGCTGCGTCACCGGCGCCTCGGTGGTCGGCTCGGGTGACGGTGCCGGCGGCGGGGCCGCACTGGTGGTCTCCGGCGCCGGCGTCTCGGTGCTGGGCTGCGGCGGCTCCTGAGTGACCGGCGCCTGCCGGGTGACGGTCCGGGTCTGCTCCGGCGCCTCGGTCGCCGGGGCGGGCACCTGCGCGGGCGTCGGCTCCGACGGGGCCGCCGACTGCGTGGCCGGGTTCGCCGTCGCCGTGGCCGTCGTGGTCTGGGGGGCGGGCGTCTGCGCCTGATCGGTGCGCATCACGAAGACGACCGCGGCCACACACCCCGCCAGCACGACGGCGGCCCCGGTGCCCAGCAGCAGCGCGGGCCGCCGGTACCAGGGATCCGGTTCGGCGGCCGGTTCCTCGCCGTCGGTGAAATGCACCTCGGGCCTGGGCGGGATCGGGTTGTCGACGACGAACGGCTCCGGGTCGGGAACTTCGTCGGCGTCCTGGGACCAGGCCAAGGCGCGGAACGTGCTCGACATCGCCGGGTCACCCACCGGGGCCGCCATCGCCGCCAGGGGTGCCATCGCAGTCGCGCCGTCATCGGCGGGTCCGCGGGCGGCCCGGATACCGGCCCCGATCGCGGCTGCCAACTCCGGCTGCGGCATCGTCACCACCGGCGCCCGGAACCGTTCGGACAGTGCCGCCGTGACCGCGGGAATGCGCGCACCGCCGCCCACCGAGGCCACGGCAACCAACTCGGCCGGCCGGATCCCGCTGCGCTGCAACGTGTCCTGCAGGACGGCGAGAAAGTCGGTCAACGGTGCGCGCAGCACCGCGTCCAACTCGTCCCTGGTGATCCGCACCTGGGTGCGATGGCCAGGTAGATCCACTGCCACCGAGGCCACCGCGGCACCGGAGAGCTGTTCCTTGGCCGCCCGGCATGCCATCCGCAGCTTCGTCAACGAGCCGATCGCCGATGTTCCGGCCGCATCGACCGCGCCGGGCACGCCGGCGAGCACCTGGGTGAGCACCATCTGGTCGATCAGCGCGCCGGACAACTCGAGGTGGCGGACCGTCGGGGCGATCGGCTGATAGCCATTGGCGGCATCGGCCACCGTGATGCTCGTGCCCGTGCCGCCGAAGTCGCAGAGCACCACCACCCCGCGCGCCGGCAACCCCGGATTGTCGGCCAACGCGGTCAGCGCCGTGCCGGCATCGGAGAACAGCGGAGCGGTACGCAGTTCAGGGGCAGCGGCCAGCGCGGCCCGCAGCGCGTCGACCTGTCGGTCCTGCCAGTGCGCCGGGTGACTGATACCGGTGTGCCCGCCTGCGGGTACCGCCGCACGCAGCGCGCGCAGGGCCTCGGTGAGCACCGCCTCCGCGCGGTGGGTGGATCCGTCGGCGGCCACCAATCCCACCGGGTCGCCGACACGGTCCACGAAATCGGTGAACTCCGGGCCCCGCTCGCGCGTCAGCACGGCCGGCCGCGTCACCGCGGCCCGACCCACCGCCACCGCCGCCAGATTGGTGGCACCCACCGACAGCCCAACCGACTCCGTCATCACACCTGCCTTCGGCAAACCCTATCGGGTTGTCCATCCGGATTTGCCGGGACAGCGTTACTCGGTGCTGGTCAGCGGATGGTGCCCGCCCCCGGAATCAGCGGAAGGTCCAGCGCCGTGACCCAACCCGGCGGCAGCGCATTCACCGCGGGAACGGCGTTGAGCGCACGCAGACCGGTTGCCAGGCAACCCGCGGCCGCCGCATCGCGACCGGAGCCGTCGGTGAACCGGAACGCGGTCTCCTGCGAGATGCTGGGCGTGCCCTCGATATCCACCCGGTACACGTCGTTGTCGTTACCCGTCGGCCAGTCCGGTGCCGCGTCGAGTCCGATCCGGTTGACGTGCTCGAGCTGGATACGAGTCTCACCGCGGTATCGGCCATTGATGGTGAATCGGACCGCCGCGACGTTGCCGGCCTGGATGATCCCCTTGGCGGACTTGCGGTCCTCGGGGGTCACCCACTTCTCCCAGGTGGTGGTGATCTCATCCAGGGTGATGCCCGCCGCATGGGCGATCATCGGCACCGTGGCACCCCAGGACATGACGAGGATGTCGCGATGTTCCAGCAGCGGTGTGTAGTCCGGTGACTTGCCGATGCCCATCTCGAATTCGTAGTCACCGGTGTAGTTGGTGTAGTCGAGCAGTTCGGACGCCCGCACCGTGCGCACCTCCGAACACAGGCCCATCAGGGTCATCGGGAACAGGTCGTTGGCGAATCCGGGATCGATCCCGGTGGTGAAACACGAGGCCGCGCCGGCCGCGCACGCCTCGTCGATCGGCGTGATCCACGACGGCGGGTTGAGCCGCATGTGCGGCCACACCCACGGTGTCATCGCCGTCGAGCAGACGTCGATACCAGCCCGCAGGAAGCGGGTGATGAGGTCGATATTGGCGTCGGCCTGCGCCGCGGTCGGCCCGTAGTGCACCAGCGCGTCGGGTGCCAGTGCGATCAGCGCATCGACATCGTCGGTGGCGGTCAGCCCGATCAGGGTGTCCAGGCCGCAGATCTCACCGACATCGCGGCCCACCTTCTCCGGGTTGCTCACCCCGACCCCGACGAGTTCGAACAAGGGGTGCTTGACGATCTCCGCGATCACCATGCTGCCGACGAAACCCGTACCCCACACCACGATTCGCTTCATCGCGCGTCCTCTCCTGATCCCCGTCAATCCGCGTCGCTGCGCATCGCGTCGCGCAGCTTGCGGATCTCCTCCCGGAGCTCCTCGATATGCGCGGCGGTCGCCGCCTGGTTGGCGGTGTCCTCCTCGGCCACCTTCTCCACGATCCACGACGCGAGCGTCGCGGTGACGACACCGAGCAGGCTGATCCCGGCGACCATCAGCGCGACGGCGATCAACCGCCCGCTCAAGGTCACCGGCGTCAGGTCGCCGTAGCCGACGGTGGTCACCGTACTGACCGCCCACCACACCGCGTCGCCGAATGAGGTGATCTGCGCGTGCGGCGCATGACGTTCCACGTCGAGGACGGCCAAGGACGCGGCGTAGACGATCATCACCACCCCGCCCGCGGTGTACGCCGCGACACGGCCCCGGATACTGTGGCCGACGGCGCGCTGCAACACCTCCAGCACCACCGCCAGGCTCAGCAGGCGCAGTGGGCGGAACATCGGCAGCACGACGATCGCGAGGTCGACGAGATTGCGCAGGAACCACCGACCGCGTGGATCGGCGAGGTAGAAGCGCACCAGGTAGTCGGCGACGAAGACCAGATACAGACCGGCCATCGCGGCCCGCATCGCGATGTCGGAGAAGCCGTGCGGCTCCGCGAGCACCTGCACCGAATAGCAGCCGAGAAATATCAGCGCCACGGCGGCCATCAGCCATTCGGTCCGCTGTTCGAAGCGCTCCAGCCGGGTTTGATCAGACATCGTGCCGGTGAGCGTAGTCCCGCAGGTCAGAAGCAGCGGCGCAAGCCACCCGGCTCACAGATCAGCGGGTACTCGGTGACCGGCAACGGGAGCGGGCGCGCGAAGGTCAGCGTGAACGGCTTCTTGTCCAGGGTCGCGGGCAACCCGCAGACCTGGCTGTGCGATATGGTCCGGGTGCCTGTCAGGGTCTGGCTGTCGAACTGGAAATACTCCTTCAGCGCCGCGGTGCTGCCGTCGGGGCACTTCAGCCCGTCCATGGTGTTGATGGTGTAGGCCCACAGACCATCCGTCAGTTTCGCGTCGCCACTGGGCACGACCGTGGCAGGGAATGCACTGACGTGCAGGATGCAGGCGACCGGGTCACGGATCTCCGCGCGCAGATCACCCACCACCGGGACGCAGTTGGGGTAGATCGACCACTCCGCGTCTGGCAGCCCATCCTGGTGGAAGGTGTACACGCCCACCATTGTCTGCTGGTCCGCCCACGCCGGGCCGGCAAATCCCACCAGCGCCGCGCAGAGCAGAACTGCACCGACCAGTCCGGAAAAGTACTTCCTCACCGACGCAGTATTACAGGGCGCTTATGACACGTCTCGGGTTTGTCCCGTGAGAGAGTGCCGGGCATGAGTCAGCTGAGCGGCAAAGTGGCGTTGGTGACCGGAGCGTCGTCCGGTCTGGGTGCGGCGACGGCGAAGGTGTTCGCCGAGCGCGGCGCGACGGTGTTCGGTATCGCGCGCGACACCGACCGGCTCGCCGAGGTGTTCACCGAGGTGCCCGGAGGCCGGTACGCATCGGTGGACATCGCCTCCCCGCAGGAGTGCCGGCAGGCGGTCGCGAACTGCGTAGCCGCGTTCGGCCGGCTGGATGTGCTGGCCAACGTGGCCGGATTCCACCAGATGCGCCGCACCATCACGCTGACCGACGCGGAATGGGACCACGATCTCGCGGTCAACCTGAACGGTCCGTTCTTTCTCTGCCGCGCCGCGCTGCCGCATCTACTGGAAACCGGCGGCAATATCGTCAACGTCGCCTCCGTCGCGGGCGTCGAGGGTGAGGTCTACTCGGCGGGCTACTGCGCGGCCAAGCACGGGCTCGTCGGCCTCACCCGTGCGCTGGCAGTCGAATTCACCAAGGAGAAGCTGCGCGTCAACGCGGTCTGTCCGGGCGGCATGCTCACGGCGCAGGTGACCGAGTTCGCCGCGCCGGAGGATGCGGACTGGGATCTGATCATGCGGATCGCCGCCCCGCGCGGTTTCATGGACCCGGTGGACGTCGCCAAGACCATCGCCTTCCTGGCCAGTGATGACGCGGCGGCCATCCACGGCGCGGTGTACCGCGTGGACAACGGAAAGGGCGCGGACTAGTGAAGACCCCGGCGAACCTATCTCCGGACGGCAACGCCGTCGTCGAGGATTCCCTCGGCACCGTCGGCAGTGTCGCGGTGGACGGATCCATCGGCACCGTCGGCAGCGCCGCGGTGGCCGGATCCATCGCGACGCTCGGCAGTGCCGCCGTGGCGGGCTCGATCGCCACCGTCAACAGCGCGGGCGTCGCCGGATCGATCGCCACCGGCGCAAGTGCCGGTGTGGCAGGCGGTTTCGCCGTGTTCGGCAGTGCCTTCACCATCCTGTGCGTGGCGCTCATCGGCTGCGCGGCGTGCCTGGGCTGCGTCGCGTGCCGGAGATGCCGGGCCTGCGTGGGGTGCGTGGCATGTGCCGACTGCGTCGGCTGCATCGGCTGCGTGAACTGCTCGGGCCTGCGCGGCGCCGTCGGTCTGCGCGACGTGCACGCCTGAGCGAGCGCTACATTCCGCGCCGGCGGCCCATCAGCACCACCAGACCGACCGCACCCAGGCTCAGCACCGAGCACGCCACCGCCGCCGCGATCAGGTAGACCTGGTTGCGATCCAGCCCGCTGTCGGCCGCGCTGGCGGTGTCGGCGGTACTCCCCGAAACGAGCTGCATCCGGTAGTCACCCGGCAGCGGCGCCTCCCGAGGGTCGTCGAGCCCGGGGAACTGCTGGGTCCGGTGCACCTCGAATTGGCGCTCCCCACTGCCGGACTGGGTCCACACACCCCAGGCGGGTGTCACGCCGTCGAGCAGGACCTTGCGCTCGCCGTAGCGGGTGTCGTCGCCGACGTCGACGACGCGCTGTACCCGGAACGGCTCGTACACCGCCGATGAGTACCGGACCTGGACGGGCACGTTGTCATACCGCAGCACCGGTGGTGGAGGCGGCGGGGGCGCCATCCCGACCGCGGGAATGTACCCGCCGCCGAAGAAGCTGCCGACCGCGACGTTGACCGCGGTGTTCAGCGCGTTCACCACCACCGCGGTGAAGCTGTATGCGGCCAGGTCCGCGGCGTACATGATGACCCGCTGTAGGGGGTTGATCTGCACGATCCGCGGCGAGTTCTGGTACATGTACACGACGCGTACCGGATCCCGATAGGGGTTGAAGATCATCGGGCGGTAGTACTCGTCGTACTGCACCCAGTCCGGCCGCCACTGGCGCACCTTGCGGTCCCAGTTCAGACCGTCGTCGTGGCGACTGTCGCCCCGCGGCTGGAAATCCGGACGGTTCCAGTCCCGGTTGTCCACCCTGCTGTCGTCCCGATCGGTCACCTTCAGCGCCACCGCGAGTGCGGCGACGTCGTGCTGCGGCGCGGGTGCCGGCTTCTCCTCGACGGGCGTGGCGTGACGCGCCAACTCGACGTCGGATTCGGGGGCATCCAGCGTCTGCGGGCGCAGGGTCTCGATGGGCCGAGCGGCCTTGGCGACGGTCGAGGACGTCTCGGTTTCGGTGGGCTTGCCGGTCGCGGTAGGGGTGGCCTCCACCGCGGCAGGCAGCGTGGTCTCGGGCGCCGGGACCTGCGCGGCCGGCGTGACGGCGTCGGGGGTGGGTGTCTCGGTCACCCGATCGACCGGCGCCGGGCGGTCGTCCGTGCGCGACACCGGGGGTACGGAGGTGCGCTCGACGGCCGACTCGCTCGGCGTCGGGGTGACCGTCGGCTTCGAGGTCGAGGTCGAGGTCGGGGTGGTGACGGGTGCCGGTGCGGACGCCCTGGTGGTGGGTTCGGCGACCGTGGTGGTGCTGGGCTTGGGAGCGACGGTGGTCTGCGGAGCCGGTGTGACGGTGACGGGGGCCGGCGCGACGGTCGGTGACGGTTCCTGGACCGGAGTCTGCACGACGGGAGCGGGCGCGGTGGCCGCGGCCGGTGCGTGCGTCGTGGTCGTCACCTCGGGAGTCCGCGCCGGCTTGGGTGCCGGTTGTGTTGCGGCCGTGGGCACTTCGGCCTCGACCGTGGGCTGCTGCGAGGGCGTGTCCCGAGGTACGGGTACCTCGGCGACCGTGGTCGTCGGCGCCGAGGGGTCTGCCACCGCGGGCGCCAGCCCCGAGGTCAATGCGGTCAACGATATGACCACGGTCGAAGCCACTCCGGCGACCACGTGCCGTCGGGGCAGAAATTCGCGCGTTGCACCCACCGTGCATCCACTCCTCTGAAGGTCCAGGGAGCCTGGCATTCCAGCCACAGCTGCCATGTTGCAGCCATCTCCCCCGACACTGGCCCGGGGCCAGCAGCTGTCTCGCATGGTTCATCGCCGCGCACGAGGATGCGTTACAAGGGCTACGTCACAGTGCCGACTCGGCACGGCGGGGAACAAACGCACAATGCACACTGTTCGGGCGCGGGCGCATAAACTCAGGCCGTGCGGACGGGCAGACTACCTGCGCCAGTGACGATTTCCGCTGCGATTCTGCTGGTGAGCTGTGGCGCGCACCCCACCGCGGCACCACCGGCCCCGACCATCGCCGATACGGTGACATCGCACTCCGCGTCGGTGCCGGCGCCCGCAGCACGCACGCTGCCGTGGTTCAACCTCCAGGTCGGCGACTGCGTGGACCAGATCCCCGCCGTGGACGAAGGCGCGGTCGAGGTGACGCTGGTGGACTGCGCGACACCGCATCGAGCCGAGGTGTACCAGCGCGCGCCCGTCCCGGTCGACGCTGCTGTCACCGATGTGGCGAATCAACGCTGTAACGACGCCCTCACCGCGTACACCGGGTCTTCCGGCAGCTACACCGTCAGTTACCTCATCGACTCGAATCAGGACCGTACCGCCGACAATCCTCTGCCCAGTATCGTCATCTGCCTGCTGCAGGATGCCGGCGGCGGCGCGCTGACCCGATCCGCGCACGGCCGCTGAACGTCACTCCTTACCGATCTTCTTCTTGACCACCAGCAGCGGCAACAGCAGGGTGGCGACGGCCGTCACCAACCACACGACCACCGTCGCGGCGACCCAGGAGCCGGCGCCACGAATGCTCAGACCATGGGTCAGCACCGAGGCCAGCAACAGCGCCACAAATGTTGACACCAGGCCGATTCCGCCGAGAAACGCCGAGGCGTAGCGGGATGCCATCTTGGCGATGAACGGCGACAGGATCGCCTGCGCCAAGGCGAAGACCACCACCGCAACGACGAATCCACGCCACGACACCGATACCCCGGACACCAGCCGGTCGGCAGCCAGCAAACCGATCGCCGCCGAACCCAGGAAGACCAGCGTGTTCAGCAGTAGTCGCACCATATCGACGATGGTAAGGGGCCCCGCGGCTTTCGGAGTGAAGATAGGTCCCCGTTCCGGTAATTGACGCCTATGCTGCCCGACATGGCCGACTTCGCCCCCTCCTTCGCCCCGGAACTGGACCAGATCCCCTCCGCCGAGGGACCGCTTCCCGGCGCGGACGATCTGGCGGGACGGCCGTACGCGCTACCCGTCGACATCCTCGGTGAACTGCACGGGCCGCTGTTCTATGCCGACTACAGCGGCTTCCGAAAGCTGTACGCGTGCTCGATGGCGGTGGTCGAGGAACTCTGCGATGAGGAGCGGTTCGCCAAGAATCTGACCCCGTCGCTGGCCCGGGTCCGTCCACTGGCCGGCGACGGTCTGTTCACCGCGTTCCACGGTGAGCCGAATTGGCAGAAGGCACATGACGTTCTGCTGCCCGGATTCAGCTACGCCGGACTACGCAACTACCACGAGGCGATGCTCGCCATCAACCGCCGGATGATCACCGGTTGGGACGCGCAGGCCGGGCGGCAATCGGTGAACGTCTCCGATGACCTGCAGAAGCTCGCGATGGACACGGTGGCGCTGGCCGGCTTCGGAGCCCGTTTCGAATCCTTCGACCACGACGGCCTGGCGCCCATCCCGCAGAGTTTCACCGCTGCCCTCGGCGAGCTCGGAAAAGGCGGAGACACACCGCGATTCGAGTCCGAGCTGACCACCCTGCACACCTACTTCGACGAGTTGATCGAAGCGCACCGCAACGGCGGTGAAGACGCCGCCGACGATCTGCTCTACCTGATGCTCGGCCGCGGGTCCGCCAGCGAACCCGTTCTGGACCGACAGAACATCCGAAACCAGATCATGACGTTTCTCATCGCCGGCCAGTTGACGACATCGGAACTGATGCCCAACACGCTCTACAACCTGGTGCACCACCCGGCGGTGCTCGGCCGGGTCCAGGCCGAGGTCGATGCGGTGTTCGGTCCCGACGACGACTACCTGCCGACCTACGACGACATCGGCAAATTCGGCTATCTCCGGCAGGTCATCAACGAGACACTGCGGTTGTCTCCGCCGGTACTCAGCTTCGATCGGATGGCGTTGGCCGACACCGTCATCGGCGGTAGGTATCCGATCAAGAAGGGCGAAGCCGTCAGCGTGCTCACCGGGGCATTGCACCGGCAACCGGAATGGGGCGACAACGTCGAACTGTTCGACCCGGACCGGTTCGAATCCGACCGTGCCGCCGCGCGTCCGGCCGCGCTGTTCAAACCATTCGGCACCGGAGCCCGGTCGTGCATCGGACGCCAGTTCGCGCTGCACGAGGCGACCATGACCATCGCGCGGATCGTGCACCGCTACCGGCTCATCGATTCCGGGCACTACGTGTTGCGCTGGGACGGCCCGCTGAGCCGCCGGCCGGCCGGTTTCCGGCTCGACCTGGTGCGACGCACCCCCGCCGACCGCAAGCCCGCCACCGCGGCGGCCGTCCAGGACACCGCCCAGCGCACGACGCCCAGTTCGGTATCGGCCCTCAAAGCCGGTACCACCGTGGCCGTGCTGCACGGCTCCAATCTCGGCACCTGCCGCGCACTGGCCAAACAGCTGGCCGAGGAGGGCACCGATATCGGTTGTGCCACAACGGTCGGCCCACTCGATGACGCCGTCGGCGGGCTGCCCGAAGCCGACGCGGTGGTGATCGTCGCGTCGTCGTACAACGGTCAGCCGACCGACGACGCGCGCGAATTCCTCGCCTGGCTGACCGGGCCCGACGCCGCGATCGACGGCGCCCCGAACTTCGCGGTGCTCGGCGTCGGCGATCACAACTGGGCCGACACCTATCAGGCCGTGCCGAAGCGGATCAACGAACGCCTGACCGAACTGGGCGGCACGTCCCTCGTGCCGTTCGCAGCGGCGGACACCTCCGGTGACCTGAACGGCACCCTGGAAGAGTTCTCGACTGCGCTGTGGTCGTCCATGTCCGCGCTGTTCGGCGACCCGGATGCGGTGGCGGTGACCGATAGCGAGGAACCGCTCTACGATCTGCACCTCATCGTCGGCCCGGTCACCGCCGCCATCGACACCCGCTTCGGCGTGTGCCCCATGACCGTCTTGGAGAACACCGAACTGGTCAGCGACGAGACCGCGCAGGGGCACGCCAAACACTTTGTCCGCGTTGCCCTGCCCGAGGACGTCGAGTATCACACCGGGGACCACCTGACGGTGCTGGCGGACAATCCACCCGAACTCGTCGACACCGTGCTGGACCAACTGGATATCGACCCGGGGTTGCGCCTCTCGATCAACCCGCGCCGGACCTCGCGGCGGCTCATCGCCCTCGACCGTGAGGTGAGCGTGCGCGAACTGCTCACCCACTTCGTCGAACTGCGCAAGCCGGCGACGCGCAGCCAGTTGCGCCGGCTCGCAGCCGCCAACCCGTGCGCCCCCGAACGCCGGCGTCTCGAAGAACTCGCCGAGGCGACCGAACCGTGCGCCCTGAGCCCGATCGAATGCCTTCAGGAATTCCCGGCCTGCACGCTGACCGGTGCCGACCTGCTGGAACTGCTGGAGCCGATGACACCGCGGCACTACTCCATCGCCTCCTCGTCGCGGCTGTCACCGAAAGTCGTGGCACTGGTGGTCAGCGTCCTCGACGCCCCGGCTCGATCCGGGCGCGGGCTGTTCAAAGGTGTCGCGTCGAACCACCTGGCCACGCTGGGTTCGGGGGCGCAGATCCGCGCTCGCGTCGATCAGGCCCGTCAGGCCTTCCGGGCCGGTGCCGACCCGGCCAAGAACGTCATCCTGGTGAGTGCGGGGACCGGCGTCGCACCGTTTCGCGGGTTCCTGGGCGATCGGCTGGCAGCGCGGCAGGACGGTGACCCGTATGCACCGGCTTTGTGTTTCTTCGGAGTTCGCGATCCCGATGTGGACTACATCTTCCGCGAGCAGTTCGATATTGCCGAAGACCTGGGAATCGTGCGGATGCGACCGGCTTTCTCCCGGGCACCGGAGAACGGCGTCCGCTATGTCCAGGACCGGATCGCCGCCGACGCCGACGAGGTGTGGGACCTGCTCGGCGATCCCGCCAAGGACACCCACGTCTACATCTGCGGCGACGGTGCCCGGATGGCCCCGGCCGTACGGCAGGCGTTTCTCGACATCTATTGCGCGCGTACCGGTGCCGACGAGAGCGCGGCCCGCGACTGGCTCATCGACCTTGTCGAGTCGGACCGCTACGTCGAGGATGTCTGGGCGGGCTGAGCATCACAACCGGCGCATCTCGCGTCGCATGCAGGCATCGTTCAGGTAGGCCGGCCGCGCGCAGGGATAGCTCCGACGGGCGCGCGCCGCGCCGTGGCCGGGCAACCTCGCACGCGTCAACCACGCGGCGACGTGCTGGATGTATCTGCGCCACAACAACTTCAGACTGACAACCCCGGATGCTCCGTCGGCGGTGATCGACAGATCCGACATGACGGTCCCCAAACGTCGTGGTGGACATATCGTGAAGCGTTGCCCACCTTGATGTTCCGAACGTATGGGGAAATCGGCGCGCAGTGGCGCGTAGCCGCCTACTTGATCGACGCGATCAAGCGGTGAGCTCCATCACAGCGCCGCTTCGGCGCGACAGCCCGTCGACGCAGCCGGACCAGCATCAGTCAGGAAATGCGCCAGCACCGGGGCCAGCCAGTCGATGAGTTCGGCGTCGGCCATATCAACCAGTGGTGGGGTGCCGAGGATATGACGCGACACCGCGACCCCCAGGAGCTGTGCACCGACCAGCGCGGCCCGTTCGGCCGGCCGATCGGGCACGACCGCGGCCAGCGCCGGCGCGACCTGCGCGGCGAACACCTCCAGGAGCGCATCGGCGGCCGCCCGGTGGGTGGCCGCCGCGCGCAGCAGTGGCAGAAACGAGCCGTCCGGCCCCCAGACGTCGACGAACAGCGGGATCAGCACGCTCGCGATGTCCTCCGGCGCGACGCCCGAGAGATCGGGGAACGCGATGTCCAGCCGGGACGCCGCGGCGAACAGGCCCGCCTTGCTGCCGAAATAATGCATGACCAGGGCGGGGTCCACCCCGGTCGCGGACGCCACCGAACGGATCGTGGTGCGCTCGAACCCCTGCTCGCCGAATTGCGTCTGCGCAGCAGCCAGGATCGCGGCCCGCGTCGCTTCACCGTCGCGCGGTTTCGTCGCCATACCGGACAGCTTATTCAACAACCGTTGACAACAGCAACTATCGCGCTTAGCGTTGAGTTCAACAGTTGTTGAACTTGTTACCGGAAAGGACGCGGACATGACCGTCACCGCCATCCAGATCGGCCTGGATCCCGATGTGATCGATATCGCCTCACCTGATTTCGCCCAGTTCCCCGGGTTGTCCCGGGAGAAGCTGAGGGCCGCGAACGACGAGAACGTCGCGGGGCTGCGCACCGCGGGCTATCACGTCGACAACTGCCTCATCCCCTTCGGAGATGCGGGCGCCGCCAAGGCGCGCCGGTGGTTGGCGGCCGGTAGATATGACGCGGTGCTCATCGGGGCAGGAATACGACTCGTGGCCGGCAACACCTTGCTGTTCGAGTCGATCGTCAATGCCGCCCACGCCAGCCAGCCGGGCTGCCGGTTCGTGTTCAACAAGGACGCGGTGCCCACTCCGGACGATATCCGCCGCTGGTACCCGGACTCGGCGGCGGTGACCCGATGAGCAGCATCGAGGTGGACGCCCTGGTCGTCGGCGCGGGCCCCACCGGGCTCACCGCCGCAGGCGATCTCGCCCGCGGCGGCCGCTCGGTGGCCGTGCTGGAGCGCCGGCCCATACCCAACCCGTCCAGCCGGGCTTTTGTCACCATGGCCGGCACACTGGAGGCACTCGATGCCCGCGGATTGGCCGACGAACTGCTGGCCCATGCACACCGGACGCCGGGAGTGACGATCTTCGGTGGCGCCCGCATCGATCTCACCCACCTCGACTCGGCCTATCCATACGCCATGATCACCCCGCAGACGAATGTCGATGCCGCACTTGCCCGGTACGCTGCCGCCCAGGGCGCCGATATCCGGCGTGGGGTTGAGGTCGCCGAGTTGATCCAGGACGTGAACGGCGTGACGGTCACCGCGCGATCCCGTCAGGACGGCGGCCTCACGACGTGGCGGGCACGCTACGTCATCGGCGCCGACGGCGCGCACAGCACAGTGCGTACCCTGGTGGGCGCCGATTTCCCCGGTAAGACCATCCTGTCCTCGATCGTGCTCGCGGATGTGAAACTCGCACGCGGACCCGCGGACGACGGACTCACCCTGCGCAGCACCCGTGAGGTGTTTGCGTTCCTGGCGCCCTACGGACGCAGCGACGCCGAAGGCGCCTGGTACCGCGCGATGCTGTGGGATCGGCGACACCAGGTACCCGACAGCGCCACGGTGCGGCCTGCCGAGATCACCGACATCCTGCGCCGGGCGATGGATGCCGACCCCGGCGTCGTCGAAATCGGTTGGCATTCCCGATTCCATTGCGATGAAAGACAAGTCGAGCAGTACCGGCACGGCCGGGTGTTCCTGGCCGGAGACGCCGCGCACGTGCACTCCCCCATGGGCGGGCAGGGTATGAACACCGGCATTCAGGACGCCGCGAATCTGGCGTGGAAGCTCGATGCCGTACTGGGCGGAGCCGCCGACCATGTGCTCGACACCTACCAGGCCGAACGACACCCGATAGGTAAGCGAGTGTTGCGGCAATCCGGCCTGATGGCGCGCGGGGTGACACTGTATCCACGGGTGGCCCGCGGACTGCGCAATCTCCTTGTGCCCCGGCTGCTTCGGGTGCCTTCGGTGCGAGATGCATTGGCGGGCAGCTTCTCCGGAACCGGGTTGCGCTACGGTCGGGGTCCGGTGGGTGACCGAGCTGTGCATATCCCGCTGACCGACGGCCGGCTGACGCAGCTGGCGCGAACGCCCGGGTTCGTCCTGGTCCGCGAGCGCGGTACGGCAGCTGTCGAGGCCGCCGGCCTGACCCAGGCCGAGCGCGCCGATGCCGGACCGGCCGTGCTGGTGCGACCCGATGGGTACGTCGCGTGGTCCGGTTCCTCGGCGGACCACCAGGGTTGGCAGGCCTGCCTGACCGGCTGGGCCGCCAGTCGGTCGTAGCTCACCATTGCCTGACCGTATCTGGTACGAAAGAAACGACCTCTACGCCATCAGGAGAGTGCCAGCACGTGCCCGCCCCTACTTCGGTGACGGACACGTCCCCGCCCCAACACCAGCACAGCGGTATCCCGAAGTGGATCCGCACCTTCGCCATTCCGATCATCATCGGCTGGATCGCCCTGGTCGCCGTGCTCAGCGTGGTGGTGCCGCCGCTGGAAGTGGTCGGACAGATGCGCTCGGTATCGATGAGCGCGCAGACCGCACCCTCGGTGATCGCGATGAAGCAGGTCGGCAAGGTGTTCGACGAGTTCAAGTCGGACAGCGCGGTGATGATCGTGCTGGAGGGCGAGCAGAAGCTGGGCGCCGATGCCCACCTCTTCTACAACGACATGGTTGCCCGGCTGGAGGCCGACACCAAGCACGTCGAGCACGTGCAGGACTTCTGGGGTGACACGCTCACCGAGGCGGGGGCGCAGAGCCCGGACGGGAAGGCCGCCTACGTGCAGGTCTACCTCGCCGGCAACATGGGCGAGGCCCTGGCCAACGAATCGGTGGAAGCGGCCCAGAAGCTGGTCACGGCGGTGCCACCGCCGCCCGGTCTCAAGGTCTTCGTGACCGGGCCCTCCGCCCTGGCCGCCGATCAGCAGATCGCCGGTGACCGCAGTGTCCGCATGATCGAGATGGTCACGTTCGTCGTCATCATCACGATGCTGCTGCTGGTCTACCGCTCCATCACGACGGTGTTCATCGTCCTGTTGATGGTGGTGCTCGAACTCTCGGCCGCCCGGGGTGTGGTGGCCTTTCTGGGCTACCACGATCTGATCGGGCTCTCCACCTTCGCCACGCAGCTCTTGGTGACGCTCGCGATCGCCGCATCCACCGACTACGCCATCTTCTTGATCGGCCGATACCAGGAAGCCCGCACGCTGGGTGAGGACAAGGAGTCGGCCTACTACACGATGTTCCACGGCACCGCGCACGTGGTGCTGGCGTCGGGTCTGACCATCGCCGGGGCCATGTTGTGCCTGCATTTCACGAAGCTGCCCTACTTCCAGACCCTGGGTATCCCCATGGCGGTCGGCATGACGGTGGCCGTCGTCGCGGCGCTGACCCTCGGCCCTGCGGTAGTCACCGTCGCAAGCCGGTTCCGCAAGCTGCTGGAACCCAAGCGCGCCATGCGCATCCGCGGCTGGCGCAAGATCGGGGCCCTGGTGGTGCGCTGGCCCGGCCCGGTGCTGATGGGCACCATCGCGCTGTCGCTCGTCGGCCTGCTCACGCTGCCCGGCTACCGCACCAACTACAACGACCGCAACTACCTGCCCGCCGATCTGCCGGCCAACGAGGGCTATGCGGCCGCCGAACGGCATTTCTCCGTCGCGCGGATGAATCCCGAATTGCTGCTCATCGAGTCCGACCACGATCTGCGCAATTCGGCCGATTTCCTGGTGATCGACAAGATCGCCAAGGCGATCTTCCGGGTGCCCGGGATCGGCAGCGTGCAGGCCATCACCCGTCCCGACGGTAAGCCGCTGAAGTTCAGCACGATTCCGGCCCAGATGAGTATGGGCGGTACGGCGCAGCAGATGAACGAGAAGTACATGGAGGACATGTTCGCCACCATGCTGAAACAGGCCGGCGATATGGACACCACCATCGGCACCATGAACCGGATGATCACGCTGATGACGGAGATGAGCGCCACCACGCACAGCATGGTGGGCAAAAGCACCGACATGGCCGTCGACATCGCCGAGTTGCGGGATCACATCGCCGATTTCGACGACTTCCTGCGACCCATCCGTAACTATCTGTACTGGGAACCGCATTGCTATGACATCCCGGTGTGCTTCGCCATGCGCTCGGTGTTCGACGCCCTGGACGGTATCGACGCCACGACGGATCAGTTCCAGAACCTGCTGCCCGATCTGCAGCGTCTTGATCAGTTGATGCCGCAGATGCTGGCGACCCTGCCCGCGCAGATCTCCACCATGCAATCCTCCCGGGACATGATGCTGCGGATGTACCAGACGCAGAAGGGCATCCAGGATCAGTCCAACGAGATGCAGGCGAACCAGTCCGCCATGGGCGACGCCTTCAACAACTCGAAGAACGACGACACGTTCTACCTGCCGCCGGACACCTTCAACAACGCCGATTTCAAGCGCGGTATGAAGAGCTTCATCTCCCCCGACGGAAAGTCGGTGCGGTTCATCATCTCCCACGCCGGGGACCCGCTGACCGCGGACGGCATCAAACTCGTCGACGATATCAAGGCGGCCGCCAAGGAAGCCGTCAAGGGCACCCCGCTGGAGGGTTCCAGGATCTACCTCGGTGGTATCGCGGCGGCCTTCAAAGATATGCAGGAAGGTAACAACTACGACCTGATGATCGCCGGAATCGCGGCGCTGACACTGATTTTCGCGATCATGCTGATCATCACGCGCAGCCTGGTCGCCGCGGCCGTCATCGTCGGCACCGTGGTGGTGTCCCTTGGCACCTCGTTCGGCCTGTCGATTCTGTTGTGGCAGCACATCCTGGGCATCGAGTTGCATTTCATGGTCATGGCGATGACCGTCATCGTGCTGCTGGCCGTCGGCGCCGACTACAACCTGCTGCTGGTGGCGCGCATGAAGGAGGAGTTGCACGGCGGAATCAAGACCGGGATCATCCGCGCCATGGGCGGCAGCGGGTCGGTGGTGACCGCGGCGGGCCTGGTGTTCGCGTTCACCATGATGTCGATGGCGGCCAGCGAGATGACGGTGGTGGCGCAGGTCGGTTCGACGATCGGCTTGGGCCTGCTGTTCGACACGCTGGTCATCCGGTCGTTCATGACCCCGTCGATCGCCGCGCTGATGGGTAAGTGGTTCTGGTGGCCGCAGGTGGTGCGGCAGCGCCCGGCCCGCAGCATCCCGGCCTGGAAGAACCGCGAGACACCTGTCGACGTCTCGTAACACCTGGTCACACCGAGAACCCCGCGCAGGCACGGCGTGCCTGCGCGGGGTTCTCGATCAGTGTCTTGTTGTCAGCGCGGCGGGCACGGCGCCAACGGCGGGCAGGGCACCGGACCAGGTCCGCCGGGACCAGGGCCGGGGCCACCGGGACCAGGGCCGGGGCCACCCGGGCCGGGACCCGGGCCACCCGGGCCCAGACACGGCGCATTGGGCGGGCAGGGCGGCGGCGGGCCTGCGCTGGCCGCACCCAGGCCGAACACGCCGGACAATGCCAGGCCGCTGGAAAGCACCGCGACGCCAAGCATCTTCCGTGATCGATTCACGTTGATATCTCCTTCGGATCGGTAATCATCGTGCGACTACCGATCCTGACGCCCCGACATGGGCACAGGCTTAGGTTTCCTTGGTGGCAGGTATGGATCCGTGGCCGGTGTTCACACCAGGTAGATGACGAACGCCGCCCCGAACAGCACGACGAGCCAGGCATCGGTGGCCGATCTCAGCCACCGCGGGGCGGTGCGCACCTCCATGAAGTACCGGATGATCAACCGGGACTTCACCAGCGCCAGCGTGAGGACCACCGCGGTGATCGGCATGCTCGGCGCGGCGGTCCCCGAATGGGCCGGGGCGAGCCACCAGGACCCGAGAGTGATGGCCACCAGGGCCACCCAGGCCCAGGTGATCATCCGTGCGGCTCCGGTCATAGTCACCTCATCACATAGAACAGGGCGAAGATGATCACCCAGAGCAGATCGACCATATGCCAATAGATTGCGCCCGCTTCCACCATCGACGCTCGTCGCCGGCCGGGGTTGCGCAACTCGCGCACCAGCACGCCCAGCACGATGAGCCCGATCAGCACGTGTACCAGGTGCACACCGGTGATCACGTAGTAGAACGAGTAGAACATCTCCGAATTCGTGTGCCCCGCAGAGAGCTTGAGGAACCACTCATAGCCCTTCAGCGCCATGAAGAGCACGCCGCCGGCACCACCGGCATAGATCAGCCTGATCGCGTGATCATGGCGGCCCGCGCGGGTCTCGAGTACCGCCCGGGCCACCAACCACGAACTCGTCAGCAGGATCACGGTGTTGGCCACGCCGAGGGTGATGTCGAGATGCTGGGCGGCGGATAGGAATTCGCCCTGGTTCAGGGTCCGATAGATCAGGAAGACGACGAAGTAGCCGGCGAAGATGACCATATCGCCCAGGACCATCACCCACATGTCCCCGTCACCGGGCAGCCTGCGCTGCACGGCGGACGGTTCGGTCCGGGTCATGAGTTCGCCTCTCGCGCCGCGGCCTGACGCAGTAGCGCGATCAGCGCCACCAGCCACACTGAGAAGACCACCACCGCCCACCAGAAGGAGATCGACCCGTTCCAGGCGAACGGCCCGGATCTGAACACGAACATCTGGGTGGCGATGATCTCGGTGATGATCTGCCAGATGCTGACGTAGGCAAACCATTTCGGGAAGATATCGTTGCGGTCATACAGGATGGCCACGGCCAGCACCAGGTAAGCCACCGAGAAGCAGCCCAAAGATCCGTTGTACGAGAGCATTCCGAGGTCGTAGAGCAGGCTGATGAGCTCCGGGTCGCGGTCGGGGCGGAACGCAGCGGTCAGGAAGCACACCGTCACGAGCAGGAATCCGGGTACCGCACCTACGCCCATCCCGCCGATGTAGCCATAGGCGAAGACCGATCCCACCGACATCCGCTTCATCTGGTAGGCCACCAGCCCGTTGGTCATCGCCGCACCGCCGAGCAGGACCAGCAGCACGGTGAACCCGATCTGGATGGTCAGGTGGTGCGCGGTGAAGAAGGCGACCTTATCGGCCGCGGTGACGTCGGGCCGCGGTGGCGGGGTCACGCGTGTCAGGACACAGATGATGACCCCGAACAACCCATACCAGGCCGGGAAGAACCAGGTCATCAGCCAGACATCGCGGTTCTCACCGCCGGCGCGAACCGGTGCGGTCAGCACACTCATGGCGCGATCACACCGTCGGCGACGGCCTGTCGGTGCAGCGCGGCCCGCAGGACGAAGAACATCACCAGGACGAACGCCGCAAAGGCGCCGTTGCGAAGCCAGAATGACAGCAGCCCATCCCAGGCCAGTGGTCCGGTGCGGAAGACGGCGGCACCCGCGGCGGGCACCATCGCGACGGCGGTGGCCAGCGCGTAGTGGCCCACCCAGCGCGGGAACACCGGATCCGCACGGTCATCGAAGTACACCGCCAGCGCCAGGAGTACGAACTGGCTGACCACCATGCCGACGGGGGCGATGAACACGATCCATGCCAGGTCGTTGAGCAGCATGATCAGGTCCGGGTTGCGTTCCGGGCGAAAAGCCGCCACCAGGAAGAAGATGTTGGACAGGGCGAAGATGGTGGCGCCGCTGACCACCGCCGTCAGGTAGCAATACGCGAAGACGTGGCTCTGCCCTTTCATCCGTTTCATCTGTGCGACGATCACCATGAAGAACGGCAACACCATGATCCCGCACAGGTTGAAGGCGGCCTGGCTGAACCGGATCAGGGCGGTGTGGTCGGCGTAGAACGCGGCAACCTCTCCGGCCGTCATGGTCGGCGACATCGGCGGCCAGAAACCGGGAAACGCCAGCGCCGCGATCAGCAGCACCACCCCGACCACCGGCCCGGTCCACAGACTCACCCACTGCGCCTTGATATTCCCGGCTTTCGGCAGGTCTTGGGCCTGCTCGAGGATGTGCATCACGCCTCCACTGACTTGACTCAGGGTTTTTCGTTTCGAATCGGCATACCGGTGATCACCGAGTCATGTTCATATGCACGGTATCCGGCAAAATGCTCAATGGGAAGAACTTTCTGAGTAGAGTCAGTTTCATGCTGAAGCAGAAGGGTCTGCAGACCCGCGAGCGACTGCTCGGCGCCGCGCTCGCCGAGTTCAAGCGCGCGGGGATAGCCGGGGCGGATACCACGGCGATCGTCGCCGCTGCCGGCGTCGCGCACGGCACTTTCTTCTTCCACTTCCCGACCAAGGAACACGTCCTGCTCGAACTGGAGAAGCGCGAACAGGACCGGATGGCCGCCGAACTGACCCGATACTTCGCCACCGCGCACAGCGTGCACGACACGCTGGCCGAAGCCGTCCGAGCATTGGAGACGATAGAACGACGGCTGGGCCGCCGATTGTTCAAAGACTTTCTGGCCCTGCATTTCTCCACCACCCGGCCGCCATCCGAGGAGTGGACCAACTATCCGATGGCGGTGGCCGTCGTCGAAGAACTCGACCGTGCCCGCCGCCGCGGGGAGATACCCACCGACGTCGATGTGCTGCACAACGGGGTGTCGTTTCTCCTCGGCCTCTACGCGCTGCTGCTCACCCTCCCCGAAGCCGCCGAGGTCCGCCAACCTGCGATCGACGAATACCTCACCACCTACGGGTACGGCTTGCGCGTGATCTCCGGGAGCCGGTAAACAGACCGGTGAATAGACGTTGTCGTCAAAACCGAGCGGCAATGGGCGCCACACCCGACAATGAGCACTGCCAACACCACGCGCAGGCGGGGCTGCCCCGGATCGAAGGAGAACGTCATGAGCCGACGTACCACCTCAGCGTTGTTCGCGGCGGGGTTCGCCACCGCCGCGGCACTGATGCCACTGGTCAGCGCGCCCGCCGCCGGTGCCGATGTGTGCGCAGGCGCCGACGGCAGGCACTTCGCCGCCGGGGGTTGCACCAACATCGCAGGTGACGCCATCGCGGGCGCGGCGATCGCCGCGGCGCACGTCCCCTACGTGCCCGGCGAGGTGCCCTGCTACACCGTCGAAGGTGTGCCGTACTTCACCCCGCCCGGGGACCCCTGCTGAGCCGAACCACGCTGCGCGAACAGTTGTTTGGTGAGGCTAGGTTTGCTGGCGACCGGCGGCCGGACTGCTTAGTCTGACGCTGTGTCACATCCCGCCGAACCGCACATCGGGTCCGTTTCGTCGAAGCTGAACTGGCTGCGCGCCGGCGTGCTCGGTGCCAATGACGGCATCGTGTCGACGGCGGGCATCGTGGTGGGCGTGGCCGCGGCGACGGTGGAACGCGGCCCGATCCTCACCGCCGGTATCGCCGGCCTCGCCGCGGGCGCGGTGTCCATGGCGCTCGGTGAGTACGTGTCCGTGAGCAGTCAGCGCGATACCGAGCGCGCCCTCCTGAAAAAGGAGCGCTTCGAACTGCGCGACGATCCCGAAGCAGAATTCGAAGAGCTCAAGGCCATCTACGCCGCAAAAGGCCTGTCCGAGGCCACCGCGCAAGCGGTCGCCGCCGAGCTCACCGAACATGACGCGTTCGCCGCACATGCCGAGGCCGAACTCGGCATCGATCCGGACGAACTCACCAGCCCCTGGCAGGCGGCCTTCTCTTCGGCCGCGTCCTTCATCACTGGCGCCCTCCTGCCGCTTCTGGCGATTCTGCTGCCACCGCCGAGCCTGCGGATCCCGATCACCGTGGTCGCCGTGCTGATCGCGCTCGCCCTCACCGGATCCGTCGCGGCGCGACTCGGCGGCGCCGGCCGGCAACGCGCCATCCTGCGCAATGTCGTCGGCGGCGGCTTGGCACTTGCCATCACCTATGGCATCGGCCTGCTGGTGGGCACCGCTGTGGCGTGAGCTGGCGATCCTTCGCCACCGAGCCTGACTACTACAAGATATGTAGTATGTCGTCCGGATGATCCGGTCCTACGGAAGGCCTACTTTTGTCGACATTTCAAGGGCTGCCCGCCCATGTTCTGCTGGTGCATTTCGTCGTGGTGTTGGCGCCACTGACTGCCGCGCTCGCGATCACCTGCGCCCTGTGGCCCGCGGCCCGGCGGCGCCTCACCTGGCTGGTGGTCATTCTGGCCGTGGTGACCACGGTCCTCACGCCACTGACCACCGAGGCCGGCGAGTGGCTGGAGCATCAGACCGAACGCACCCCGCTCTTGCACGAGCACGCCGAACTCGGCGACACCATGGTCTATTTCGCGATTGCACTGCTCATCGGCGCGGCCCTGCTCGCCGTCGTGCACGTGCGGGAATCCCGCGAGCGCCCGTTCACCCCGGCCCTCACCTGGGCCATCGCGGCGCTGGTCATCATTGCCAGTGTCGCCACCACCGTTCAGGTGGTGCGGATCGGCGACTCGGGCGCCAGGTCAGCCTGGGGAGACAAGGCCACGGCCGACGCAGGCGAGTGAAAGCTCCTGCGGTTCAGCCGATCACGGTGGACAGCGGCTCACCGCGCTCGGGTGCAAAGCGGTCCTGGGCGATATCGGCAGCCAGATAGGTTTGCGCGCTGATCAATACGGCGATGACCGCGGCGAGCGCCAGCATGTACCAGCGCTGCCGAGGTGGTGCCTCATGTGTCAGCGCGAGGACTCTCGCCCGGACATCGCTCGGACGGCCGGTGATACGGCACCCGGGCGCCGGCTGAGCGTGCGCGCACAGCAGCGCCGCGCGGGCGATCGCCCGCGCGGCGTTGCCTCGGCCGCCACGTGCGGCGTGCTCGTCGGCGCTGCGCTCGACCGCCAATCGCACCACCCGGGTCCACGGTCGCAGTAGCGGATTGAGGCAGGCCGCGAGTTCGACTGCCTGGACGTGGAAATGGTGCCGCTGTCGTAGGTGCGCTCGCTCGTGGTCGATCACCGCACGCCGCTCCGCCGCTGTCATCACCGCGGTCAGGCCCGTGGTGAGCACGATCAATCCCCCGGCCCGCCCGGGCACGGCGAACGCGTCCGGGCGGTCGTCCTCGACGATCACCACCGCGCCGTCCTTATCGGCCGCGCCACACCGGATGGCCCGGCCGGCCCGCACCGACATCCGCACCCGCAGCAGGTGGCGGAGGGCCAAGAGCAGAAGACCCGCACAGATCCCGATCAGCGACAGAGCCTCGATCCGGCCCATGACGCCTGGGTGGCCGAGCAGAATCGAGGCACCGGCGACCATCGAGATCCAGGTACTGATCGCCATCATCAGCGCCAGCGTCGCCGCGACCGGGGCTTGCCAATACGGATGAAATCTGTCGGCGAGGGCGGGCAACACTGCGGTGAGTGCGATCGCCAGGACCCAAGGCGCCCCGAGCAGGATCCAGATGCTCACCGGCCGCCACCGTCGATCTCATGACGTGACAGCACTTCTCGAAGGAGCTCCTCGTCCTCGGAGGACAAGCTTGCGACGAAGCTGCTCAGCACGTCGGCCCGGGCATGCCCGCCGTCGAGCTCACGACGCATCCGCAGGGCAGCCTGCAACGCCGGGAGGTCGCCCGGCGCGGCGGCCAGCGTGTACCGGTGCGAGCGGCCGTCACGGTCCCGGGTGACGGTGCCCTTGCCGGCAAGTCTGGTCAGCACCGTCATCACCGTGGTGTACGCCAGACGCGACCCCAACTCGGCGCGCACCTCGGCCACCGTCATGGCCTCGCCGCCGGCGAGTACGGCGATGACAGCGTCTTCTAAGTCACCCGGGTCTCTGCGCACCTGTCGCTCCCTTCCGGACCAGCATAGGGAGGCTGCGGCAGGGACACGAAGTAGGCGTCCAGCACGCGCCGGCGACCTGCGGCCGCGGCGGTCTTTCGCGAAGCGAGGTTGAGTCGGTCGATGGTGCCGATCAACAGCACGTCCGGGTCTCGACCGGGTTCGGCCGCCCACGCCGCCTGTCCCGCGGCGGCGTACCCGTGGCCACCGTGCTCGACGGTGACCACTTCTTCGTTGATCACGTCACCGTCGATCCAGTCGATCACGCCTGGCACCACCGCCAGCAGACCGACGATGCCCGCGGTGGTACGGATGGCGCACAGGTGATCCCGGGTGTGCCAGTCATCGAGCTCGGCGGCGGTGGCGGCCGAGATATTGCGAGCCAAAGCGGAATCCAGCTGCCGGTACCGGTCCGCGACGATCGCCATGGCGGCTTCGGCGCTGTCGAAGGCCGCCAGCCACACATTGGGGGCCCGCGAGGTCATCTCGCGGTAGGCCGCCACGTAGACGCTCTCGTCGAGCACAACCCCCGCTCCGCCCAGCCGCCCCGGGGCGGTCCGCACCCTCAGACACAGCGGCGCGAACATCGCCCATTCCTGACTGACGCACACCCGCATCCGGTTCAGGTCGTCGAAGCTGTGCGCGATGATCTCGACGAAGGGCCGGTTGATATCGCGGCCGTAGAACCGGATTCCACCCAGCAGCGTTCCGGCTGAGGTGACGAGGTGGCGGTGCAGGTAGTCGGTGACCCGCACCCCGGGCAGGTCGACGTGATCGGAGAACTCGCGGGCGAAGGCGAGGTCGTGTGTGAGCGCCACCTGGCGGGCGAGCCATTCCTCGAGCAGCGTCCGGCCGCGCCGCCCGTAGAGAGCATCGGCGATATCGACTTCGTCGCGAAGAGAGGGCCAGGCCGCAGACATCACACTCAGTGAAGCCCAGCAGGCCCGGCCCCCTCAACCGAATTTCGGCGCAGCGAGGTGTGTCAGAACCGGGTGACGAAACTCAGTGCCGCGTCGGCCACCTCACGCCAGCCGTTGTCGACCACCAGGAATGTCCGCGACCGGCGAATTCGACGAATTCGGTCACGTTGGGGTTCTTCTTGTACTGCTTGTAGGAGGCCTTCGCGACCGCCGACGGAACGGTGTGATCCAACTCGCCGGAGATGACCAACAGCGGCCCCCGCTCAGGGTTCCTGGTGTTGACTTTGGTGGCCGAGGCCGGGTTGAAATTGGCGACGGCCGCCTGGAACAGGGGGCGACCCGGGCCGGCGACCGAATACCGGTCATACAGCCGCTGCGACTCCTCCTCGGATATTGCGTTGCCGAACCCGTACCGGAACTGCTTGGGCGTCAGCCCCACCGCCCGGCCATGGTTCAGCGGGTTACTCAGCACAGGGAACGCCGAGCGCAACGCCGACAACGGCAGGGGAAGTACCCCGCGGAACGGCGCAGGGTCGATGGCCACAGCAGCCTTGGCCAGGCCGAGGCCGGCGAGCTTCTGGGCGATCAGGCCGCCGAAGGAGTGCCCGATGATGATGGGCTTGCGATCCAGGGCGCGGATCACGTCGGCGTAGTGATCGGTGATCTCGGCAACCCCCTTCCCGGCGAACACCGACGGATCACGGCGCGCATCGGCGGTGGTGGCCGGATCGTCGGGCCAGCCCGGGGCCAGCGTCACGAAAGCCTGCTCTTCGAACAGGGCTCGCCAGTCGTCCCAGCTGTCGGGCAACAGCCACAGGCCGTGGACGAACACGACGGGCTGTGCACCCGAGCGATTCGCGCGGTCGATCTCGTCCTGCTCGCGTGCGGTGATGGTGGTCATCGGCTTCTCCTCTAGTAGAAAGAACGGTCGTTCTTCTTACTTGAACCCTCCCGGCCCGCCCGGTATTCCCCGTAAGAGAAAGAACGTTCTGCCTCGGGCGTACCGTGGTGGACATGGAAACCAGTGCGCCGGTGTCGGAGGCCCGTGAGCGGCTTCTGCGCACCGCAACCGACCTCTTCTACCGCGAGGGAATCCATTCCGTCGGCGTCGACCGCATCCTGGCCGAGGCCGGTGTCACCCGCGCCACCATGTACCGGCATTTCAAAGGCAAAGAGGACCTCGTCGAGGCGTACCTGGCGGCCGAGGACCAGACCATTCGCGGTTACTTCGCCGCCGCCGAGTCCGCCGGTGGCGACGCCGACATGCTGGAGCTGGTCATCGACGGTATCGCCGACGACATCACTCGGTATCACACCCGCGGATGCCCGTTCATCAACGCGGCGGCGGAGTACCCCGACCCGGGCAGCCGTATCCGGCGGCTCATCGCCGAACACCGCGGCTGGTTTCGCGGCGCCCTCGAGGAGGCCGCCGCCGGGCACGACAACCCTGCGGAGATCGCCTCGTCGCTGGCCTTGCTGCGCGACGCCGCACTGGTCGGGGGCTATCTGGATGGGGTCGCGCATACCAAACCCGCGTTCACGCGTACTGCCAGGCAGGCGGCGGGGCTACCACCGGAACCCCGGTTACCTCAGGTGTAGATGCGCGCGAAGCGGGTATACGATCCGTTGTCCACTGCCACAACATGATTGAGTGCCGTGATGGGTTACCCGTTCTCCCCCGATGAGCCACGCACCAGCCGAAGCCGGGACATGCCGCCGGTACCCAGACTGTGGATCGCTTTGGCGGTCACCGCAGCGACCGTGCTCGCGCTGGTGCTTGTCGTGCTGACATGACGACGCCGTCGCCCATACTGGTCGGGTGACGTCAACCGCCGTAGCCTGGGTCGTCGTCGGGTTGGCCTTCGTCGGCCTGATCACCCTCACCGTGCTGCTGATCGTGACGCACAGCAAGCTGACGAGCACGCGAAGCGAACTCGATCGACTTCGGCGCGAGAGTCCCCGCCGGCGCCGGCCTCGCGGACTGGCACCCGTCGCGATCAAGACCGTCTGGCAGGCAGCGGACTCACTGATCAACAAGGGCGTCCGCGCCACCGTCCGAAATTCGATCGAGGATCTGGCGGGCTGGGCCCAGGTGGAACGTCCCGACCTGGCCCGCCTGACCGCCGACGGCCAGGCCGTCATCGTGTTCTCCGATATCGAGGGCTCGACCGAACTGAACGACGTCCTGGGCGACCGCGAATGGGTGAAACTGCTTGAGCGCCACAACAAGCTCTTCTACAAGCAGGTCGAGAAATTCGGCGGACACGTGGTCAAGACCCAGGGCGACGGGTTCATGATCGTCTTCGCAGATGCGCGTCAGGCCGCCCGCTGCGGCCTCGGCGTCCAGCAGGCGCTGAATGCCGATCCGCAACGCTGGGACGACATTCGCGTGCGGATCGGCATCCACATGGGCACCTCGGTGCGTCGTGGTGACGACCTGTTCGGACGCAACGTCGCCATGGCGGCGCGGGTGGCCGCGCTGGCCGACGGCGGTGAGGTGCTCATCAGTGAACCGGTACGCGAAGCGGTCGGCAAGCTGCCGGGTGCCGAGTTCGGGCCCCCACGTGAGGTCGAACTGAAGGGCCTGCAGGGCAGCCACACCGTGTACGCGGTGTCTGCGAGCGACTCCCCTGCGCTGGAGAGCGCCGAGGAGCAGTCGGGACGGGCGTAGCGTCGCGCTACATCCGAAGTGTCACACCGAGCAGAGCGATGAGGCCGAGGCCGGCGATCAGGGCAGCGACGACCGAGGCGATCGAGTAGCGCATCGGACCGAAATCCGAAGAGAGTGCCCGCATTTCCTGTCGATGCTGAACCCAGCCCAGGATCAGCGCGGTCAGCCCGACCAAGATCATGGCCACCCCGACGACCTGGGGGCTGACGAAGGGTTCGCGCAGCCGGCCGCTGTCGGCGAGATACTGGAAGATCTGATAGATGGTGAAGCCGAAGGCGATCAGCGAGGTACTGGTGCGCGTCCACGCCATCAAGGTCCGTTCCAGTGCCAACCGGGTTCGCTCAGCGGCGAGCCGGGTATTGGGGTCCGGCGGGTGATCGGTCATGGCGGGCACTCCGTCCTTGCGCGGCGTCGATCGAGTTCACCGGAGCATACGGTCGAGGGTGAGCAGACCTCGACACATTGGCACTGCGATCGGAGTCAGCGGCCGAATAGGCGGCGATCGGTGCAGTGCAGGTTGTGAGTGTTGAAGTACTTGTCGGTCCAGCCGTCGGTCGTGGACAGGTACCAGCCGGCCGCAACCGCGGCGGCCTGCTTGTTGGCCGGGGCGATGGCGGGTGTGACCTTCGCCTTCTTGGCCAGCCTGTCGAGGAAGTCGTAGTGGTCGACCAGGAGCAAGGTTTCGATGACAAACGCGGTGGCCACGTCGGCATCACGGATGGCGAGCAGGTTGTCGCCGTTGTCACGTTCGCCGCCTTCGGCCAGGTTCGACGACCCGCAGTAGACCGTGGGCGCCTCGCCGTTGAAGCCGCACACCACGTACTTGTGATGGATCTCGTGGAACCTGATACCCGGCACCTGATGAAACGGCGCCGGCAGTGCAGTCTGGCCCGGTTTCCCCGTGACCAGCACCCCACCTTGTTCACCCACGCCGTAGAGCGTGACGCCCTTGGGTGCGTCCGAGATCCCGAAGCTGAAGATGTCGCGGTTGACATGCAGTTCGTTGAGCGCGTCGTACACGCGGTGGCTCCCGCGACCACTGATCTGCATCACCGCGAAGAACACCGACCCGATCGTCGGCGCGGCGACTGCCGCCTCGGCGTCGATGCGGTCGACGATGCCCTGCAGGATCTCATCGGCGAAAGGCCCGGCGTGCGGGGAGAACGTCGCCGTCGTCGCCGGGACCGGGCCGGCCGCGTCGCCCCAGACGAATGACTGGTTGCCCCAAGTGGATTCGGCGAACGGCTTAGGAGCAGTGTCGGTATCCCAGGATTGGTTGAACACACCGGAGTAGATGTCGGCGACGTTGCGGTCGTCGAACACCAGCACGTGGTTGGCGTTGACGTAGACACCGGTGACGGAGAAGTTCGTCGACCCGGTCAGCACGGTGCGCGCACCCTGCTCGTCGGAGACGATGAAGACCTTGTCGTGGGCGTAGCGCCTGAACTTCTTTCGCTTGATGGTGTCGGGGTCTTCGGCGTGGGCTTGGAACGCCGTGGTGAAGGCGTCCTCTGGCGAAGGTTTGTCGGCTGTGCCGGTGTGCAGGGCCGCGTTGTCCAGGATGATGCGCACGCGGTTCTGCTCGCCCAGCGTCAGCAACGCCGCCACGACGGACGGCTCGTCAAGGTCGTAGGCGAACACGTCGAGCGTCAGGGTCGGATCGGCAACCACCTGGTCGAGCAGGTCCAGTAGGGCACGTCGGGCGGTGAAGCCGAGCCAGTCGTATTCCTGCGCGTAGGTGTAGGTGTGGCCGTCGTTGTTGGTTCCGGCGGTCTGCGAGATGTCGAAGGTCAGCGGAGCGCCGGGCGGCTGGATGTGGACGTCGTCGCCGAAGTGCCGGACGAACGCCTGCGACTGGACGTAACCGCGGGTGAATGCCACCGTGAGGCCGCCCTTGACGAAGGGGCCGACCGGTACCTGCAGTGAGAGGCTGGCGTCGGGGTCCAGCGCGGTCAGCGCGCCGGCGTCGGTGAAATAGCGGGGGGTCACCACGTAGGTGTACGTGCCGAAGGCCGGCTGACCGCCCTGATGTACCAAGCCGGGGACATGGACCCAGCGGAACTTGTGGATCGGGGCGTTGGCACTGGAGAACGGATCCTCACCGGGAACTCGGGTGTGCGCGGGCGATTCGCGCAGCCGCAGATTGTTGGTCACGTAGTAGGGATGCGCAGCTCCGGGCGGATGTACCTGGATGCTGAAGCCGCCCAGGTTCTTTCGGGCTTTCTCGGTTTTCACGTTGAACGCCAGCAGAGACTTCGCATCTCCCGTGTACGCGGTAAACGTCATCTGATCGTTTTCTGCATGGACGGTGGCCATGGCTCCCCCACTCTCGGCAAGACGGGCACGGCACCGCCCTTATGAGCAACACCCGCGGCCCGATCGACCGCAGACATCGTCGCGCCGAGCGGTCAGCGGCAACAGAGTAGTGGCCTACCTCAATCTGGGGGCAGTCAGCCGGGGCAGAACGTTTGCCGTGCCCGGGAGTCGGGCAGTCCGTATGTTGTGCAAGCGCACATCTGCCCGTGCGCATCGCCGACCTTAGCGAAAGCGGGGCCTTACGGTTCTTCAGTTACTCAGTTGGGTAACCTCGATTAAGAGCGGTTCTGCCGCAGAACGGATTTCGCTCATCGTCATGGTCCGCAGCGGATGGATCGCGAGAATAAGCCGCACGTGATCGCTCTCGTCCAAGACGGGCGCGGAGATGGTGGCGACCGGGTGAGCACCGTCTGGGCTGTCGGCGGGCAGCAGGTTGGCCGAAATGAACTCGACGCGCAGTTGATCGATGACCGAGCGCAGATTGCGGGGAACTGTCTTGCCAGACAACCTTCCGATCGCACGGGCCGCTTGCGCCAGCTCCGGACTCATCCAGTCGACGTCATAACCGCGCTCGCGGGTCTGGGCCAACACGGTCTGCAGGCGCTCGGCTAGTGACGCGTCTCCGCCTGCCCCGCGCCGTACCCACGAATCCTGTTCGCTCGGTACATCCCATGCGGCGCAGGCGATCCCGAATGGCGGTGCATAGGGGATCCGCTCGTGCGGGAGAATGGACTCAGGGAAGCCATCAGGGTTTTCGAATGCAGTGATCACCAGATCATCGCCGGAGCGCTCGACTACGGAGGCCGGCATCCCTGTCGACGTGGCCAGGCGATGGATGCCCTCGCGCGCGCGGGCGGAAAGCGGGCGCGTAGTGGCGAGTCTTTCCGCGATGAGGGCCAAGGTGACTCCCAGGGTGAACTCTTTGGAAACGGGATCCCGGGTGGCCCAGCCGCGATCGCACAGTGTTTTGAGGATGGAATGCGCGGTTGCCTGGGACAAGTCGAGCTCGCGCACCACATCCGAGAACCGCATTCCCCGATCAGCCCGTCTGCCGAGCAGTTCGACGATGTCGAGAACTCGATCGGTCGGTGCTGAATGCGCTCCGCGCACCCTTGACTCCCCTCCATGAACATCTTACGGTCGTCTCAGTAATTAGAGACAATTTTATCGAATAATCGAGAGTAATGGAAGGAGGCGGCCCGGTGCGTGCGGTCGCGTTACGAGATGGGCGATTGACCGTCTGCGACACCGCCGACCCCGTTCCTGGTCCGAACGACGCAGGTGGTGGAAGCACATGCCGGGCCGATGTTGCAGCTGCGGGTGGGACTACCTCTGGGTCAACGAGGACCGCTAGGTCAAGCGCTGGGGCTGGCTCGTCGAGAGCGCGTGACAACAGGAAAGGTGGACGGTTTGACTCCCGAATACGTGCACTTCGATCCGTTCTCGGATGAGTTCTTCAACGATCCCTTTGCGACTTACCGCCAGCTGCGTGACCGGGCTCCGGTCTACCACAGCACCCAGTATGACTTCTGGGCCCTGTCGCGCTATGAGGATGTCGCGGACGCCATGCGCGACCACGAGACATACTCGTCGACCAAGGGCGTGACCCTCGACCATTTCATCGATCCGGACGCGATGATTCCCGAGGGCGTGATCATCATGATGGATCCCCCGACGCACACGCGCATGCGGTCGTTGGTGAACAAAGTGTTCACCCCCCGATCGATAGCCAAGCTCGAGCCCATGATCCGGAGCATCATCGAGTCGGCCGCCAAGACGGTCGACGTGGCGTCTTTTGATGTGGTCGAGGACTTCTCCGCGCGGTTCCCGGTGGAGATCATCACCACGATGCTCGGGGTGCCACCCGAGGGGCGCCAGCAGATACGGCACTGGCTCGACGCGCTCTTGGAACGAGAACCGGGGAACATCAGCACAACACCGGCCGGGCGAAAAGCGGCGATAACCATGTGGAAGTACTACTACGATCTTGTCGGCAAGAAACGTGCCAATCCGCAGGACGACATGATGACTCGGCTGACCGAGGTCGAGGTCGAACGCGAAGACGGCACCACCACCCGCCTCGACGACGTGGAGATCGCCGCCTTCGCATCTCTGCTCGGGGGTGCCGGCGCCGAGACTGTGACCAAACTGATCGCGAGTGCCGCCGTCGTATTCGCACACAATCGCGAGCAATGGCAAGAGCTCCGGCGCGATAGAAGTCTCGTCCCTGCCGCGTTCGAAGAGCTGCTGCGCTACGAGGGTCCGTCGCAGTACGACATCCGTTGGAGCAACGTCGATGTCGAGCTGCACGGCGAAGTGATACCCAAACACAAGCCGGTCATGCTCATCAATGGTTCAGCTACCAGGGATGAGCGCAAATTCGCAGATCCGGATCGCTTCGACATCCATCGGGGACATTCCGGTCACAACCTGGGATTCGGCTACGGCATACATAGCTGTTTGGGGGCGGCCCTGGCCCGCATGGAGGGCCGCATTGCCATCGACGTCATGCTGGATCTCATCCCGGAGTATGAGATCGACGTCGCGGGCCTCGAACGGGTCAAGATGCCCAATGTATTCGGCTGGGGGCGCGTGCCGGTCCACGCGCGACACGTCAGCGGCGGGCTAAATCAGCCAAGAAAAGGAATGGATTGAAATGGTCAACGATGCCAGTGCTCAACGCGTCCGAGTAGTTCACGTGGGCACGGGTCTCACGGGAAAGGAGGCCTTGCGTGCCATCATCAACGATCCGTCTCTCGAACTCGTCGGACTGAAGGTGTCTACTCCCGAGAAGGTCGGTGTCGATGCCGGTTCGCTGATAGGTGAACCGGATACCGGAGTCATCGCGTCGGCTGATGTCGATGACGTACTGGCATTGGCGCCCGACTGCGTGTCGTACTGCGCCACCGCTGTCCGGCGCGAGGCCGAGGCCATCGCAGATATGGTGCGGTACCTCGAGGCGGGGATCAATGTCGTGACGATCGCGACCATCCCGATGATATATCCGTCGGCTGCACCACCAGAGTGGCGCGCTGCCGTGGAAGCGGCAGCGGCGAAGGGTAATTCGACCTTCTACGCTACCGGCGCCGAGCCGGGCTTCATCAGCCTCAACATTCCCACTGCCCTACTGACCGGTGCTGGCGTCGTGGAATCGTATCGGATGGACGAGTATGCGATCGATTTGGACAAGTCGTATCCAATCTGGGATGTTCTGCACGAATCCATGGGCTTCGGAAAGCCGGACGGTCACGTACCTGCTCGAATCGCCTCGGGCAAGGTCAACCACGACTGGGAGACCGTGGTGCGATACATCGCCGATATCCTCGGCCTGGAACTCGACGGTGTCGAACTGGATTGGGAGACACTGCTCGCACCAGAAGATCTCGACACCGCGATCGGTGTCATTCCGCAAGGGACGATTTGTGCGCATCGCTGGCAGCTGGCCGGCGTTGTCGATGGGCGGCCCGCAGTCGCGGTGCAGTACTTCGCGACGGTGAGTTCCACGCCCTGGCCGCAGCACTGGCCAAGGCCGTCGCGGAATGACCAGGGCGGCATGGTAATCCGAGTCGAGGGCCGACCGAGTATGTGCTTGGAACTCTACTTCGAGCAGTCGCCCTCGGATCGGGTGAACCCGGGCGTGGCGGTGACGGCGTTAGCTGCGATCAACTCGATACCTGAGGTCATCAGGGCGCCACCTGGCGTGATCGCCAATCCCTTGGCAGGCCTCGCAATCGTAAGTAGGCAATCGCGGACGAGAAGTCACTAGAGGAGCGCTTCCCGCTGGTGGCGGCGCCAACGTCGCTCTCGCGGGCTGACGGCCCCCGCGGATAGCAACGGCACTGTCGCCAACCGCCCGTGCCGAGGGTGGGACAGCACGATTTCCCGTATCCAAGTGTTCTCGTGAGGAGTTGTGACCAGCAATGTCGAACGTGGCGGTGGTAACCGGTGGCGCTGGGGGGGAATAGATACGACGCCCCACTCGTCCTCATACGGCTTGCGAACTCGCTCCGTACTTCGCCACCAACGGCTGCTTGTTGAGCTTGCCCGCGTCGGTGCGGGGCAGCCGCTCCTCGAAGACCAGCCGGCGCGGACACTTGTGCCGGGCGAGGCGCTCGCCCAACCAGATCAGAAGCTCCCGGGCGGTCCCCTCGTCCGCCCGAGAGGCATCTGCGAGTTCCACCACCGCCATCACGGTTTGCCCGAGATCCTCGTCCGGGATCCCGAACACGGCCGCGTCGACGACCAGCGGGTGGCTCAGTAGTGCGTTCTCGGTCTCCTGCGGATAGATGTTCACTCCGCCGCTGATGATCATGTGGTTCTTGCGGTCGGTGAGATACAGATAGCCCTCCTCGTCGACGAATCCGACATCGCCGACCGTCGCCCAGCCCTGCGGGCTGCGCGACGCAGCGGTCTTGGCCGGATCGTTGAGGTACTCGAAGGGGTAGCCGCCGTCGAAATGGATCTCGCCGACCTGCCCTGGGGGCAGTTCGCGACCGTGGGTGTCGAGGATGTGGGGCTGGCCCACCAGCGGCTTGCCCACCGAGCCCGGCCGGCGCAGCCACTCCTCGGCCCGGATGAACGAGATACCCGCGCCCTCCGAGGAACCGTAGTACTCGTCGATGATCGGCCCCCACCACTGGATCATCTGGCGCTTGATGTCCGGTGGGCAGGGCGCCGACGCGTGCACCACGCGCCGCAGCGTAGACAGGTCGAACTGATCACGCACCGGCTGGGGCAGCCGCAGCATCCGCACGAACATGGTGGGGACGAACTGCGCATGGGTGACGCCGTGTCGTTCGATGCACTCGAGCACCTCGACCGGATCGAACCGCTGCATCACCACGGTGGTCGCTCCGGCCGCCTGGGCGCACATGGTCCACATGGCAGGAGCGGTGTGGTAAAGCGGTGCGGGACTGAGATACACCGACTCGGCGTCCACGCCGAGCGCCTCGAACACCGGTGTCGTCATTGTCGCGTGACCGGGCGGCGGCAGCGGCCGGCGGATGCCTTTCGGACGACCGGTGCTGCCGGCCGAATACTGCAGCAGCTGGCCGTCGACTCCGCCGTCGACCGCCTCGGTCCGAACGCCGGCGACACAGTCGGGATAGCGGCGCCAGCCCAGTAGATCGTCGTCGGCGAGCAGCGCGATCGCGGGCAACTCGGACGGCGACAAGTAGGCCGGCAGCTGCTCGCAGAGGTGGCGCAACGCCGCGGAAGAGATGATCGCTTTGGCGCCGCTGTCGGCCACGATGTACCCGATCTCGCCGGCGGTGAGGTGGATGTTGACCAGCGTGTAGTACAGGCCGCTTCGGCGGGCCGCCCACATCACCGCGTGGACGTGCTCGTTGTTCTCCATCAGCAGCGCGATGGTGTCGCCGGGAACCACGCCGGACTGCCGGAGGAAGTGGGCCAGCTGGTTGGCCCGGATGTCCAGTTCGCCGAAGGACACGGTTGTCCCGGTCGGATGGATCACCACGGCCGGTTTGTCCGCCGGGTGCGGGCGTCTCGTCAGCGGACCCTGCTGGAACCGGACCATCGACACCTCCTGACAATACGCACTCTCACCAATGAGACGATAAATTCTCACATACCGTCGCCGTGCTGGTCGATTCAGCACCGGAAGGAGTCACGTGTCCGAGGTGATGCCGCCGAGAGCCAGATCCGCGCGGGTCCGCTCGCCCTATCGGCGATCACGCATCGTCGATGCGGCCGGAACCATCGCCGCGACAGGGGGCTACGCCGCGGTCACCATGCGCGATGTCGCCGAACTGGCTCAGGTGTCGACCGCCACGCTGTACCGCCATTTCCGCTCGAAAGACCACCTGCTGGTCGCGACCCTCGGCAAATGGCTGGAGGAGTTCGACTGCCGGGTAGACGTGGAACTGTCCGGTCGGGATCAACCGTTCGACCGGCTGTGGTTCCTCGTCGACACGCTGTTCACCGCCCTGCGACAAAGCCCGTATCTCGCCGAGGCCATGGCGCGCTCGTACGTTGTCGCGCGCGGCGCGGCGACCGATCAGGTGGAGGACATCCGCACGCACCTGAGCGATATCTTCGCCGCTGCACTCCACGGCCGCACGGACGAACTCGACGGCCCCATCGCCGAACTGCTGGCAGATGTCTGGGCGGCGAATGTGCTGGCCGTCTCGCACGGTCGTATCAGCGACGCCGAACTGCGCAGGCGCCTGTTCACGACGGTCCGCCTGTTAGAGGCCAGGCACGGTTCTCCGAAAGCGATGAGCGCCTTCGGGCACCGACCACCTCGCGCCGATCCGGCCCCATGCGGTACGTTGGAAACGACTATTCTCGCTTGCGGGAATGGCTATGCTCGGTTCAAACCGTAGACAGTCCTCGAAGGAGTGCAGCGTTGAGCGCAGATATCCTGATCGTGTCGCCGGACGACCATCTCGTGGAACCGGCCGATCTGTGGACCAGCCGACTGCCTGCGCGCTACCGCGACATCGGGCCACGGATCATCCGGCACCGCGGCCGGATGGACCCCACGGTCACCTCCGACGTCGCTTTCGTCGACGACGAGGACGGTCGCGATGCCGACATCTGGCACTACGAAGATGCCATCATCCCGATTCCACTCATCAGCGCGGCGGCCGGCTACGAGATCGACGAGCTGACCACCGATCCGATCACCTATGACGAGATGCGACCCGGCTGCTTCCGGCCGGCCGACCGGCTCGCCGACATGGACATCGCCGGTATCGAGGCATCGGCGTGCTTCCCCAATACCTTGGTCCGCTTCTGCGGCCAACGCTTCCTCCACGGCAAGGACAAAGACCTCGCGTTGCTCTGTGTCCAGGCCTACAACGATTTTCAGATCGACGAGTGGGGCGGTGATTCGAATGGGCGATTGATCCCGCTGGGCATCATCCCGCTGTGGGACGTCGAACTGGCCGCGAAAGAGGTGGACCGGGTTGCCGCAAAGGGCATGCCGGCCGTCTGCTTCTCCGAGCTGCCGGCACGGCTGGATCTGCCCTCCATCCACAGCGGATACTGGGACCCTTTCTTCGCCGCCTGCGAACGCAACGACGTCGGCATCATGCTGCACATCGGCTCGAGCTCCACGCTGACCAAGTCCTCCCCCGATTCTCCGCATGTCGTGACCAGTGCACTGATGGCGGTCAACTGCACCATCGCCCTGGTGGACTGGCTGTTCTCGGCCAAGCTCAAGCAGTTTCCCAAACTGAAGATCGCCTTCGCCGAAGCCCAAGCCGGCTGGATTCCGTACTACCTGCAGCGTGTCGACGAGGTCTGGGAGGACCGGAGGGCATGGGGCGGGATCCATCCGCTGTTGACCGAGCCGCCCAGTACCCAGGTGCCCGGCCGCGTCTGGTTCTCCACCTTCGGGGATCCGGTGGCGTTCCGCATCCTGGACTTGGTCGGACCGGATCAGCTGATGTTCGAGACCGACTATCCCCACAACGACACCAACTGGCCGCACAGCACCGCCGTCGCCAACAAGGCGACCGAGGGTCTGGATGAAGAGACCAAACGGAAGGTGCTGTCCACCAACGCGAAGACCTTCTTCGGCCTGCCGTAGCACGTCGGCGGCGGGCCCGTCGCAGTCCTTCCCGGACCGCCCCGCGCCCGGAGGTCACTCATGTGAGCGCCGGCATCGCCTACGGTTGCGGTGACACGGCGGTCATTGCACAGTCCATGGTTGGTTCCATCGGTCGACGACGGCGACCTTCGACAGCGGCTTGCGGCGAACCTCGCGATGGCCGCCCTTGGGCCACCCCACCGTCAACAGGGTCGCCACCTTCCAGTCGTCGGGAATGCCGACCAGCTCCCGCAATTCACGATCACAGGAATCCTGCCATAGCGTGATCGCCGCGCCCAGACCCTGCGCACGGGCCGCCAACAGGAAGTTCTGGACGGCCGAACCGCCCTGCTGTAACTCGGTGGTACCGCGTTGGGGTTGGACGCAGAACAACACCAGCTGCGGCGCCTCGCCACCGACCTCCATGTGCTCGGCCATCGCGCGCAGCACCCTGGATTTCGGGTCTGCTGCCCCGTCGGCCACCGCCGGCAGCTGATAGAAATCCTTCATCACCTCCCAGGTGCGGTGCGCGGCGTCGGTCAGTACGTCGCGGATCTGCTGCGAACGCAGCACCACGAAGCGCCACTGCTGCTGATTACCACCGGAAGGTGCCCACGACGCCGCCCGCAGACACCTGTCGAGCACCTCGTCGGGGACGGGTTCGGCACGATATCTGCGCACCGCGGTGGCCGTGCACATGACGGTCCATAGGTCGGCCGTAACCTTGGGCACCGGTTGGCTTGTCACACCTGACTCCTCGTTGGAAGAACACCGCGCCAGCGGCCGCCGCGCATCGGCCCGGTGATGACCGGCAGATCCAGGGTGGAGAGCAGTCCGGGTGGTGCAGCGATCACCGCGGGGATGGCGTTGAGCTCTCGCATGACGGTCGCATAGGTGAGCCCGCGCAGATTGTCCCCGCGGCCATGCATCTCGATGTCCACGGTGTAGGTGGGCATGCCATCGACGATCACCCGATATCCGCCGTGCGGCGACGGATGACGCGGCCAGTCCGGTGCCGACGGCTCCCCCATCCGGGTGAAATGTTCGAGGATCACCCGCTCCTCACCGTCGACCACGCCTGCGAGCCGGAAGCGCATGGCCCCCATGGTGCCCGGTTCGATCCAGCCCGAGGCCACCTCATACCGTTCGGTGGCCAGCCAAGGTTCGATCTCGGTGTCGACCCGGTCCAGCACCAAGCCGAGCCCCTCGGCCACCAGATGTACCACCGGTGCCCACAGATGGGCGAGCCGGGCCCGATCCAGCAGCGGCGCCGGAAAATCCGGCGGATGGCCGAATCCCATGAAATCGAACATGATCTCGGGCTGATCGATCCCGCCGTAGTCGAGGATCTCCTGCGTGGTGACGGTGTCCACCCAGCTGCTGAAACCCGACAGCACCAGGGGGATGACATCGTTCGCCCAGCCGGGGTCGACTCCGCTGTTGAACAGACTCACCTGCCCAACGGCACAGGCCTTTTCGAGCAGCTCGACCGTTTCACGGTCGGCGGCTGGTGGGTAGCACAGCGGCACGAGCGAGGTGCACACGACGTTCTTGCCCGATCGCAGACAGCGGGCGATGTCTTCGGCGGCCTCACGGTACCGGTAATCCCCGGAGGCGAAGAACGCCACGACGTCGGCATCCACCCGCAGTGCGGCCTCGATATCGCGCGTGGCGATCACTCCGGTGGCCGGCATCCCGCACAGATCGCCGGCATCCCTGCCCGCTTTGGTCTCGGAGTGCACCACGACGCCGACGAGCTCCAGCCCAGGGTGCGCAATGACCGCACGCAGGGCGCCCACGCCGACCTGACCGGGACCCCAGAGGATCACCCGAGGCACGCGTTCAGCGCCCACCCGGCACCGCCGTCAGCAGCTCGCGCAAGTTCGCGCCCATGATCCGGTCGATGACCGGATCGCTCAGCGCGGCGATCTCCGGGGTCAGCTCGGCGGGATCGGCCAAACCCTCGGGGTGCGGATAATCGGAGCCGAAGAGCACCCGGTCGGCACCGATGAGATCGATCAGCCCGGACATGTCCTCTTCGTGGAAAGGATTGACCCACACGTGCCGTGTGAACTGTTCCACCGGATGTTCGGCGAATTCCGCAGGCATCTTCTTGTACACCCGGTCGAACAACTCCAGCAGCCGGGGCACCCAGTTACCGCCGTTCTCCACCACCCCGACACGCAGTCCGGGGTGCCTGGTGAACACACCGTGGGCGACCAGCGCCGCACAGGTGTCGAGGATCGACCGGGCGTCCTCGTACACAATGGTGCGAAACGCATCTGGTGTGAACGGAAGATACTCGGCGCCGGCGCCCTCCCAATCCCGACTGTACCTGTCGTAGCCGGAGTCACACGCATGCATGAGCACGGGGATCCCGTGATATTCCACCCGCGACCAGAATGGATCGAAATACGGCTGCCCCATCGACGTGGTGTGGCCTGACACCGTCGCCACCGGTCGCGGGTTCACCAGGACCGCGCGGGCCCCGTGCTCAACGCACCAGTCGAGTTCTGCCACCGCAGCGGTCACGTCGGGCAGGGTGATCACCGGGGTGGCGAAGATCCGGCCCCGGTAGTCGAACGTCCATTCCTCCAGCAGCCACTCGTTGTAGGCGTGCACCACGGCGTGCGCGAGTGCAATGTCGTCGAGCATGCGCTCCTCGAGCATCCCGCCCGTCGTGGGGAACATGACGCAGGCGTGGATTTGCTGCGAATCCAGCAGGGCCAGACGCTCTTCGGCGCGACGAAACGAGTCCGGGCAGGCGATCGGGTTGGCGAGTTCGCGCAGCGTCTTGCCTTCCGGATTGTTGCCCCGGAAGTAGTCGGCCCAGGCGCCCGGCGAGGCCACCACGTCATAGGTGGGATTGGGAATGGTGTCGGTGAGTCGACCCTTGATCATCAGCTTGGTCTGACCGTCCACCTGAATCCACTTGATCGCGCCCCGGTACTGCTTGGGCAAGTGACGCGTGTACGCGTCCGGCGGCTCGTACAGATGGTTGTCGGCATCCCAGATCTCTCGGGCCGTGGTGTTCATAACGGGGCGCACCCTTCGCTGGCGATACGAGAATATGTATTCTCACTAGACGAGAACATTATTGCTGGATTTCGTCAAGGGAGAAACGTTGAGCGACTACCGGTTCCTCAAAGTGAGCACGTACGACGACGGCCAGATCGTGCGCATCTCGCTCAACCGCCCAGAGCAACGCAATGCCCAGAATCGCGGCATGCTCGTCGAACTCGACGATGCCTTCGGCGCTGCAGAGAAGGACGACACCGTCCGGGTCATCATCCTGGCCGGGGAGGGCAAGATGTTCTCCTCCGGTCACGACATCGGATCCAAAAGGGCCATCAGCGAGTACCTGCCCGGCCCCGATCAGCATCCGACCGCCTCCATCAACGGCGGCAGCCGGGACGGCGCCGAGAAGACCATGCTCCAGGAGTGGCACTACTTCTTCCAGAACACCCTGCGCTGGCGCAACCTACGCAAGATCACCGTCGCCCAGGTGCACGGCGACGTTTTCTCCGCCGGGCTCATGTTGATGTGGGCCTGCGACCTCATCGTCGGCAGCGACGACGTCCGTTTCGCCGACGTGGTCGGCACCAGGCTCGGGATGTGCGGAATGGAGTACTTCGGCCACCCGTGGGAGTTCGGCCCGCGAAAAGCCAAGGAGCTCATGCTCACCGGTGATGCCATCGACATCCACGAAGCTCACCGACTGGGCATGGTCAGCAAGGTCTTCGGCCGTGACGAACTCGCCGCCAAGACACTCGAGTTCGCCCGGCGGATTGCCGCGGTGCCCACCATGGCCGCCCTGCTGATCAAGGAGTCGGTCAATCAGACGCAGGACAACATGGGTTTCTACACCTCCCTGCAGGCTTGCTTCACCTTGCACCAACTCAACCATTCGCATTGGTCGCAGGTGCGCCAAGACAAGCGGCCCACCGCCGGCCCGGAGAACGGCGTGCCGGATTGGCGTGACGCTCCGCCCGTCGTGGTCGCCGAGAAGGGCACCGTGCGTGCACCACACTGACCAGGCATCAGCCCGTCAGCGGCCGACCGTAGCCTCCGACCGCGCACCGTAGCGTGCGTCGGCGGCCCGATCGAGCGCAGTGTCGGCCGCACCGAATACCATCGCCCAACCGCGAATCCGCCGGTAATAGAGCTGGACGTCGCCTTCCATGCCGAATCCATAGCCACCGTGCACGTGCAGGCTGCGGTAGGTGGCGTCGCGAGCCGTCTCGTAGGCGAAGGCGAAGGCCATCGCGGCGAGTTCGGTGGTGCGGCTCGACTCCTCGGTGAACGAGCACGCTGCCCTCAGAGCCAGCAGCCGGGCGCCGTCGATGGCCGTGGCACTGTCCGCCAGCGGATGCGCCACCGCTTGGAACCCACCGATGAGCGTCCCGAAAGCCTGCCGCTGCTTGGCGTACTCGACCCCGAAGGCCAGTGCACGGTTGGCCGCCCCCACCATCGCCGAGGCCGTCAAAGTCAGCCACAGATCGACTGCGCCGGAAAATGATTCGTGTGCGGTAGGGCCCACTGCCAGCACGTGGGCGTCGGACCCGATCTCGATATCGGCCAGCGGCAGGGAGCCGAGGTTGTCCACCCGGGTGCGCATGCCCGAGATCGGGATGTACATCAACCGACCGCCGACCATCGCGACCACGGCGTCGGCCACCGCGCCGCCGGGCACAAGCCGAAGGTGCCGTACGTCGCCGTAGGCGCGCGGCGCGAACGTCACCAGGCGGTCTCCGCTCAGGACCCCGGGGAGCACGTCCGCGCCCGCGTCGCCACCCGCCGCGAGGATGCGAGCGGCCACCTGGGCTTCGATCAGCGGCGCCGAGGCCACCACCCGACCGAGCTGTTCGGCGACAAGGGCAAGGTCGACTTCGTCGGCGCCCCATCCGCCGGAGTTTTCGGCGACGGCCATTTCGACCGCGCCGGTGCCGCTCAGCGCGGTCCATAGCTGCGGGTCGAATCCCACCGGCTCGCTGGCCCGGATCCGCTCCGATGGGGATTCCCGCTCGAAGAGTGCACCGAACGAGTCGACCAGCTGACGTTGTTCATCGGACAGCATGAGGTCCATGCATTAATCCCATCTACATGCGGATATGATCCCTCTCAAAACTGAGAGTATCATTATGCGCGCCGTCCGATCCCCTCGGCCGCCCGTGCACCCAACGACACAGATTGGTCGCCCGCATGCACTTCCAGCTCGACACCGACGCCGAGAAGTTCCGCGACGGTGTTCGCGAGCATCTGCAGCGCACGCTCACCCCGGAGTTCGAGGAGCGGGTGTACCGCAGTGGCGTGGCGCACGATGACGACTTCGCCAAGAGCCTCGTCGACGCAGGCTATTTCGCCCCGAGTTGGCCCGCCGAATACGGCGGGCAGGACCGTGACGCGTGGACCGAGCAGATCCTCAAGGAGGAGCTGATGCGTTTCGACGCCCCGGTCTACCTGTCCGAGACCACCCGCATGGTCGCCTCGATCATCCGGCATATCGGCAGCCCCGCCCTCAAGGACCGCATCCTCGCCGGCGCGCTGAAAGGCGACATCACCATCGCACTGGGATTCACCGAACCCGAATGCGGCTCCGATGTGGCCGCGGCCGCGACCAAGGCGGTGCGCCACGGCGACGACTGGATCATCAACGGGTCCAAGATGTTCACCACCAACGGGCACATCGCCGACTACGTTTTCCTGCTGGCACGAACGAACCCGGACAAGCCCAAACACAAGGGCCTGACCATGTTCCTGGTCCCCCGGGACGTCGACGGGTTCGAAGCGCAGGCGGTGTGGACGCTGTCTGGCGAACGCACCAACATCACCTTCTACAACGACGTCCGGATCGGCGACGAATGGCGCATCGGCGATGTCGACGCGGGATGGCAGGTTCTCGGCCTGTCGCTGCAGGACGAGCACGCCTCCGGGTGGGGCCCGCATATCGCACGGCTGTTACACCATGCCGAGAACTGGGCGCGGCAAGCCGACGGCACCGACGGGCGTCCGCGGATCGACGACCCCGATGTGCGTCGCCGGATCACCAGGGTGGCCATGGAAACCGAGATCTCGATGCTGCTGCAGCGACGCTGCGTGTGGATGACCGAAACCGGATCCGTTCCCGTCGCGGAAGGTCCGATGTCCAAGGTCTTCAGCACCGAGGCCTTGGTGCGAGCCAGCCAGGACGTCGCCGAACTGGCGGGTCCCGACGGCGTGCGTAGCTACCTGGAGCCGTCGGCACCGGAAGAAGGGCGGTTCGACCACACGCTGCGGTTTGCCCTGGGCACCACGATCTATGCCGGGACCAGCGAAGTGCAGCGCAGCATCATCGCCCAGCGCGGGCTGGGCCTACCCCGTTAGTTTGCGCGGCCGGCGCGTGGTGGTGCGCTTGGCCGGGATCGCCTTCGGCTGGGTACCCGGCGGCGCCGTCAGCGCCTGACGGCACCACGCCCACAACTGATCCTGATTCAGCTTCGCGCCTTTGATGCCCAGCTGGAACACGCCGATCTGCGCGAGCGCGGTCATCGTGGAGTTCAACAGCGTTGTCAACTGTGCGGGTGTCAGATCGTCCCGGATCAGTCCGGCACGCGAGCAGGAGGTCAGAATCTTGGTCAGCAGCTTCTGATGAGGTTCCCAGATCTTCGCGAAATCCGCGGGGCGCTCGATCTCCAGGCTGAGGTTGTAGATCGTCATGACGCGGCCGCCTACCGCTTCCGAGGACTCCGCGCGGGACAGGAATCCACGACAGAACGCCTCCAGCTGTTCCATCGGGCCGTCCGCCGCGGCGACCTCTTGGCGGATGCCCTCGGTGAACTGACTGGTGACATTCTCATAAAGCGCCAGCAGCAGTTCTTCCTTGCCCGCGAAGTGCTGATAGAAGGCACGCAGGCTGAGATTGGACCGGTCGATCAGGGTCTGGATGGTGAAGTCGGCCCGGCCGGACTCCTCGACGAGTTCGAGCGCGGTCGCGAGGAATCGGGAGCTGCGTGCCAGTGCCCGCGCACGCGCCGTGCTGAGCCGACGGTCGATGGTCCGCTGCTGCCAGGTCTCCGGCATCGTCGGTTCCGCGTCGACGATGCCGAGTTCCTCCTCGACGTCGCCGGCTGACTTCTTGGTGCTCATAATCCAAGAACAATACCCGCACCATCGGAGAATGTGTGATCTACCTACACGGGTATGTTGATTATCTCTTTCGCAACGAGCGATTTACGGAACCGCTTCTCAGCGGGCCTGCCAGTGCGGCACGCGTTTTTCCAGGAAAGCGCGGGGTCCCTCGATCGCATCCTTGGTCAGCGCGACCTTCATGCGGTAGTTCTCGGCCAGCAACTCCGCTTCATAGATCGGCAAGGTCAAGCCTTTGCGGACCGCCATCCGTGAACCCCGTACCGCCAGGGGCGCATTGGAGTTCACAATCTCGCCGATCTCCCAGGCCCGGTCCATCAGATCGTCGTGGGATACCACCTCGGTGAAGACCCCCAGTTCGTGCGCGCGGTGCGCGTCGAGGCGCTCGTGCTTACCCATGAGCACCAGTCGCATGGCCACCGGGAGGGGCAAGATCCTGGCAAGCCGCACCGCCTCCCGGCCCGAGGTCACCCCGATGCTGACGTGCGGGTCCATCAACGTCGCGCGGTCCGAGGCGATGGTGATGTCGGCGGTGGTGACCAAATCCATCCCCGCACCGCAGGCGATACCGTTGACCGCGCAGATGATCGGCTTGGTCATCTGCAACCACGGTGGCGTGGCCTCCTGCGGTGCGTCCCACTGCCGGAGCGAACTCAGGATCGGCTCACCCTGGTTGTCGATGCCCGCGGCGTTCTCCATGTCGTGATCGGCGGCCTTCTTGACATCGGCACCCACGCACAATGCCCGCCCTGCGCCGGTGATGATCACCGTCCAAATATCCTGGGACTGTTCGATGTCGGCATACACCGTGGCGAGTTCAGCGATCATCTCATCATTGATCGCGTTGAGGACGTCGGGCCGGTTCAACGTCACGCACGCGGTGTGCCCGCGGACCTCGAACTCGATGGTTTCGTACGTTGTCACCTGGGCATGCTCCTTCACAGACGTTGCCACGACTGGTTCACTCACTCGGACACCGCGGCAACGGGCCGGGTGGGCCGGAAGCCGAGGATGTCGTGGAAGCGGTCGCAGTAACGGGGCCAGACATCGGGGTTGAGCAGACGTGGCGGCCGGCGCCCCTCGAAGATCATCTGCCATTGTGTGGCGGTTGCCACCGCGATATCGCGCGCCGCCTCTTTGGTGATCCCGGCGGTATGCGGTGTCGCCACCACGTTTTCGAGATGCAACAGCGGGTTGTCCGGCCGTGGTGGCTCATCGTGGAACACGTCCAGACCGGCACCGGCGATACCGCCGCCCACCAGGGCATCGAGCAGGGCCTGCTCGTCGTGCACCGGTCCGCGCGCGGTGGTGATGAAGAAGGCCGTCGGTTTCATGGCCGCGAATTCGGCCCTGCCGAACAACCCCCGCGTCTCGGCGGTGAGGGGGCAGGTCACCTGGACGAAGTCCGCCCGCGCCACGAGTTCGGACAGCGTCACCAGTTGCGCACCGCGCGCCTGCGCGGATTGCTCGTCGAGGTAGGGATCGAAGACCAGCACCTCCATCCCGAAGGGCGCGCACAGCTGCACCAGGCGGCTGCCGATGACCCCCATCCCAACCACCCCGAGGGTCTTGCCGAGCAACTGGCTGCCTTGCAGGACCAGCCGATCCCCGATCGGCCCGCTGCGCAGAGCGCGGTCGGCGACGGTGATCTTCTTCGCCAGGTCCAGCATGAATCCCAGGGCGTGCTCGGCCACCGCCTCGGCACCGGGACCAGAGTTGTTGCACACCGCGATGCCGGCGCTGGTACAGGCTTCGACATCGATGACGTCGTACCCGGCACCGGCCGAACACACCGCGAGAAGACTGTCGCAGCGCCGGACCAGGGCGGGGCCGGCCAACCATTGCTGGCCGGCCTCCACCCTGGCGATATCGGTGCGGGTGGCGACCTGATAGCCATGCGCCGACTCCAGCGCCGCCCACCCCTGCCCAGCGGGTGCACCGAGATCCAGTTTGACGACGTCGATGTCGGCGAGTTCGAGGATGTCTCCGGCGACGGGATCGGTCCAACGTTCGAAGACCAGCCGCGGTCGAGGGCGTTGGCTCATTTCTTCAGCGTGGGCTTCGCCTGTGCCGCCTTGAACATATCCGCCAGCGCCGCATCCACGTTCTTGTAGTCATTGCGCGCGATGGCACCGTCGCGGCCCTCGACCACGTCGTAGCCGAGCCGGAGATCCTTGTTCTCCATGTGGAAGTACTCACGCCCCAGCGGCAGCCGACGGTCCTCGCGCGGCACTTCCATCCACGCGCGAAGGAAGCACCGCGCCTTCTTCGGGTCGTTGCTGCTGACGAAATCCGAGCGAGAATGGCACATCGCGAAGTTGTTCGCGACCGCCGCCTCGCCGGATTCGAGACGGAATTCCACCTGCTGCTCGACGAGTACGTTGCGCAGGTACTCCACGGCCTCCTCCTCTTTGGCGGTGAACTCGCGGCCGATCGTCTTCATGGCGGGCAAGATGCTGCTGTACGTGAAGTTGATGCAGATCCTGCCGTCGATCTGCGAGAAGACCGGCACGTCGTAGGGAGTCACGTCGGGCTGGTCGTCGGGCTGCTCGCTCCGCCGGTGGTGCGGGAATCCTTGGTACAGCACGTCGAGCAGATCGGGACGTTCGGCGAGGATGCGGTTGTGCGCGGCCGGCCCGCTGGCGAACTGGCTCTCGCCGCCCTCGAAGGCGGGATACACGCACAGTAGCGACAAGATGTCGGCGGCATCGTTGTGCATCGCGAGCTCGGCCCGCGATTTGGTGCCACGGGCGGGCTGCACGCCGTTGGGCAGAATCTCCTCCTGCACCCGCACCATGCGGTGACCGAACGAGTTGTTCGACACCAGGTAGCCCAGATGAGTGCAGAACGCCCAGTAGATGCGTTCCAGGTCCTCAATAGAGTGCTGCTCCACCGGGAAACCGCGGACGCAGGCCAGGCCCTTGCCGAACATCAGATCTCGGTAGAGCCGCCCCAAATCGTCGTCGAGATCGGGGTGACGGGCGTCCTCAGGGGTGATGTCGTCGCGGTCTTTACCGGCGGTCTTCGCCAGAATCGACTCAAGCGCAGCGACATTGCGGGCTGAGAGATCGAAGGCGAAGTCCTCTTTACTGGTGAAGTCCGCACCGGTCCAGGCCATGCTGTCGGTTACTTGATCGTGGTAGATCGGGGTGGGCATCCGTCCTCCTGTAGTCGTCGCGCCAGTCCTGCCGACAGCCTGTCAGCCGGAGCAGCCCCGAAGCCCGCGAAGGGCTTGTGCGCGAGCCGTAGCAGCTTCGGTCATCATGCCGACATCCGTGCCTGCCGAGATGAATTGCAGACCGAGGTCGGCAAAGCGTCTCAGCAGGTCGACGGACTTTATCCCCGCTACGCCTAGCGCCACGCCGTGAGTGCGGCAGGCCGCCGCCACCGACTCTACCGCAATATGGAAATGTTCATTCTCATACTGGCCGTGGATTCCCATCTCGGCCGTCAGATCGCTAGGTCCGATGAGGATCATGTCGATCCCGCCCACAGCGGCGATATCGTCGCATGCCCGCACCGCCTGCGGGGTTTCTATCATCACCGACACCACCGTGCGCTGCTCGAGCACCTCGGTCAGTTTCGTCGCCGGGCGGGGCTCGTAGCCACTGACGGCGTTGGGTCCGGAGATCGACCTGTGACCCACCGGAGGGAACCGCGCGGCGTCCACGATCGCCCGCGCCTCGCTGGCTGAATTGACATGCGGCACAATAATTCCAGTCGCCCCGTTGTCGAGCACCCGGGCGATCACACTGGGATCATGAGACGGCACCCGAACCAGGCCGGCAATACCTGCGCCGATCGCACTGGAGCACAGCAGCGCGGCCGTCTCCAACGATGTCGAGGTGTGTTCCAGATCGACGTAGACGGCGTCATAACCGCACGCAGCGGCGATGGCCGGAACATCAGAGGTTCGCGAGTTCAACAGCGCCAGGCACACCACCAGATCGCCGGCCCTCAGCGCGTCCCGCAAAGCTGCTTGCACCAAGCCACCGTAACCGAGCGAGAACAATCATTTCACAAATTCGGCAATGCCCTTATCGGTGTGCTAACCATGACTGATGCCGTCTCGCCGCGTTGCCGTTGTGGGTGCCGCCCTGTCTGATTGCGGACGCGTTCCCGACCAGACCGCCGTGGCGCTGATGGCCCAGGCCGCTCGGCGCGCGGTGGCCGACGCCGGGTTGCACAAGGACGATGTTCAGGGACTGGGCGCGCACGGCTCGCTGCTGGCCCCGGTCGAGGTGAGCGAGTATCTCGGACTTCGCCCCACCTGGGTCGACGCCACGAATGTCGGCGGCTCGTCGTGGGAGGTGATGGCCCGGCACGCGGCCACGGCCATTGCCGCCGGCGAGTTGGACGTGGTCTTGCTGACGTACGGCTCCACAGCCCGGTCCGACGTCAAACGCCGCGTCCGCGGCTCTGCCGCGGCGATGGGCACCGGCGGCGCCTTGCAGTTCGAAACACCCTACGGTGCAACGCTCATCGCCAAGTATGCGATGGCCGCGCGACGGCACATGATCGAATACGGCACGACGGTCGAACAGCTCGCCGAAGTGGCCGTCGCCGCGCACGAATGGGCGGCGATGAATGAGGACGCCTTCGACCGGGAGCGGTTGACCGTGGCGGACGTGGGTGCAGCCCCGATGCTCGCTGACCCCTTCACGGCCAAACACGTGTGTCTGCGCACCGATGGCGGAGGTGCAGTGGTCCTGGCCAGTGAGGCGGTGGCCCGGGACTGCGCCAAGGAACCCGTCTGGATCTTGGGGGCCTCGGACGCCACGTCGCACGTGAACATGAGCCAGTGGCAGGATTTCACCACCTCGGCGGCTGCCGTCTCCGGTCCGCGGGCGTTCGACCAAGCTGGGGTCCGGCCATCCGACATCGACGTCTGCCAGTTGTACGATTCGTTCACCTCGACGGTGCTCCTCACTCTCGAAGACCTGGGATTCTGCGCCAAGGGCGACGGGGGCCCATTCCTGGAATCCGGCGCCCTGCGCCCCGGCGGAGCACTGCCCACCAACACCGACGGCGGCGGGCTGGCCGCCTGCCACCCCGGCATGCGCGGCATGTTCCTGTTGGTCGAGGCCGTCCGTCAACTGCGCGGAGAATGCGGACCGCGCCAGGTCGACCACGCCCGGCTGGCGTGCGTACACGCCATGGGCGGCTTCTTCACGCACAGCGCCACAATGATTCTCGGGAGGCAGTGATGGAGGTACCGTCCGGCCCGCACCGACCGACGGTCGACACCGACACCGACACCGAAGCATGGTGGACAGCCGTACAGGACCGGACCCTGATGGTGCACACCTGTGGGTCCTGCGGGCAGCGTTCGCTCTACGTGCGGCCGTTCTGCCCGCACTGCTGGAGCGAGGATGTGCAGCTGACGCCGGCCTCGGGGCATGCCCGGCTCTACACCTGGACCGTGATCCGGCAGAACGCCGCGCCGTTCGACGCCACGCCCTACGTGGTGGCGATGGTCGACCTGACCGACGGGCCGCGGCTGATGACGGTGATCCAGGATTGCGATATCGACGACCTACGCGCCGGGATGGAACTGGCGGTGGCCTACCGCGACGATGACGACGGATTCGTGGTCCCGGTCTTCGTCCCGGCCCCGGGTGTCACGACGCCGGGGTGACCAACCGATCCGCCAGCGTCCGGGGTCGGCCGGCGGACCGCTGGGCCAGTTCCTTGCGCACCACCTTGCCATTGTCGTTGAGCGGCAGGGGCTGATCCCAGAACACGAGTTCTTCGGGCAGTTTGTATTTGGGGAGCCCGGCCGCCAGCAGTGCTTCGGAAACCTCGGTCAGCGGGATCGCGGTGGTGCCCTCGTCCAGTACCACCGCCACGGCCAGTCGCTCGCCGGTGGTCGCGTCGGCGACGGCATAAGCCGCACAGTCGCGCACCCCCGGCAGCACCGCGACCGCCTCCTCGACCTCGGCCGCCGGGATCTTCAGCCCGTTGCGGATCACGATGTCCTTCAACCGGCCCACGATGCGGACCCGTCCGTCGGCGAGTTCGGCCACATCCCCGGTGCGAAACCACTCACCGTCGAACGCCGCCGTGTCGTCCTCGGCGTCGGTGTACCCCAGGAAAGCGTGCGGCCCGCGGATACAGCACTCCGCCGGATCAGACGGCGACCCCAATCGCACCTCGACATCGCCGAGCGCCACGCCGTCGTCGGCATGCCGCAGCGACGCAGGCTCACTGCGCAGGCCCGATGTGCTCACTGGTACCTCCGATGACCCGTAGGCGCGCATCACGATGATCCCGAAATCGTCCTCGATCCGATCGACGATCCGCGCGTCGAGCATGGTCCCGCCCAGATAGACCGCCCGTAGCGGTACCAGGCGGTCGCGTTTGACGGCCTCGTCGAGGAGCCGATCCAGCAGCCGGTCCGGGCCGCCGTACCAGGTGGCCCCCGACGTCAGCAGCAGTTCACACGTCGCCGCGGGATCCCACCGATCTTCGAGGACGACCGGCGCCGTCAGCATCGGCGCGATGAAGAGGGCCTGCAGCACGCCGGTGACCGACGCCAACGGGCTGATCAGAAAGATCCGGTCGTCCCAGCTGAGGCCGGCGCCGGCGATGTAGTTGACCGATGCCTTGGTCAGGGTGCTCACCGAGTGGATCACACCCTTGGGGCGCGACGTGGTCCCCGAGGTGTAAAGGATGAACGACGGCTGGTCGGCCGGCACCGTTCGGCGGGGCAGCTTGCCGGCACCGGTGTACCGGTGCGGGTCGATCCAGCTGAAGCCGGCGCCTCCGGTGCAGTCGGCGACGCGGTCCCAGTTCGGCGCGGTCCCGAATCGGGCGCCGGACCGTTCGATGACATCGGCCACCTGGGCGGGCCCGGAACTACGGGCCACCAGCAACACCACCGCCTCGATACGCATGACCGCATGGACGGCGACCACCGAGTCGATATCGTTGCCCACCACGACGACCACGGGAGTCGCCACACCCACGCCCGCGTCAACCATTGCCTTGGCCGCCAGGTCGATTCGCTCGTCCAGTTGGGAATAGGTCAGCTCGCCGAGACGGCGGTCGACGGCCGCGACCCGGGCCGGGTACCGCGCGGCGGCGAACCGCACAGCGTCCACAGGTTGCGCGGACCAGAACCCTGCGGCGCGAAACCGGGAACGCAGGCCCGCGGCCCGTCGGTGCGCGTGGCGCAACAGCTCGGACGGGACAGTCATGACGTACCTCCGTCGAAAATGTCAATTCTCTGTCCCGTAAATGTAACCTCTCACTCATGCAGTCAATGACTTTCGATGATCAGGTGGCCATCGTCACGGGGGCCGGCGGTGGACTTGGACGATGCCACGCCCTCGAACTGGCCCGTCGTGGGGCGCGGGTGCTGGTCAACGACCTCGGTAGCGCGGTCGACGGCCAGGGGGCATCCTCGGCAGCCGCCCAGTCCGTGGTCGACGAGATCACCGCCGCCGGCGGGATCGCCGTCGCGAACGGGGACTCGGTGGCCACCGAGGACGGGGGCGCCGCGATCGTGGCCGCCGCAGTAGAGGCGTTCGGCCGAGTCGACATCCTGGTGAACAACGCCGGGATTCTGCGCGACGCGGCCTTCAAGAACATGACGGCAGACCAGGTCGACGCAGTGGTCGCCGTCCACCTCACCGGCGCCTTCCACGTCACCCGCGCCGTCTGGCCGATCATGCGCGCGCAGAACTACGGCCGGATCGTGCAAACCACCTCGGGAACCGGACTTTTCGGCAACTTCGGGCAGGCCAACTACGGCGCCGCGAAGATGGGGCTGGTGGGCATGATGCACGTGCTCGCAATCGAAGGCGCGCGTAACGGGATCGCCGTCAACGCCATCGCGCCGATCGCCCGGACCCGGATGACCGAGGAGATCATGGGCGAGGCGGGCAAGGTCATGGATCCCGAGCTCGTCACCCCGGTCGTGGTCTACCTCTCACACCGCTCCTGCGACCGGACCGCACACATCTACTCGGTTGGCGCGGGCAAGGTGTCACGGGTGTTCATCGGCGTCACCAAGGGCATCGAAGACCCCCAGCTGAGTCCCGAAGGCATCGCAGACGCCATCGATCAGATCGACGACAGCTCGGCGTTCACCATCCGCGGTGGCCCGACGAGTTAGGGTCAGAAACCCTGGAACCGCGGGGCGCGGCGCTCCGCGAACGACCGCAGCCCTTCCTGAAGATCCTCCGTGCGCGAGACGACCTCCTGGGCCCACGCTTCCTGTTCGAGAGCGCGATCGCGACCCGATTCCGAGGAGACCGCCAACAGGCGCTTGGTGAGACCGAGCATGACCGTCGGGCCCGACGCCAGACGCCGGGCCCAGTCCTGCGCGATCACGTCGACATCCTCCACTGGGGCCACCCGATTGGCGATGCCGAGACGTTCACACGCCGCAGCATCGAGCGTCTCGCCCAGCATCAGCAACTCGGTGGCCTTGCGTAGCCCCACGATTCTGGTCAACAGGTAGGCAGCCCCCGAATCGGGCAGGATCCCGCGGTGCACGAACGACTCGACAAGCGTTGCTTGCGTTGACATCACGACCAGGTCGCAGGCCAGCATCAGACTGGACCCCGCGCCGGCTGCCACACCTTTCACCGTCGCGATCACCGGTTTGTCGCATTCCAGCACCGAGGTGACCAGCGCCTGCCAGCCGCCCCGCAGCATCCGTGCGATGTCGCCCGGCCGGCGCTTCTGGTCGGCGTAGGAACTCGATTTCGAGTCGGTCGGCGCAAGTCCCGCGCCCGCACAGAAGTGCCGCGTCCCCGCCGCGGATAACAGCACCGCGCGTACCGCAGGGTCGCCGGAAGCCGAACGAAAAGCCTCGGTGAGGAAGTCACGTGCCAACGGGGACAACGAGTTTCCCACCTCGGCTCGATCAATGAGGATGTGCGCAACACCGACCTCGTCGTGTGTCACAACGATTCCGGACGACTCCACGCCCATGTAGACCTCCTGCGTTAACGCCATTTCCGCTTTTCGGGTATCTTAATTTCCATTATCGTCTAGATCACGACGCGGGGCCACAACGAGGAGGCACTGGATGGCGGCGAATCCCTCCCCTGACACCGGCAAGATCACCGATGCGGGACTGGCGAGATTGCGGGCCACCATCGGCATCGCCGTACCGCACACCCAGCCCCCGCATTACTTCCGCCCCAACGAGGACGCGTTCCGCCATGTCGCCGAGAGCTACGGCGACGCCAACCCGCTCTGGTGCGACCCGGAGTACGCGGCGAAGTCCGTGTGGGGTGAGCCGTTGGCCCCACCGGCGCTGGTCGGCGGCGACACGCTGATCGGCGAGGACGAGGTAACCGAGCTGTCCGAGGAGGACCGGGCGCTGACCAAAGGCGATCCCCTGCGCGGCGTGCACGCCTTCTACGCCTCGTCCGCACGGGAGTGGTGGGCGCCGCTGCGGGCCGGCCGCCGGGTGTTCCGGCGCAACGCACTCGTGGCGGCGCTGGACAAAGACAGTGAGTTCGCCGACCGCGCGGTGCACGAATGGTCCGCCCAAGTGTTCCGCGAGGAGGACGGCACACTGCTCGGAGGGCAGTACCGGAACATGATTCGCACCGAACGCAGCAAGGCGCGCGGACGCAAGAAGTACCAGACCGTCGAACTCAAGTCCTGGTCGCCCGAGGAGATCGCCGAGATCGACCGACGGTATGCCGCCCAGGCGCCGCGTGGAGCCAGCCCGCGATGGTGGGAGGACGTCCAGGAGGGCGACGAGGTCGGACCCCTGACCAAGGGGCCGCTGACGGTGACCGACATGGTCTGCTGGCATGTCGGCATGGGCACCGGCATGTACGGAGTCCGACCACTGGCGTTGGCGTGGCGCAACCGCCAGCGGATCCCGCGTTTCTACACACCCAACGAACACGGCGTACCCGATGTCCAGCAACGGGTGCACTGGGAGCCGAGCGCCGCCCAGAACGCCGGCAACCCGACCACCTTCGACTACGGCCGGATGCGCGAGACCTGGTTGATCCACCTGTGCACCGACTGGATGGGTGACGATGCGTGGCTCTGGAAGCTGGACTGCGAATTCCGCCTGTTCAACTACGTGGGCGATCTGCACACCATCACAGGCACCGTGACCCGTAAGTACCTCGCCGAAGGGAACCGGCCGGCGGTCGATCTCGAGCTCGCAGCCACCAGCCAGCGGGGCGAGGTGACCGCACCCGGGCGCGCCACCATCCTGCTGCCGAGCCGGGAGCGGGGACCGGTCCGCCTGCCCGATCCCCCCGGCGCCGCCACCAACTTGCCCGAGCTGCTGACCGCGATCTCGGCGCAGTTCTCCGAGCGTTGACCTATGAGTTACCCCGATGTCGACGGTCTACGCGCCGAGCACCACGGTGCCGTACTGGAATTGACGCTGGACCGGGCGGAGCGCCGGAACGCCGTCAACGACGTGATACTCGACGCGATGATCGGCCACCTCGCCGCTGCGGGCATCGACGAGTCGGTTCGCGTCATCGTCCTCCGCGCCTGCGGACCCGACTTCTGCGCGGGGTCGGACCTTGTCTCCAACAACGCGAGATCCGACCGCAAACCACGGGTGGGCAGCACCCAGCGCCGACTCCCCAACAAGGCCAACCGCCTCATCCCGCTGATGCTGGAGACCCAGGTGCCCATCGTCTCGGTAGTCCGTGGCTGGACCGCCGGACTCGGCTTCCACCTCGCGATGGCCTCCGACTTCTGTGTAGCCTCCGAAGATGCGCGGTTCTGGGAACCGTTCATGGCCCGTGGCTTCACCCCCGACAGCGGCGCGGCCTGGTTGCTCCCCCGGCTGATCGGCATGGTTCGCACCCGTCGACTGCTGTTGCTCGGTCAGGAACTGTCCGGTTCCACCGCGGCAGATTGGGGCATCATCCACAGCGCCCACCCCGCCGCCGACCTCGACAGCGAGGCCGAACGACTCATCGGTGGCCTGGCGGCGGCTCCGACCGTGGCGCTCGGCCTCACCAAATGGTTGTTGCACAGCGGAAACGGACTCGATTTGGACCGGCACCTGCAGAACGAGGCAATGGCCCTCGAATTGTCAAGCCGCAGTGACGACTTCAAGGAGGGGCTGGCGGCCTTCCGCGACAAGCGCGACGCGCAATTCCAGGGCCGCTGACAATCATGACGGCACTGCCGATCTTCCCAGACACCAGTACCGACGACGCACTCGCCGTGGTCGGGGCGTGGGCGCAAGACCAGGTCCCGGCGGCCTGGCGCAGCGCCGCCGCCGACGGCCCCAAGGCACTGCGCGCCGTCCGCACACCGGCCGACTACGAGAGCTGGTATCCGACCTTCGCCGAGACCGGCCTCGTCGCGCCGACATGGCTGCCCGAGCACGGGGGCCTGGGCATCAGCAATACCGTTGCGCGTGCGGTCGATTCGCTGTTGGCGCCGCTGCGGCTGACCCGGTTGAACCCGCTGGGACTCAACAATGCGGCCGCAGCGTTGTTCAGCCACGGGACCGACGACCAGCGGCTCCGCTTCCTGCGGCCCATCGTGCGCAACGAGGAGAAGTGGTGTCAGCTGTTCAGCGAGCCCGGCGCGGGCTCGGACCTGGCATCGTTGGCCACCCGCGCCGTCCGCGATGGTGACGACTGGATCATCACCGGGCAGAAGGTCTGGACCACCTGGGCCGACGTCGCGGACTTCGGCATCCTGCTGGCGCGAACAGACCCCGACCAACCGAAACACCGAGGGATCACCTACTTCCTGCTGGACATGAACCAGCCCGGCGTCGAGGTCCGGCCACTGCGCCAAATCACCGGGGAGGCCGAGTTCAACGAGGTGTTCCTGGTGGAGGCGCGGGTGCCCGACATCCATCGGGTCGGCGCGCTCAACGACGGCTGGCGCGTCAGTGCCTCCACCCTGTCCAGCGAGCGCCAGATGGTCTCCGGATCCGGCTCCGGCGGCATGGGCCGGCTCGGCGGGTCGAGCAGTGAACGCCTCATCGCCCTGGCAAAGGAGACCGGGCGCTGGAACGACCCGGTGCTACGCGACAAGATCATCCGGCTGTGGGCCCAGGAGCAGATCCGCGGCTGGACCAACACTCGGGTGCGGGCGGCCCTGGCCACCGGCCAGTCCCCCGGTGCGGCCTCCTCGATCGGCAAGGTCCACCAGGCCACGCTCAATCAGCAGATCCAGGATGTGATGGTCGACCTACTCGGCACCGCGGCGGTCGGCTGGACCGGCTCCGACGCGGCGGAGTTGCCCCGCGAGGTGCGGGGCTGGATGCGCAGCCTGGCCAACGGCACGGAGGGTGGCACCACCGACATCAACAAGAACATCCTCGGCGAACGCGTGCTCGGTCTACCCAAAGAGCCAGACCCGTGGAAAGGCAAGCCCTGGAAGGATATTCCACGATCATGACCGACTACGAGCGCCTCATCGTGGAGAAGTCGGACGGGATCGGCTGGCTGATCCTGAACCGGCCCGATGCCGGCAACGCCTTCGACGCACGCATGCTCGACGAGCTCGAGCAGGCGTGGGCCGAGCTGGACCGCGATCCCGACGTGCGGGTCATCGTGAACACCGCGGTCGGGCGTTCGTTCTGCACCGGCATGGATGTCGTGCAAGTGGCCCGTGACAAAGAGGCGATGCGCCGGCACTCCCGCCGCACCCGCGACGCCGAACTGAAGATCTCCTCGTGGCACTGCGATGTCTGGAAGCCGGTCATTGCAGCGGTCAACGGGCTCTGCGCCGGCGGTGGGCTGCACCTGGTCGCGGACGCCGACATCGTGATCGCGGCGGAGACCGCGGCCTTCGTCGACCCGCATGTCTCGGTGGGCCAGGCCGTCGCGTACGAGTCGATCACGCTGCTGCGGAAATCCCCCATGGAGGCCGTCACCCGGATGGCGATGGTGGGCCGGGGCGAACGGATATCGGCGCGCCGGGCCTACGAGTTGGGCATCGTGTCGGACGTCGTGGCACCCGACGCACTCCGGCCGGCGGCCGGCCGGCTGGCCGCGGCTGTCGCCGCCAACTCGCCGACGGCGCTGCGGGAATCCAAACGCGCGCTGTGGCGATCGCTGGAGGTCGGACTCACCCAGGCCCGCAACGAGGCCGCGTCGACGATCTGGGAACTGCGAAACCATCCCGATCACGCCGAAGGCGTACACGCCTGGCGCGAAAAGCGAATGCCGCATTGGGAATCGCTTGCTCAAGAGAACATGGAGGCACGGTGACCACCGATCAGCAGGCACCCTATCGGCGGCTTATCGTCGAGCGCCGCGGGCCCGTGGGCTGGATCATCAACGACCGGCCGGACCGGCTCAACGCCTACGACGCCGTGATGCGCGCCGAATTTCCCAGGGCGTGGGCCGAGTTGGACGCCGATCCCGACGTGCGGGTCATCGTGCACACCGGAAACGGGCGGGCTTTCCAGGTGGGCGCCGACGTCGAGGAACTCGACGGCGACGCCGTCCTGCAGTTCCAGGAGACCATGCGCACCCTCGATCTGAAACTCACCGGGTGGCACTGCAACGTCCGCAAACCGGTGATCACCGCCATCAACGGGGTGTGCGCGGGCGGCGGCCTGCACTGGGTCGCCGATGCCGATGTCGTGATCGCGGCCTCGGATGCCTCCTTCGTCGACCCGCACGTCTCGATCGGACAGGTCAGCGCACTGGAGACCATTGCCCTGATGCGCAAGATCCCCGCGGAGGCCGTGTTGCGCATGGCGTTGGTGGGCAGTCACGAACGCCTCAGCGCGCAGCGCGCCTATGAACTCGGCCTTATCAGCCAGATCGTCGACCCGCCGGACAATCTCCGTGACGTCGCGCAGGAGTTGGCCGAGAAGATCGCCAAGAACTCGCCCGCGGCGATGTATGCCACCAAACGTGCGCTATGGGGTGCCCTGGAACACGGCCTCACCGACGCCTGCCGGGTCGGGGCAACGCATCTGACCTCCGTCTGGGGACATCCGGACCAGAACGAGGGTCCCCTCGCGTTCGCCGACAAGCGGACACCGAACTGGCTTCCGCTGGAGACCGAATCGTGAACCTGACCGAGCTGCTCGACGGTCTGCCCGACATCGCCGTCCACACCCTGGAGCAGGAGCTGTCTCGGGCCGAATTGGCCGACGCCGCCGATTCTCTGGGCGCCGTACTCGCCTCGGCCGGGGTGCGTACCGGCCAGGTGGTCGCCGCGATGTTGCCCAACGAGGCCACCACCGTGGCGGCGCTGTTCGGCACGTGGCGGGCCGGCGCCGTGTACACCCCGCTCAACCCGCGGGCAGCCGACAGCGAACTGATCGATCAACTCTCGACGCTGCGCCCGGTCGCCGTGCTGACGACACGTGCTCTGGCGCACCGGTTCACGTCATTCGGACTCCCCGTGATCACCGGAGCCGCCATGCAGTGGTCGACCTCCGACGGCGGGCAACAGCCGGCCGACCCTCGGCACTACGACCCCGATGTGGCTCTGCTCCAGTTCACCTCAGGCACGACCGGCGCACCCAAGCCGGTACCGCTGCGGCACAGCACCGTACTCGACCTCATCGACCGGCTGCTGTCGAAGTTGCGTGGTGCGCCGTCGGCCCCGGACAAGCCGAAGCGGCCACCGATGCCGAACCTGGTACCGCTGTCGCTGTCCTTGTGGGCAGGTATCTATCAGGTCTTGTTCGCATTCCGCGCCGGTTCGGGGGTGGTCCTGATGGACCGCTTCGCGCCCGCCGACTTCGCGACGTTGGTGCGGCGCCACCAATTGCGGTCCACCGTGCTGCCGCCGGCCGCCCTCACCATGGTGCTGCACGACGAGACGGTCACCGACCTGGCTCCCTTGAAAATCGTGCGGTCGATCACCGCCCCGCTGTCGCCGGTGCAGGCCGGCCGATTCCGCGACAAGTTCGGTGTCCTCGTGCTGAATTCATACGGACAGACCGAACTCGGCGGTGAAGTGGTGGGGTGGTCGGCGGCGGACGCTCGCGAGTGGGGTGAGACGAAGCTGGGTTCGGTGGGCCGTCCGCTGCCCGGGATCGACGTCACGATCGCCGATCACGAGGTGCTCGTGCGCACACCGACGACGGCAGCGCGCAAGATCGATCCCGCCTTCCTCGACCGGTTGACCGAGGAAGGCTGGTTTCGCACCGGCGATCTCGGCTGGTTCGACGCGGACGGCTTTCTCTGGCTCGACGGCAGGGTGTCGGACATGATCAACCGCGGCGGCCTGAAGGTGTTCCCCGGCACGGTCGAAGATGTCCTGGTGGCCGCGGCGGGCGTGCGGGAGGCCGCGGTGGTGGGCATCCCGGATGATCGGCTCGGCGAGGTACCGTGGGCATTCGTGGTCCGGCTGAGCGACGGTGTGCGCGAGGACGACCTGATCGCCTGGTGCCGGGAACGGCTGACGCCCTACCGGGTTCCGGTGCGAGTGGTGTTCGTCGACCAATTGCCGCGCAACGAGGTGGGCAAGGTGGTCAAACGCGAACTGGCGGCACTCGCCGACGCCTGAGCGGCGACTGCACACCGGTCAGCTGCCGGGTCCGTTCGGGAACTTGAGCAGTGAGCCCGCATCCACCCGGATCTGCTGACCGGTGATGTAGCGGCTGTCGTCACTGGCCAGGAAGACCGCCAGGTTGGCGATGTCCTCGGGCTCGACGTACGGAATCGGCATCGCCTGGAAGTAGGTGAACGCCAGCTCGGCGTCCTCGCGGGTGGGCTTACGCCCCTCCGCGGCCACATCGGGCCGGAAGACGCCGTAGATGCCGTCGTTGTGCAGCAGACCGGTGTTGCAGTTGGTCGGATGGATGACGTTGACCCGGATGAAGCGGGACGCGAGATGCACCGCCATCTGTTCGGCGTACTGCATCAAGGTGCGCTTGCTCCAGGCGTAGCCCGCCCCGCCCGGTCCCATCTCGGGGCTGTCGGCGTTGCCCGGCATCATCCCTGCGGTCGAGCCGGTGATGATGACGGAGGATTTCTCGGCCAGGTGTGGCACCGCGACCGCAACCGTGTTCATCACGCCCAAAAGATCGACATCCGTCGCGTCGACGAAGTGCATCGGGTCCGGCGAACCCATCGCCATCGGCAAGATGCCCGCGTTGGCCACCACGATGTCGAGACCGCCGAGCTCGGCCACGCCCGCCTCGAGAGCCTCTCGCAGCTCACCGCGCTCTCGCACGTCGGCGACCCGGAAGACGCCGCGCCTGCCGAGTTCCTTGACCGCGCGTTCGGTTTCGGCGAAGTCCTCACGCGATGCGAGCGGGTACGGGTTCGAGGCAATGGGTGCGCAGATGTCGACTGCAATGATGTCGGCACCCTCGCGCGCCATACCGAGCGCATGCGCCCGGCCCTGCCCTCTGGCCGCACCGGTGATGAATGCGACCTTTCCTGCTAGCCGTCCCGGCATCAGGCCTCCTCAGGATCCAGTGCAGCGTCCAGCGCGGCAATCGTCGCTCATCAACATACAGTGTGAATGTAGATCCGCTGGGCGGATTGGCCGAACTCGGAAACTGCTGTGCAGAAACGCTGTTGGTCGCGGTCAAGCTCAACGGAACCGGTTCCGCAGCTCCGCCTTGAGCACCTTGCCGGTCAGGTTTCTGGGCAGTTCATCCACCAGTTCCAGTCGTTCCGGGGACTTGTGCCTGCCGAGGCCCTGCGCCTCACAGTGCGCGGCGAGATCCGCGAGTGCGAGTGTCGATCCCTCCCGGGCAACCACCACGGCACACACCCGCTCACCTGTGCGGGTGTCGGCCACCCCGATCACCGCCACATCAGCGACACCGGGATGGGTGGCCAGCACACCCTCGATCTCCAGAGCGGAGATGTTCTCGGCGTTGCGGATGATGGCGTCCTTGATCCGACCGGTGACGAAGACATTTCCGTCGGCGTCCAGGCGACCGCGATCTCCGGTGCGGAACCAGCCCTCGGCGTCGAATGCCGCGGCGTCCAGCGCCGAATCCACATAGCCGAGGAAGCACTGGGGTCCCTGCAGCCGCAACTCCCCCTCGTCGCCGGGGCCGCACGGCCGCCCGTTGTCGTCGACCACCCGGACCCGAACCCCCGGCACCGCGCGGCCGACGGAACGATCGAGCAGATCGTGCTCACCGTTGGGCGGCTGTGTCGTCGCGACCGGGAACTCGGTCAACCCCCAGGCATTCGCGATCCCATCGACCGAGAAGGTCTCGCGCACTTGGCGACTCAGATCGGGGGTGACCGGAGCACCTCCACCGACACACCCGCGCAGGTCCGGATACAGCGGGGTGTCGCCGTGCGCCCGCTGCGCGGCCAAGAAGGCGACGAAGAACGGGGTCGCCGAACCGAGCAGCGTCGGGCGGTGCGCCGCCAGTGCCTTCGGCGTGGCCACCGGATCGAACGAGTCGAACAGCACCAGCCGCATCCCGGTGAGCAGGCCCGCCGCGAGCATGGCGGCGCCACCGATGTGCGACACCGGGAACGCGATCGGGTTGACGTCCGCGCTGGACGCGCCGACCAGATTCACCACGCCCGACGAACCCGCGATGACCGAGCGATCACAGTGCCGGACCCCTTTCGGCGCGGCGGTGGTGCCCGACGAATAGTAGATCCAACGGGGCTGGGAACCGTCGACCGGAGGCGCAGGCAATGTCGGTGCGGCGGCGACCGAATCGAGTCTCAGCTCGGACCCCGGTTCCGATTCCAATTCGAGAACAACGACTTTCATGGCTCGGCGGGTGGCCAGCCGGCGAGCCAGACCGGCGTGATCGAAACCGCGCCAGGCCCGCGGAACGATCATCACCTCGGTGCCGATCTGGGCGGTGGCGAAGCCCGCCTCGTGCTCGCGCCAGATGGGCAGGATGGGATTCTGCACAGCGTCGAGCCGCGTGAGCGCGACCATCACCACCATGGTCTCCAAGGTGGTCGGCAGTTGCCACGACACCACCGTGCCGGGCCCGACACCCTCGGCGGCCAGTGCCGCCGCCGTACGCGATGCGGCGTCGCGCAGCGCAGCGGTGGTCAGGCTGCGACCGAAGTCGTCCTCCAGGACGACGCGCTCTGGATGCGTCCGGGCCGCCGCTTCGACCAGGGCCCAGTAGGTTCCGGATTCCGGCCCGGTCACCGGTTGGGCAGCATCAGTCGCCGCTTGGCCAGGATGTTGCGCATCATCTCCGAGCTGCCACCCGACACCGTGTAGGCACGCGACCACAGCCAGCATTCTCTCAGTCGCTGCTTCGCCTGTTGCACATCCGGTTCCGCAGACGGCCCGCACCTGGCCGCGAGATCGGCCCCGAATGCCGACACCCGATGATAGGTCTCGGCGAAGCTGAGCTTGGCGATCGAACCGTCACCGGGCTGCTCGGCACCGGCGATCAACCGCTCGACATGGTCGTCGATGAACGCCTTGGCAACCTCGACCTCGACCGCGAGTTCGGCGACCGACTGCCGGATGTCCTGGTGCTCGATCGCCGGGCGGCCGTCGAGCACGCTGCCGCGGGCCGTCGTCAGCAGATCATCGATGAGCAGTTCCAGCAGGATGACGTTGCTGCCGATGCCGAATCGTTCGAAATCCAGTCCGGTCATGATGATCGACCAGCCATCACCCTCGGCGCCGACCAGATCCCCGGCACCCAGGACGACGTCGGTGAGGAACACCTCGTTCACCTCGATCGCATCGCCGATGGTGCGGATCGGGCGCACATCCACACCATCGGTGTCCAGCGGCACGGTGAACACCGACAGGCCATGATGGCGCGACGATGTCGGGTCGGTCCTGATCAATGCCAGCCCCATATCGGCCCAGTGCCCGTCGGTGATCCAGGTCTTCTGACCGTTGAGCACCCAGGTGCCGTCCTCCTGCCGCACCCCCCGGCTGCGCACTCCGGCGATATCGCTTCCGGCGTCGGGTTCGCTGAGCAATTGACACCACACGTGTTCGCTGCGGCGGATCGGGGGCAGCAGGGTCTCCTTCTGCTGCGCCGACCCGAAGTGCAGCAGGACGTGGGCCGCGAGATTGACCTGATCCACCGGGCGCGGTGCGCGGGCCCGCAGGATCTCCTCGCTCACGATGCGGTCATGCAGCGGATGGTGATCGGGCCGGCCACCGTACTCCACCGGCCAGTCGGCGCCCACGAACCCGGCTTCGAACAGCCCGGCGAACCAGGTGCGCAGCAACGACTCCTGTGCACTGTCCTCCGGTGCGCGCCTACCCTCGCGCGCCTCGATGGGCGGGGCGTGCTCACCGATGAATGCGCGCACCCGGTGGCGGAAGCTGTCCAGGGCCTTATCACTCGGGCGATCGACAATGGTGGTCACCATCCGGACACCTCAGCGAGGTGGGTGCGACTGCCCGCGGCGGTGCCGAGCAGATGGGCGTTGGTGAAGACCCGGCGCAGCTCGTGATGCAGAGGGTATTCCCAAGTAAAGCCGATACCGCCGGACAACTGCATGCATTCGTCGACGGCCGCAGCAGCTTTGGCGGTCACGAAGGCATGAGCCACGGTACTCAGCCTGGCCGAGCTCCCATCACCGGTAGCCGCAGCGCGTGCGGCCTTCATGATGGCCGCACGCGCCTTGACCTCGAGAACCAGCAACTCCACCAACCGGTGCTGGATGGCCTGGAAGCTGGCGATGGGCGCACCGAACGCCTCCCGCTCCTTGAGATAGGAGGTGAGCCGTTCCACCGTCATCGACAGGGCGCCCACCGAGTCCGCCGCCAGCAGCAGCCGGGCCGTATCGACCAGCCGGCCGGCCAACTCGGCGGATCCGATCAGCATCCCGGGCGCGCTGCTGATGTCGACCCGCCACACGGGCCGAACCACATCCAGCAGATCCTCGTCCGGGTGCGTCACCATGCTGTCGCTCAGCTCGATGAGATGTACACCGTTGCGCCCCAAGGTGACAACGAGGTCAACCTCATCGCCACGGATCACCCGGACTTCGTCGTCGGCGATAGCCACTCCCGCCGTCGCCGCACCGCTGAGCAGTGCCTCCAGCCTGCCGTTGCGGATGTCATCGGGAGCCGCGCTCACGGCCGCGGCCGCCACGAGGGTACCCAGCCAGGCCGACCCGTCGCCGGAACGTCCCAGCTCTTCGGCCACCACCACGGATTCGACCGGTAGCCAACCACTTCCGCCGAACTTCTCGGGAGCCAGCAGGCCAATCCAGTCCAGCCGGGCCAGGTCATCCACGGAATCCTGGTGTCCGCGCCCGGTCAGAAAATCCCGGGCCGACTTCCGGAGCAGATCCAGGTCGACGTCGTCAGCAGAGCTCACCGCTATCCTCGAACCAACAACTGATCCGCGTTGTCCCGCATGATGCGCTTCTTAGCGGCCTCGTCCAGCGGGTCCAGGAGCTTGACGAAATCGGCGGGCTCGGCCAGACCCTCGGCGTGCGGGTAATCGGATCCCATCAACAGGCACTCGTCGTAGCCGAGCCGCCCCACAATGGCCGGGACGTCGTCCTCCGGGTAAGGAACCACGCCCACGTGGCGCCGGAAGATATCGGACGGCCGCTCGGTCAGCTTGCCGCCGATCCAGGGTCCGTTGCGGCCCATGCCACGGCTCTTGTCCATGTGGACGACGAACTGCGGCACCCACTCGGCGCCGTGCTCAGCGACCAGGACGTTCAGACCGGGGAAGCGACCGAAGAGGTTGTCGAAGATGAGTGCGGACAAGGTGTCCTCGATGGGCCGCTGACCGTAGATGTTCATCCACTGCCAGGCCGACATGTGCCACGCCGCCGGGTCGGGATCGTGTCCCCACGCCGGGGAGATGGCGTTGAAGTACCAGAACGGCTGGATATGGAACACCAGCGTGCAGCCGGCCTCCTGCAGACGCGCGTAAATGGGGTCGAAATACGGATCGCCCGGGGAGCGGCCGTGCGCGGGGCCCGTCGGGAGCAGCACCATCTTGGCGCCCTGCTCGATGATGGCCTCGGTCTCGGCGATGGCGGATTCCAGATCGCGCAGCGACAACAGCGCCGTCGCATAGATCTTGTCCTGGTAGTTGAACCCCCAGGTCTCGTCGAACCAGCGGTTGAAGGAACGAACATTGGCATACAACGCCGCGGTGTCGTCAACGTAGTGCTCGGCGGCCAGCGCCATCCCCGCGGGGAAGATGACCGCGCGCTCGACATTCTGCTCGGCCATCACCCTCAGCCGCGGTTCCCGCTCGAGCCACTCGGCCTGCATCGGCTGGGGCTCGTAGGTCTCGTCGGGATTACCCGAGCCCATCTGCTTGAGCATTTCCTTGAGCGAACCGGGCCGGTACGCCAGGTCGAACCCGAGTCCGGCTTCGCTGTTGAACGTCGCGATCCGGTGTCCGGCGAGAATGACCTCCTTCCCGTCGGCCGACCGAACCGGGGTGATGGCCCGGTCGTGAAACGCCTTGGGCAGATAACGGGTGAACGCGTCCCGCGTCTCGTAGCAGTGGGTATCGCAGTCGAAGATCCCATAATCGAGTCTCGCCGTCACGACGCAGCTCCTTCCGGTGAGAATGAATATTCTCTCTTTTCAGAAAAGATACTATCGTCTTCCGATAATGCCTATAGCAACGGTGCAAGAGATGTGGCCTGACACCCGTGTGGGCCGACGCATCCACCCTCGGCGGGCACCGGTGTCGCGGACCGACCCGCCGAGGCGGCCAGGGAATCAAATCCCTTGCCAATCAACGATGAAGGCCAGGACCGCATGAGCGCAGACACCACACCTATCGACACCCGAGCGCAGCTCGCAGAGCGGGAGCGGCACGTGTCGGGCGATGAACTCGAAGAACTGCGCCACGCGATCCGGGACTTTTTGACCGCCAAGTCGCCGAGCTCCGCGGTGCGTACGCTCATGATGGCCGACGCAGGCTACGACCCTGGTGTGTGGCTACAGATGGCCCGGGAGCTGGGGCTACACGGGATAGCGGTGCCCGAGGAGTGGGGCGGCGCGGGCGCGGGGATGCCCGAACTCGTCGTCGTATTCGAGGAGATGGGCGCAGCACTGTTGTGCGCGCCGTTCTTCGCCACGGTGGCGCTCGCCGCTTCGGCGGTGCTGGCCAGCGGTGACCGCGCCGCCATGGCGGACCTGCTCCCCCGCTTCGTCGACGGCACCAGCATGGGCACCGTGGCCCTCAACGGGACGCTGGAGGCCTGGACGCCGGACTCTGTCGGTGCCAGCGCGCGATCGACGCCGGACGGATTCCGGCTCAGCGGCGACCTTCCCCTGGTGCTCGACGGTCACGCGGCAGACGTCATCCTGGTCGCGGCCAACACCGATCGCGGGGTGTCGCTGTTCGCGGTTGCCGGAACCGCGGACGGGCTGCGCCGCGAGCAGCTCGTCACGCTCGACCGCACCCGCAAGGCCGCCCGCCTCCGCCTCGACGACGTGCCTGCCCGACTTATCGGGGACGACGGGGCGGCCGCTCCCGTGCTCGCCCGGGTCAGCGATCTGGCCACCGTCGCCCTGGCGGCGGAACAGCTGGGGGTAGCCCAACGATCCCTGGACATGGCCGTCCGTTACGCGAAGGACCGAATCCAGTTCGGTCGCGCCATCGGTAGCTTCCAGGCCGTCAAACACCGTTGCGCGGACATGCTGGTGCTCGTCGAGGGCGCCCGCTCGGCGGTGGTGCACGCCGCACAGGTCGCCGACACCGACGAGTTGGCCCTCGCCGCGTCGGTCGCCAAGATGACCTGCTCGGAGGTGGCCCTGCAGACCGCACTCGACAGCATGCGCATCCATGGCGGCATCGGATTCACCTGGGAGCACGACGCGCACCTGTACGTGCGCCGGGCCAAGTCCACCGAGCTGATCTTGGGCAGTCCGGGCTACCACGCTCGGCGCCTCGCCGACCTCGTCACCATCTGAAAGGACCCCTCGTGCCCATCTCGTATTCGCTCGAACTGCCGACCCAGCGGGTGGACGCCGGCGCGGAGTTCGTCTCCGCATCCGCCATCTCCGATGTCGCACGCGCGGCAGAGGAGGCCGGATTCGCCGCCGTGCACGTCACCGACCATCCGGCACCGGACGCCAAGTGGCTGGACCACGGTGGGCACCACGCGCTCGACCCGTTCGTGGCGCTGTCGTTCGCCGCGGCGGCAACCAGCACGGTCAAAGTGCTGACCAACGTGTACATTGCGGCCTACCGCAATCCTTTCCTCGGGGCGAAGTCCATTCAGAGCCTGGCGGTGCTGTCGGGAAACCGACTCATCGTCGGAGCCGCGGCGGGCTACCTGAAACCGGAGTTTCGCGCCCTGGGAGTCGACTTCGACACGCGCGGCGCGCTTTTCGACGAAGCTCTCGACGTGCTGCAGAAAGTCCTCTCCGGCGCCGACCTCGCCTATGTGGGCAGCTCGTTCTCGGCCAGGGGCGTGCGGCTGCGTCCGCTACCGGCGACCGCACCGCCGATCTGGATCGGCGGGAACAGCAAGCCCGCCGTACGCCGGGCGGTGACCCATGCGCAGGGCTGGGCACCGTTCAACACGTTCGGTTATGCCGCGGCGTCCCGAACCGCCGAGATCTCCACGCTGGACGAATTGGAGTCGGCGATCACCTGGGCCCGCGCCTATGCCGCCGAGGTCGGCCGGACGGAACCGCTGGACATCTGCTTCTCGGCGGGCAACCTGCTCGACGACGATCGGTCGACCGACGAACGGCACGCGATCGTCGACCGGCTGGCCGCTGCCGGGGTGACCTGGTTGACCATCGCGCCCGCCGGCCACGACCGGGCCGAGTACGTCGAACTCGCGGCGGCGTTCGCCAAGGAGTTCATCACGACGTGATCATCACGCCATCAGACTGGAGGCGGAGAACGAGTCCACGGTGATACGCCGGTGCGCGAACAGCCATCGGCCCTCGTGCGGAACCAGAACGTCGCGGTATCGGCCCCAGTGGTCGGAGCCGATGTCGGTGTACACCGCGAAATAGCTGCTGACCTGCGCCCGTCCGGGCTTCACGGAGATGAACCGCACGCTGGAGACATGGTGGCGGACGTAGGTCGGTCGAGGCCGGTCCGGCTCCGGCGAGCCGCTCAGGGCGGCGCCGAGGCCGGCTTCGATGGCGGCCGGACCGGTCAGCGGTCCGTCGCCGCCGGTGAACTCCAGCACGCCGTCGGGGGCGAAACACGACGCCAGTGCCGCGAGGTCGAAGGAGTCAGTTGCCGCCGTGTAGTCGGAAAGGGTCTGCCGTACCGACTCACGTATCTCGATCTCCGCATGTTGCATAGCCGCCTCCTCTGGAATTTCCTACCCGCCAAACGATAACGTCTGTTCTCATGCCGCAGCCACGTCTCCGCGATCTGATCGAACCCGCGACCACCGCCATCGTCACGCAGGAATGCCAAGGCGGTGTCATCGGCCCGGAGGCCGGTCTTCCGCTGCTGGCCGCGGAGGCCCGGCGCGAGGCGATCCCGAATATCGCCGAGCTGCTCACCGGCGCGCGCCGTGCGGGCGTGACCGTGGTGCACTGCCTCATCCAGCGCCGAACCGACGGCCGCGGATCCAACACCAACGCCAGGCTCTTCGCGGCGGCCAAATCGTTCTCGGCAGACCTCACCCCGGGTACGCCCGCCGCCTCCGTCCTTCCCGAATTCGGTCCGGAGGAAAGCGATCTGGTGCTTACCCGCACCCACGGGGTCGGACCTATGACGGGTACCGATCTGGACTCGGTACTGCGGAACCTGGGTATCCGGACGATCGTCGGCGTCGGGGTTTCCGTCAACATCGCGATCACGAATTTCGTCATGGATGCCGTCAACCGCGGCTATCGATTCGTGCTACCCAGGGACGCCGTCAGCGGATTCCCGCGCGAGTACGCGGACGCGATGATCGACAATACGCTGGCCCTGCTCTCCACCGTGACGACCACCCACGAAGTCCTCGCATCCTGGGACGAAGCCCGGTCAGGCCCAGCAATTCTGGATGTTACCCAGCGATAGTGATAACGTCGTTTTCACCTACCGTAAATGGTCATATTCACCACCCTCAGGAGGCACGGCACATGGCGCCCCGTTCACTTCCGTACCCGATCTTCGACATCGACAATCACATGTACGAGACGAAGGATGCCCTGCTCAAATACCTGCCGAAGGAGCATCGAGGCAAGGTCGGCTACGTCGAGGTCAACGGCCGGCCGAAGCTCGTCGTCAAAGACCACATCAGCCACATGATCCCGAACCCGACCTTCGAACGGGTAGCGCGACCGGGTAGCGCGGAGGACTACTTCCTCGGCAACAACCCCGAAGGACTCAACTTCCGCGAGTTCATCGGCGAGGCAATGGATGTCATCCCGGCCTATCAGTCACCCGCCCCGCGGCTGGAGCTGATGGACGAGTTGGGCATCGACCAGTGCGTGATGTATCCGACGCTGGCCAGCCTCATCGAGGAGCGCACCACCGACGACGTCGTGCTCACGCACGCGATCATCCACGCCCTCAACGAGTGGATGCACGAGCACTGGACGTTCAACTACCAGGACCGGATCTTCGCCACCCCGGTCATCTGTCTGCCTCTGGTCGACGAGGCCATCAAGGAGTTCCACTGGGCGCTCGAGCGGGGGATGAAGACTTTTCTGGTGCGACCGGCACCGGTGCCCAGCCGGTTCGGGGGATCGCGCTCCATGGGACTGCCGGAGTTCGACCCGTTCTGGGCCGAAGTCGTCAAGGCGGACATCCCGGTGACGTTCCACGCTTCCGACAGCGGGTACCAGAAGCACCTCATGGAATGGGAGGGCGGCGACGAGTACCTGTCGTTCAAGACCAGCGCACTACGTGAGGTGGTGATGGGATTCCGCGCCATGGAGGACACCCTGGCCGCGCTGATCTGCCACGGCGTGCTCTCGCGGTTCCCCGACCTGCGGGTGTTGGTCGTGGAGAACGGCAGCGGTTGGGTGAAGAACCTGCTTCGTCAGCTGGACAAGGCTTACCGGGTGATGCCCAAGGAGTTCGAAGAGCACCCGGTCGAGGTGTTCAAGCGCAACATCTACATCCACCCGTTCCTCGAAGACGATGTGAAGTCGATCGTCGACATCATGGGCGAGGACCACGTGATGTTCGGCTCGGACTTCCCCCACCCCGAAGGCATCGGCGATCCGCTCAGCTTCGTCGATCGGCTTGACGGCATCTCCGAGGAGGGTAAGGCGAAGATCATGGGAGGCAACGCGATCAAGCAGCTGCGCCTCAAGGTGTCGGTATGACGCAGGCCCCTCCGGCACCCACGGTGTACGACGGTATCGCGGGGTTCGCGGCCCATGTCGGCGAGCATCTCGGTCACAGCGACTGGCGAGAGGTCACCCAGAAGGAAGTCGACCTGTTCGCCGACGCCACCGGCGACCACCAGTGGATCCACGTGGACCCGGAGAAGGCCGCCGCCGGGCCCTACGGCGGCACCATCGCACACGGATATCTCACACTCTCGCTGGTGCCCGTGCTGGTTCAGCAGATCTACCAGGTGACCGGCCTGTCCATGCAGGTGAACTACGGAGTCGACAAGCTCCGTTTCCCGGCACCAGTGCCGGTGGGATCCCGGATCCGCGCCGGCGCGGAACTGATCAAGATCGATCGCGACGACAAGGGCGGCCGTGCCACGGTGCGGGTGACCGTCGAGGTCGAGGGGTCGCAGCGGCCGGCCTGTGTCGTCGACACCATCGCCGCGATGATGGACGCCTAGGTGTGATGTCCGCTACGGCGGGGTCAGCTTGAAGGGCATTTCGATCACCAGCGGTGTGTTGATACCGCATGCGCCACTCGGGCCGACCACGGTGTCCCAGCCTTTGAAGATCGTCGGATCGTCGGGGTCGCGGTAGAACTTCACGATCTGCTTGCCCGGCACCGACGTTCCGTCGGCACAGTGTTCCCAATCGGGCAACGTCCGGCTGACGAACCACATCCGGCTCTGATAGCGGATCGGCGCGGTCCAACCCTGATCACTGTGCACGGTCCCGGTGCAGTCGAAGACCCCCGTGCACGCCGATGTCACCGTCCACAGGCTCGACACCGTCGATTCATCGTGGAAGACCTCATTTGTCTTGGCCCACTGCCCATCTGACACCGCCCGCAGAGTGCCGTTGATCGCGATGTCGTCGATGGTGGCTTGGGCGGCCGGTAGTTCGGCGGGCGCCAAGGCCAGGGATACGGCAGCAACGAGCCAGAGCACCCTCATGATCCGCGCATCCCCGGATTCAGCACCAAGTCCTGCCAGACGGGCGCGGCGCCGGGGTCGGTGAGATCACTCTGGATGTGTGTGGATCCGTCCGGAGCCGCGTAGCGTCCGGTGCGAGGGTCGTAGGTCGCCACCGACACCGCAGGCCCGGTACCGGGGGAACGCTGATGCGACGCCGGTGCCGCGCCGCCGGCAGGCGCCGGCGGCGCCGTGCCCTCGACCGGGGCGTGGATGTTCTCGTCGGAGGTCACCCGGTCGTCGGGGGGCACCCCCTGAGCGAGCAGATTCGGGTCAATCGGGTTGGGGCCCAACGCATGCTGGCGCATCGCCAGCGGTACGTAGGGTTTGTCGCTGTCACAGATCTCCACCGTCGGAGCCCGCTTTCCCGGCTTGCCCATACACGGCAGGTTGCGTGCCCCGCGCACCAGGATCGGAGAGTCCTGCGGAAGCTTGCAGTAGAGACCGTCGGGGGTGTCCACGGTCTCGGTGTCGGCCGGTGACCGCCACTGCGACGGCGGCAGGAACCCGACGGTACAAGCGGGTGGGTCACTGATCTGGATCCGGAAGTTGGCCAACGGCAGCCCGGAGGCGTTGTGGCCGGGCGAGATCGCTTCCAGGTCGGCAAAATACGGCGGGATCAACACCATCAGCTGCTCCAGCGCCGGCAGATACGTCACGGCGACCTTGCTCACGCTCGTCAGGTTGGCCAACAGGATGGGCAAGGTCGGCTTGACCCGTTCCAGCAGATCGGTGACGGATCCGAGGGCGCCAGGTCCTTGGGTGAGGATCGTCCGGATGTGAGCGTCGTTGGTTGCCAGACTGTCGGTGACGCCTGCCAGGCTGTGCGCCCATGTCCGGATCGCCTGGTCGGACTCCAATTGCGCGTCGAGCAGCGGGGTTGCGTCGTCGATCAGTCCCGTAAGGCGGGGCGCCACGGCACGCAGGTCGCCGGAAACGGTCCCCCAGGAATCGAGCAACGAGCCCAGGTCGTAACCCGCGTTGTCCAACGCCTTGGATGACTCGTCGAACACCGTGGCGAGCTTGTCCCGCGGCACGCTACCCAGCAATGCGCTGACATGGTCGAGCATCGGGCCCACCGGCTGAGGCACCGTCACGTTCTCCTGCGGGATCACTGCGCCGTCTTCGAGATACGGCGGCTGGTCGGTGCGCGGCTGCAAGTCGACGTACTGTTCGCCGACCGCGCTGATACTGCGCACGTGGGCCACCAGATCGGCCGGGATACGGGGGGTGCGGTCCAGCGAGAGGATCGCCTCGGCCCTGTCCCGGGTGAGCCTGACGTCGGTCACCTTGCCCATCTGTGCGCCCCGGTAGGTGACATTGGCCAGCCGGTAAAGGCCGCCGCCGCTCGGCAGCTGCACGGTGACGGTGAGTCTCCCGATTCCCAAGAGAACGGGGCCTTGCAGGTACACCGCGAACATGGTCACCAGCCCCACGACCGTGGCGACCGCGAAGATGATGAGTTGGATTCGGACGAAGCGGGTGAGCATCATCCCCCCGCTTTCGGCGCAGGCACCGGGTCGGGCGGCGGCGGATCCAGGGGGGCCATCAGCGGATTGGAGCTGTAGTAAGCGTCGAAGCCGGGGTCACCGGGCGCCGGAACGATATGCACGTTCTCGTCGCCCCAGCGGGTTCCGGCGAACAACGTGCGCTTGAGGCGGGGCACCGTGAGATCGAAGACGGCGAACAGATTCATGTAGTCACCTTTGATCCCCCGGTCGATCAGGTTCTGCCCGAATGGCATCACGGGCAGGAATGCCAGCGCGGTATCGATTTCGGGCCCGACGTCGGCCAGTGCTCGGATCGTCGGCTCCAGATGCTGCAGATCCGCCACCAGATCGTCCCCGCTGTCCTGCACTAAACCGGTGGTGGTATCGCTGAAGCGGCGCATGTGGTCCAAGGCCGTCACGAGTTGCTGCCGCTGTCCGTTGAGCACATCGAGAGCACCCGGAAGTACGTCGAGAGCGCGTGAGATCACGGGTTGTTGATCAGCAAGCGTGGTGGCCAGTCGGTCCATCGCTTGGATGGCTCCGACCATCTCGTCGCGCTGCTCGTCGAACACCGTCACCAGATCGTTCAGGCGAGACAGCACGTCCCGGGTCTGAGCCGCATGCCCGCCGAGCGCGAGCGTGAAATCGTGGACGATGCTGCCGATCTGGCCGAGTCCACCAGCATTGACCACCGTCGACAAAGTCGACAGGGTGCGTTCGGTGGACGGGTAGCTCGCTGACCTGGTCAGTGGGAGATGAGTGCCAGGATCCAGTCGGCCCTGTGCCTGCTGTCCGACGGGTGGGTCCAGGGCCACGTGCATCGAACCGAGGAGGCTGGTCTGGCCCACCCGGGCCACGACGTTGGCGGGTACCACGACATCAGGACGTAACGACACTTCGATGTCGGCATGCCAGTCGACCACGCTGATGGCGCGGACACTGCCGACCACCACGTCATCGACCAGCACAGGTGAATTCGGTTCCAGTGTTCCGACATTGGCGACGGCGAGATGGTATACGAGCGCATCCGAACTACGTCCGACAGCGCCTGGCAGCGGCAGCGAGTTCAGCCCCTGGAACGCACACCCCGCAGTGGCCATCAGAGCAGAGCACAGCGCGCCCGTACGACGCAGCATGGATCTGACGTTCATCGGGACGGACCTTCCGCCGGCAGCGGCGGGGGGCTGTCCGCGGGCGGTGGCGCGACAGCGCCCTGGTCTGGAAGCAAGAGCTCGGGCAGGCTCGCCGGCGGTTGCCCGGGAATCGAGGTGCCGGGCAGTGCGGGCGCGGCATATCCCGGTGGCGGAGGCACATCGCCGGCCCCGGTGTAGGCCGACACCGCCGGCGGGGTCTCCGGTGGCGCCGGCTTGGGACCAGGACCGCCCGGCGCAAGATTTGGTTCGGTGTAGATGATGTCCTTGGAGGGCGGCACAGATGGCAGGACCGGGTTGAACGGAAACGGAAGATAGTTGAAGTTCAACTGCCGCAACGCCGGACCGAGGTACTGACTGCACAGCTTGGCCGTTTCGGGTGCGGTGGCATTCTCGATGGCTCCGATGGCCCCGCAGAGGAACTGCATGGGATTGCTGAGGTTGGACAGCGCGATGGTGCCGGTGGCGCCGCCATCGCGGGGGTCGAACATGTTGAGCGTGTTGGCAACCGCGGTCGGGGCGACATGCAGGATCTGCTCTAGATCCTTCTGGCGGTTCACCACCGACTGGGTCACTGCGGCAAGGCTGCGGATCTGTTCGGCGGTGGGGTCACGCACGTCGGCGATGAAGCGCTGGACGTCGCCGACGGTACCGGCGACGTTGGTCAGCACCGCATCCAGATCGGCTCTGCTCCCGTCGACGACGCTGGTCAAGGTGGCGAGCCGGTCCTGGAACTGCACTATCTGCGTCTTGCTCGCTTGCAGTGTAGTGACGAAGGTCTGCAGGTTGGCGATGATGTCGGTGATGCTGCCGCCGCCGGCGGCCAGGATCCGGCCCACGCCGGAGAGCTGGGACAGCGTCTGGCGCAGCTTGTCGCCGTTACCGGCCATGGCGTCCGCGGTGCTGGTGATGAACCTGGCCGACGCAGTGTCCGACACCCCCGATTTCGGTCCGAGTTCGACAGCCAGCCGGTTCAATTGGTCCTTCACCTCGTCCCACTCCACCGGGATCGCCGTCCGGCTCAACGGAATCGCGGCGCCGTCGGCCATCATCGGCCCGCTGGACCGGTAGGCAGGCGTCAGCTGCACGTAACGCGCCGAGATCAGGTTCTGCGCGACGATGACCGCCTGGGCATCGGCGGGGATCGGGACCCGGCGGTCCACCGTCAGCGTCATCCTGGTGAAGGTCCCCCGAGGCTGGACCGACTCGATGGTTCCCACTCGCACCCCCGACACCTGAACCTGGTCGCCGGGGTAGATGGCCGTCGCAGTCTGGAAATCTGCGGTGATGGTGATCGGGGCGAAGAAGTGCCGGTAAGTGAGCAGTGCCGCGCCGCCGGTCAGGCACCCGGCCAGCACGATTACGGTGATCAATCTAAGTGCTCGGCGCATCATCGTCCCCACTGCTCGCCGGGTTGCGGAATCCCGTTGCGCGGGAATGGAATTTCTGCTCGGGGGCCCGCGTTGTCCGGCGGCTGACCGCTGTCGGTACCGCGCCGGAAGCCGAACGCATAGTCCAGGAAGGGCTGCAGCAGCGAGCCCTGAGTGAGGTTGGGAATATAGCCGATGTAATAGGGACCGTTGGCGACGAGTTCGCTGAGCCCGCCCTGGAATTTCGCCAGCCCGGGAAGGGCCTTCTCCAGGTTGTCGCGATTGCGTTCCAGTACCGCGGTGACGGCATTGAGTTTGTCCAACGTGGGCTTGAGTTTGTCCTGATTGTCGTGGATCAGCCCGGAAACACGCTGGGCCAGGGCGGACGTGTCCGCCAGCAGGTTGACGATGGCCCGTCGGCGGTCGGCCAGCACGGCCGTCAGATCGTTGGCATCCAGCAGCATGGTGTTCACCGCATCGCTTCGCTCGGCGACGATGCCGCTGACCATCGCGGCGTGCTCAAGGAGTTCGCCTATCTTTTGGTCCCGGCCGTTGAGGATCCTCGACAACCGGGTCAGTTCGTCGAACGTGGGCCCCAACTGCGGGGCGATCTCGTCCACCGTGGTGGCCAGCACATCCAGCGACTGGTTGAGTGAAGCCGTATCCGTGTGGGCGACGGTGGTGGTCAGGTCACCGACCGCATCGGTCAGCGAGTACGGCGACGAGGTCCGCTCAACCGGGATCCGGCCGTTGGGCCTCAACGTGCCCTCACCCGCGGATTGCAGGTTGAGCATCCGCTCGCCGAGCAGGGTGCCGGTCCCGATGTGCGCACTGGTCTGCGAACCGAGTTCAGTGACGCCGTCTACTGAGAACGTCACCAGCGCATCGCCGTGATCGAGAGTGACGTCCGTGACCGAGCCGACCTTGACCCCCGAGAGCTTGACCGGATTGCCGACCTGCAACCCCCCGGCTTCGGTGAACACCGCCTGGTATCTGACCGCCGTCGCCCAGTCGGTCAGCCGCTCCGGCTGCAGCCCCACGGCGATGATCAGCAGAATCAGCACCACACCGATGAATCCGGTGCGGATGAGCTGGGGCCCGCGATATTTGATCATCCTGTCTCAGCGCACCTTCCGGTGTCTTGCTTGATCCATGGAAAGACCGCGGTGCGGCCCTGCATATCACTGACCCGCCAGGTCACCCCACATAGGTAATAGTTGAAAAAGCTGCCGTACGAACCGATTCGGGACAGCTTGCGGTAATTCTCCGGCGCGCGCTGCAACGCACCGTCGATGAGCTCCTTCTCAGCATCCAGCGCAGGGGCCAGCCGGTTCAGCTGATCGATGGTGCCAGTCAGCGGCGGCCTGACCTGTCCCAGCAGGCTTGCCACCGAGGCTGTCCCGGCGCTCAGCGAGTCGATCGCAGCGCCGATGCGGTCACGGTCGGCAGCCAATCCCGAGACCAGGTGCTGGAGCCTGTCGATCGTGTCGCCGAACTGCTGTCCGTCGCGGCTCACGTCGGCCGTCACCTTGTTGAGATTGTCGATCAGCGATTCGACCACCTGGCTGTTGTCGGCCAGCTTGCCCGCGAATGAGGACGTGCGTGCCAGCAGCGACGACAGCGTGTCGCCCTGGCCTTGCACCGCTTCGATGAGGGCAGTGGTCAGGGCGTTGACATCTTTTGGATCAAGCCCTCGGACAACAGGTTTGAGCCCGTTGAGCAGAACGTCGAGATTGAGTGCCGGCTTGGTCCGTCCGATCGGAATCTGCTCGCCGGGCTTGAGGAGCCGCGTCGACCCCGGCTCGTCGGTGAGTTCGAGGTAGCGGTCGCCGACGAGATTGAGGTAGCGGACCGCCGCGTGGGTGCCGGCGGTCAATCGGATGGCGGCGTCGGTGTCGAAGCCGACCAGGACGGTCTTGTCCCTCTGCAGATCCACTGCACCCACCGTGCCAACTCGGACACCGGCCACTCGCACCGAATCGCCCGCTTTGAGGTCGGACACGTCGGAGAACAGAGCGGTGTACCGCGACGCCGCCCCGCCGCGGTAGTCGGCGAAGACGGCCACCAGAACTACCGTCAACAACATCATGACCACGGCGAAGATACCGAAATTCACTGCCGCCGAGAGCCGGCGGCTCATCCGGGCATGCCGATCTGTGCCGAATTACGGGGCGGTCCTTCGACCGGATGCCCGAGCAGCCACTCCTTGAGGCCTGCGGTGTTCAGTTCGATGCCCTGGTTTCCGTACTTGTACTGGTTGGTGCCGACATCGGCGACGACATACGGTGGCCTCGTCTCGAACGGCAACCGGGGCAGTCCTACACACTGCGGGCCCCCGGTGGCAGCGACCTTGGGCAGGTCGCCCGGATAACGGTAGGGATCGGCACCCCACAACAGGCTGGCCATCACTTCCGCGCCGGGGACGCGCAGTGGCGGCGTCTTGGCCAGTTCGACGGCCCCGGCCAGCGCGCAGTTGAGCGCGTGCTCGTAGCGGTCGGTGAGCTCGGTGACGGGTACCAGCAGATGGAGCAGGTCGGTCAGCGTGGAGCGGTTGGATCCGATCACCTCCTGGCCGGTGTCAGCCAATCCGATCACGCTGACCAACAGCGCATCCAGATCGGTCTTGCGCTCGACGATGGTCGCGCCGATGGTGGTCGCGTTGTGCAGCGTGGTGAGCAGATCCGGGGCGACATCGGCCAGCGTTGTGAGTACAGGGTTCGCTGTCGCGATGTCGTGACCGAGGTTTCCCAGGCTGGGCTCGAGCTGCTGCAATGCGGTATCGGTGTCCGAGATCGCCTGGGCCACTTTGGCGCCTCGACCGTTGAGGGCGCTCGAGAGGGCAGTCAGGGTCTGGTTGAGTTGCTCGGGCTGAACGGCCGACAGAACATCGGTGAGTTGCTCGAAGACGGTGTTGATCTCGACGGTGACGTGCTCACCCGCGATCACCTGACCGGGGTGCACGGAGTCGGCAGAGGCGTCTGCCGGCGCAACGAGTTGCACGTATTTTGCACCGAACACCGTAGACGATGCGATGTCGACGCGAACATTGGCTGGTATCACCGCCACCGAGTCGGGATCGATCTGGAGGTGCAGCACTGCGCTGCCGTCCACGCGATCGTCGATTGAGACGACCTTGCCGACCTGGACGTCGCGCAGTTTGACTTTGGCATCCGGATTCATCACCAGGCCGGCCCGGTCGGAGATCACCGTGAGCTGCACACCGGAGTTGAAACCGCCGCTGAACTGAGTGAGGGCGAGAGCAACAATGACTGCCACCACGGTCAAGGTGAGCAATCCCACCAGTGGCCGCGCAGCCCCCCCGGCGCGGAAGTGGCGCCCGGCGCTCCCCGCTGCCGCCGGCCAGCGGCCGTAGCTCCGGGTTCGGTATCGCGCTCTGCCGCTGAAATGCTTTGCCAATTGGCTTTTCCGAACTGTCGGGCCCCTCGCGAAGTGGTGTCATCGAGTGGCGGTGCTACGCGACACCGGCTGGAAACGCCAGCCGGATGCCAGGACATCACGGACGGAAACCGACTGCAATCTCTACCTCTCGTAAATGAGAATACGCACTCCGCAAAGCAAAAACTATACTTTCGCTACATCTCTCAGAAACGTGGCCCTGGCTCCCGGGTATCCGCGCACTAGGAGCCCAGCAACCGGTCACCGATCACCAACTGCTCCCTCAGTACCGACAGCTGGGCACCGGACAGCCCCAGCCGCGAGAGCACTTCATCGTTGTGCTGGCCCAGGGTCGGCGGCGCTGTGCGGTGATGCTGCCGCGGTCCGGGGTCGATCCGAAACGGCCACCCCGGGAATCGGTCCCGACCGGTGATGGGGTGCTGCAGCTCCTGGTAGAAACCCCGTGCGTTGAGCTGTTCGACCTCATACATCCGGTCCGCGGTCAGCACGCACTCGGCGGGAACACCGCGGGCACAGAGCAGTTCGACCGCTCCATCGGAGGTCTGACGTGACATCCATTCCGCGACGACGGCATCGAAGTCATCGTGATGTGCATGGCGCGCCGCGCATGTGGAGAACCGCGGATCCTCGCGCAGCTCGGGGCGCTGCATCGCCTCAGCAAGAGCATGCCAGTCCGCGTCATGGCGGACCGACACAGCCACCCATTCACCGTCCCCGTCCGCCGGGTACACCCCCTGCGTGTGATCGCGCTGCCGATTTCCTTCGCGAGCACGCACCTGCCCGCTCAGTGCCGCCTCGATCACCGGCTCCGCGGTCACGGCGGCGCCCGCCTCGATCTGGGCGACCTCGATCAGTTGCCCCTCACCGGTACGCGCACGGTGTTCCAACGCTGCCAGCAGCGCCACCGCGGCATGCACACCGGCGATGGGATCCGCCGGCCCCTGGAGATTGCACGGCGGTCCGTCCGGATAGCCCGTCACCGACGACATGCCCGCCAGCTGTTCGATGTTCAGCGCCCAGCCCACGTAGTCGCGCCACGGCCCCTGCAAACCGAATCCCGGCATCCGCACCATGATCACCGCCGGATTGATCTCGATGAGCGAGTCATAGTCCAGCCCGAACTGCTCAACCACGCGCGGCGAGAAATTCTCCACGACGACATCGGCCTCGGCCGCGAGGGCATGGGCCAGCGTACGTCCTTGCTCCGAGGACAGATCCAGCGTGATGTCGCGCTTGTTGAGATTGGTGCCCTGCCACAGCGGCCCGCGTTCATACCAGTCGTCCCCGTCTCGGAGCAGGGCTCCAGAGAATCGATGTCCGTCGGCACGCTGGATCGACTCCACCTTGACGACATCTGCGCCGTAGGCGCCGAGATAGCAGGTGAGATACGCCCCAGCCCAGAACGTGCTGAGGTCGAATACCTTGAGTCCGGCAAACGGCAGCGCGACATCCGCGACGGGCGGCTGCGCGTGCGCCGACGGCGGAGCCAGCCAGCCCGAAGGTACCGTCGACCCGGGCGCGGGCGCCGGTCCCGGCTCGGGCACTGGGGTCTTGGCAAGGCGGAACGCCGCCCCGGGCCGACGAAACTGCCGGCCCTCGTCGGCGCCGCCCAACCGACTCTCGATGAAGAAATCCCGCTCGCGGTACTGCGGACACTCCACAATGGTCGCGCCGTCGGTGACCGGGGCAGCCGGAATCCGCATGGCCTGACTCAGATCGACGATATCCGCCACCGTCATCGCGTCCAGCCACGGCTGCGCTTTCGCGAAGAACTCGTCGCGCTCGGGCCCGCCCAACATGATCGCAAGCTGGTGCTCTTCGAACTCGGGCAGTCCCACCATTGCGCACACGTCCATCCAGTGCTGCCCGGTGAGGCAGTTGATCCCGACCCAGCCGTCGCGTGCCCGCACGATTCCCAGCATCGGCGCCGCCTTCGTGTTGGTCGGCAAGCCCATCTTCTTCAGCCGCTCGGCCAACAACATCGGATAAGGCAACGTCGAGATCAGGCACTCCAGCATCGACAGGTCGACCTCGACGATCCGGCCTACGTCGCTGCCGGCGACGCGAAGCGCCGTCAGAGCCGCCAGTGCGGCATAGGCGCCCGCCACGTATTCCGGTATCCGGGCGCCGGATTGCACTGGTGGCCGGTCGAACTCGCGAACGTTCACCCAGCCGGAGGCGGCCTGCAGAGTCAGCGGCGTGCTGGGCCGGTCGCGTAACGGGCCATGCTGTCCGTACGGGGAGACGCGCACGACCGCAAGCCGCGGGTTGAGGCGCTGCAGACCGGCGGAGTCCAGGCCGCAGCCCCATTTATCAAGGGTGCCCGGCGCGAGGTTCTCCACCAGCAGGTCGGCGCCGGCAACGAGGTCGAGCAGTACGGTGATCTCGGCATCGCGGGTGGGGTCGACGGTGTGGCCGCGCTTGCCGGCGTTCAAGTACTCGAAGACACCGCCCTGGCCCCACCGGCGCATAGGGTCGCCGGCAACCGGTTCGACCTTGATGACATCGGCGCCCAGGTCGGCGAGAAGTTTCGTGCAGTAGGGCCCGGCGATCTCGGTCCCGATCTCGACGACCCGCACGCCGCTCAGCGGTGCGGTCACGACGGCACGCCGATCACCTTGGGCTCCATGTAGCCCCGCAGCCCCAACAGGCCGCCCTCACGGCCGATCCCACTCTGCTTGAATCCGCCGAACGGCGCATCGCCGGCGATAGTGCCGTTGATCGACACCTGGCCGGTCCGCATGCCCCGGGCCAGCCCGAGCGCACGGTCGACATCGGTCCCCCACACCGCCCCGCCCAGACCGTACGGCGAGTCATTGGCGATCACCACCGCCTCGTCATCGGTGCGGTAACGCAGCACCGTAAGCACCGGACCGAAAACCTCTTCCTGTGCGATCGCGGCGTCCGGCGTCACATCCGTGAGTATCGTCGGTTCGAAGAAGTAACCGCTGAACTGATCTTTGGGCCGTCGTCCACCGGCCCGCACCGTCGCCCCTTCGCTTTCAGCCTGCGCCACAAAGGTTTCCACCCGCTCCAGATGCTCGCGGCTGATCAGTGGTCCCATCGTGGTATCGGGATCACGAGGATCGCCGAGCACGACCGCGCGCGCCAGCGCGCACAGTCGGTCGACCACCTCGTCGTGGATCGCATCCGGCACCAGCAGCCGGCTGTTCAAGATGCAGGCCTGACCTGCGTGCAGAGTGCAACCCTCGAACAGAAGACGTTCGAGCAGCGCGTCGGTGATCTCGACGTCGTCGACGAGAATGCTCGCGGATTTGCCCCCGCACTCCAACAGGACGCGTTTCATCGACGCCGCCGCGGCGGCCATGACGTCGCGCCCGACCGCCGAACTGCCCGTGAAGCTGACCATGTCCACGCCGGGGTCCTGGGTCAGGGCCCTGCTGGCAGCGATACCGCGCGGAGCCACCACGTTCACCACACCGTGCGGGATGTCGGTCTCCTCGGCGATGATGCGGGCCAGCGCGAAACCCGCCAGCGGCGTCAGCGGTGACGGCTTGAGCACCAACGTGTTCCCGGCCGCCAGGGCGGCCCCCAGCTTCATCACGTTGAGGGTGTGCGGGAAATTCCACGGCGTCATCGCCGCGACCACGCCGAGCGGTTCGTAGCGCAGCAGCGTGTTCCCGCCCGCACCCCACGCGTCGAGCGGAGCCTCCGCCGGCACGCTGGCCAGCTCCGCCGAATGCCCGGCCATGAACGCCGGACCTTCGACGTGGATCAGCCGTTCGTTTGCCGTGCAGCCCCACTCCTGCTGGGCCAGCCGGTAAAGATCGTCGGCCCGGGCCAGCAGCGCGTCGCTGAGCTGCTGGAGGCACCGGCCGCGCTCGGCCGGGTCCAGCCGCGGCCAGGGCCCGGAGTCGAAGGCTCGGCGCGCGGCGCCCACGGCACTGGCCACGTCGGCCACCCCGGCATCGGGCGCAGTGGCAATGACCTGCTCGGTGCTGGGGTCGACAACGTCGTAACGACCGTCCTGCGGGGGGATCCATCGACCGTCGATGTAATTCCCCTGCACGTCGACGAATGAGCCGTGATCAACCACCAGGGCACTGCCTTCCTCGTCGGCGTGGTCCCGGCCGGGACCACGCTGACGCCCTCCGAAGAACGGACATATCCGATCCCTGTGTACACCTCGCCGACCAACAGCGTCAACGTCGATAATTCCGATAGATACCGATAAATAAGGTCTTTACCGCTGATTGACACATATTGCGGGGTGCGGTAGACAGATCGCGAGTCGGACATTCGCAGACATACTGTCCGATCCGAGCTTCTGCCGAGGAAGGCATCCGTTGCCCACAACCACGATCCCCCTGCACTCGCCGGACTTCTACGCCGGCGACCCGTATCCCGCCTATCGGGAACTGCGCAATTCCACCCCGGTGGTGTGGAACGACGTCACGAATTTCTGGGCGCTGTCGAAGTACGAGGATGTCCGTTTCGTCTCGGGCAACCCGCACAAGTTCTCGTCCACAAAAGGCATCACCATCCCCGACCCGACGCAGCCCGAGCCGGTGCAGGAGGGCAATCTGATCTTCACGGATCCGCCCCGGCACCGGCAGCTGCGCAAGCTCATCAACTCCGGCTTCACCCGGCGCCAGGTGACCTTGCTGGAGCCCAAGGTGCGCGAGATCGTCAAGAACATCCTCGACGACGTCGAGCCCGGCCGCGAATACGAGTTTGCCGAGCAGATCGCCGCCCCCCTGCCGACCCGGATGATCGCCGAGATGCTGGGCGCGCCGCCGGAGGACTGGGAGCAGTTCAGAGCGTGGTCGGACGCGGCGGTCGGGACCGCCGACCCCGATATCGAGATGGATCACCTCTCCGCACTGGCCGAGTTGTACGCCTACTTCACCAACCTCATCGCCGACCGCCGGTCCGGTAAGGTATCCGGCCAGGACGATCTGCTGTCCATTCTGGCCTCGGCCGAAGTCGACGGGGAACGGCTCAGTGACGAGGACCTGCTCAACTTTTCGTTCTTGCTGCTGGTCGCCGGTAACGAAACCACCCGCAATCTGATCGCACTGGGAACACTGACCCTGATCGAGCACCCTGATCAGTTCGCACTGCTGAAATCGGACCCCACGCTGCTGCCCACTGCGATCGAAGAGATGCTGCGCTACACCAGCCCGGTGACCCACATGGCCAGGCGAGCCACCGGAGACATCGAGATCCGCGGTCAGCAGATCAAGGCCGGAGACACGGTGGTGATGCTCTACGGGGCGGCCAACCGGGACGAGGAGATCTTCGGACCCACCGCAGAGGAATTCGACATCACCCGTAATCCCAACCCGCACATCGCATTCGGTGCCGGCGAGCACGCATGCCTGGGAGCGCAACTGGCGCGCCTGGAAGCCAGGGTGATGTTCGAGGTGCTGTTGGGCACCTACCCGACCATCGAACTGACCGGAGACGTGACCCGCCTGCGCGCGACGATGGTCCCGGGTGTCAAACGTATGCCGGTGCGATTGAAAGCGAACATCTGATGGATTTCGACTACACACCCCGACAGGAGCAACTGCGCAAGGACTACCGCGCACGCCTCGAGGCGGTCATGACACCCGAACGGCGCGCCGCCGTCGCGGGTCTCATGGAGGGTGGCGATGCGATGACGGAAGCCCGGCATGCACTCGGCGAGGCCGGCCTGCTCGGGGTCGCCTGGCCGGTGGAGTACGGCGGCCACGGCCTGACGGCGTTGGAGCAGTACATCTTCGGTGAAGAAGCACGGCGGGTGCACGCGCCGCTGCCGATGATCACCCTGAACACCGTCGGCCCCACCCTTATCCAGTACGGGACCGACGAACAGAAGAACACGTTCCTGCCCGCCATCCTCAAGGGCACCGTCGACTTCGCGATCGGTTACTCCGAACCGGGTGCGGGCAGCGACCTGGCGTCGCTGCGCACCACGGCGGTTCGCGACGGCAATGAGTGGGTGATCAACGGCTCCAAGATGTTCACCAGCGGCGCCGCGTTCGCCGACTACATCTGGCTGGCTGCCCGTACCGATCCGAATGCCAAGAAACACAAGGGGATCACCCTCTTCATCGTCCCGACCGACAGTCCCGGCTTTTCGTGGAAGCCGCTGCACACCATGCCAGGAGTGTCCACGTACTACACGTTCTACGACGACGTGCGGGTGCCCGACAGCGCCATCGTGCTCGGCGAGAACGATGGCTGGAAGCTGGTCACCAACCAACTCAACCTGGAGCGGGCCGCGCTGGGCAACCTTGGAGCGCTGGAGCCGCTGTTCCACCAGACGCTCGCCTGGGCCAGGAGCACCCCGCTGGACGGCGAACGCGTGATCGACAAGCCGTGGGTGCAGCAGGCGCTGGCCCGTGTCGAGGCGCAGGTCGCCGCGTACCGCCTGCTCAACTTGCGGGTGAACACGACGCTGAGCTCAGGTGCGCTGGGCATGGGAGAAGCCTCGGCCACCAAGGTCTTCGGTACCGAACTCACCCAGCAGGTGGCCCGAGAGCTGCTGGACATCGTCGGACAAGGCGGCAGCCGCAAGGGCACCGACGCCCCGCTCAAGGGTGAACTCGAAAGTGCCTACCGCCTCGCAGTGATCAACACGTTCGGTGGCGGCGCCAACGAACTCCAACGCGACATCATCGCCATGGCCGGGCTGCTCATGCCCCGTGCACCACGCGACATGCGCGCCTCCTGAAGGAAAGGGTCCACACCAGTGAGCGACGAATCGAACACCGCATTGCGCGAACGCCTGGACGCGCTGATCGGGCAGCCGATCAGCACGGGGCAGCCGGTCAAGGCACCCGACCCGGTGAATGCCGCGATGATCCGGCACTGGGCGCATGCCCTCAGTGATTTCAACCCCGCCTACCTGGACCAGGAGTTCGCGACGACGTCGCGCTACGGGGCGCTGGTGTCACCGCCGGTGATGCTGCAATCGTGGACCATGGCGCCGCCCAAGCTCGAGGGCATCCACGACCGCGGTGGGGTCCCCGTCGAGCTCGGCGAGAACCCCTTGCAGTTCCTGGCCGACGCCGGCTATACCGGCATCATCGCGACGAACTCGGAATTCGAGATCGAGCGGTATCCGCGGGTGGGCGAAGAGATCAGCGCGGAGACTGTGTTCGAGACCATCTCCGATGAGAAGAAGACCGCGATGGGGACGGGATTCTTCGTCACCTGGATAACGACGTATCGCAACCAGGACGGCGAACTCATCGGCCGTCAGCGCTTCCGCACCCTTCGATTCAAGTCGGCACGCCGATGAGTCACCGGCTTGCCCCGTCCATCAGCCCGGACACCGAGTTCTTCTGGTCCGGCCTCAAGGAACACGAACTGCGCATCCAGCGCTGCACCGACTGCAAAACGCTGCGCGTTCCGCCGCGGCCGATGTGCGGTACCTGTCAGTCACTGAACTGGGACTACGTGGTCTCCAGCGGGCACGGCACCGTGTACAGCCACATCATGCCCCAGTACCCACCGCTGCCCTTCCTGCAGTATCCGTACGTGGTCGCCCTGATCGAGCTCGACGAAGGCGTTCGCCTCGTGTCGAACCTGTGCGACATCACCCCGGAGGACATCACCGCGGGCCTGCCGGTCGAGGTGTTCTACGAGACCTTCGAAGCGCTGCCCAGCGGGGACGAACTCGTCCTGCACCAATTCCGGCCGGCAAGCTGATACGGAGCGTATGACGATATGGACTTCTCATTCACCGAAGAGCAGGAAACCGTGGGCAAGGTGGCCCGGCAGCTGTTCGAGCACCGCGCCACCCCCGAACACCTCACCGCGCTGGAGGCCGGCGGGGTCCGGTTCGATCCCGCGCTGTGGAGTGAACTCGCGGCGTCGGACCTGCTCGGCATCGCGCTACCCGAGTCGGTCGGCGGCAGTGGCGGCGGCCCACTGGAGTTGGCGGTACTGCTCACCGAGGTCGGGTGGAGCGTGGCGCCGGTCCCCTTGTACGCGACACTGTTGCTCGGCGCGGATTCCCTTGCTCGACACGGTGATAAGGCACTACAAGACCGTTATCTGCCGGGCGTGGTGGACGGCAGTACGATTCTGACCGCGGCGCTCAGCGAGCCCGGGTACTCCGATCCCTCCGTGCCGCGCACCACCGCCCGTCGCGACGGCGACCGGTGGATCCTCAACGGGACCAAGGATCTGGTTCCTGCTGCCCAACTGGCCAACGCAATCGTGGTCTCGGCGCGCACCGACGACGACGAGAATGCCCTGTTCGTCGTCGAAAGCCCCGCGGCCGGGGTGGTCGTCACGCCCGTCCGCACCACCAACGGTGAACCCTTCGCGGATGTCGAGCTGACCGGTGCCGCCGGCCACCGGCTGACCGAGGACATCGACGGCGACATCGTGCGTTCGCTGCACACCAGGGCACTCGTGGGCTTGGCCGCCATCCAGATCGGCGTCGCGGACCGTGCGCTCAAGCTTTCCGCGTCGTACACCACCGAACGTGAGCAGTTCGGGCGGCCGATCGGCTCATTTCAGGCCGTCCAACAGCGCATGGCGGATGCCTTCATCGACGTCGAGGCCATCCGCTGGACGACGCTGCACGCGGCGTGGCTGATTGCCGAGGGCAGGCCCGCCGATCGGGAAGCGGCGATCGCAAAGTTCTGGGCCGCCGAGGCAGGGGCCCGGGTGACCGCCACGGCTCAGCAGGTGCACGGCGGAATGGGCATCGACATCACTTACCCGCTGTCTCGTTATTTCCTGTGGGGCAAGCAGATCGAACTATCGCTCGGTTCGGCCTCGCAGCAGCTGGCCCACCTCGGTGCCACCTACTCGGAAGGACGCTCATGACCTCTACTGTCTCGCGCACCAGTACCTTGGCGTGGAACGCGATCGCCGTCGGCGACGAGCTGACTCCGCTGGAAGTCCCCGTCACCACCACGCTGATCGTGGCCGGTGCGATCGCCTCCCGCGATTACATGCCGGTGCACCACGACCGTGACTTCGCCAACTCGCAAGGCTCGAAGGACATCTTCCTCAACATCCTGACCACCAACGGGTTGTGCGTGAAGTTCCTGCACGACTGGGCCGGCCCGGAAGCGATGATCAAGAAGCTGTCGGTCCGGCTCGGCGTGCCCGCCTACCCGAACGATCCGCTGCACTTTACGGGCGCCGTCACGGGTAAATCGTCCAGCGACGGTGAGGGTTTGGTCGAGGTGTCGCTGAAGGGCTCCAACAGTCTGGGCGATCACGTCAGCGGGACCGCAGTGCTGAGTCTGCTCAACGGAGTGGACGCGTGACCGACGGAATCGGCGGCAAGGCCGCGATCGCCGGGATCGGTCAGACGGAGTTCTCCAAGGAATCCGGGCGCACCGAGATGCAGCTCGCCTGCGAGGCGGTGAAGGCCGCCATCGCCGACGCCGGCTTGAAACCGGCCGACGTCGACGGAATGGTGACGTTCACCGTCGATGAGAACGAGGAGATCGAAGTCGCCCGCAACGTGGGCATCCAGAATCTCACCTTCTTCACCCGGGTCCCGCACGGCGGCGGCGCCGCGGCGGGCACTGTGCTGCAGGCGGCGATGGCCATCGCGACAGGTGTCGCCGAGGTGGTGGTGTGTTACCGCGCGTTCAACGAACGCTCGGGATTCCGGTTCGGCGGCGCCGGCCGGCAGCCGGGCGTGACACCGCTGTGGATGGCGCCCTACGCCCCTTTCGGTTTCATGACCCCGGCGGCGTGGGTGTCGCTGCACGCCCAGCGTTACATGACCGAATATGGGGTCACCAACGCCGATTTCGGTAAGATCTCGGTGATCGATCGCAAGCATGCCGCCAAGAATCCGGACGCCTGGTTCTTCGAAAAGCCGATCACCATCGAGGATCACCAGAAGTCACGATGGATCATCGAACCGGTGGTGCGTCTGCTCGACTGCTGCCAGGAGAGCGACGGCGGCGTGGCGATGGTGGTGACCTCGGTCGAGCGAGCCCGCGACCTGGCCAAGAAGCCGGCGGTGATCACGGCCGCCGCTCAAGGTGCCGCGTACGACGGCGAGGTCATGACCAGCTACTACCGCGACGACATCACCGGGCTACCGGAAATGGGCGTGGTCGGCAACAAGCTCTGGCGTGACTCCGGCCTCAAGCCAACCGATATCTCCACGGCGTTCCTCTACGACCACTTCACCCCCTTTGTGTTCACCCAGCTCGAAGAGCTCGGATTCTGCGGTCGCGGCGAAGCCAAGGACTTCGTGTCAGTCGAGGAGTTGTCCCTCGGCGGCCGGATGCCCATCAACACCAATGGTGGCCTGCTGGGCGAGGCGTACATCCACGGGATGAACGGCATTACCGAAGGCGTGCGGCAGGTCCGCGGCACGTCCTACAACCAGGTGCCGGACGTTGAACATGTGCTCGTCACCTCCGGCACCGGGGTGCCCACCAGCGGGTTGATCCTGGCACCCGACCAATGAGAACCGAGGCCAGCTATTGTCGTCGACAAGATTGCCGCGAGCGAGCGATCTGAGAGGACTGATGCCGGTATGACGCAGGTTACGACGGCTGACACCCGCCAGATGATCATCATGGCCGCCTTCGCCTGCTTCCGCGACCACGGTCTGCGTAAGACCACGATCGTGGATATCGCGCGTGCCGCCGACGTCTCCCGCAGCACGTTCTACGAGTACTTCCGTGACAAGGAGACCGTCGTCGAGGCGTGCGCCGAGGTGGCGTCGCAACGCTTCTATCGCAACATGGCCAAGGCCATCGACCGCGACGGCGGCAGCACGCTGGAAGACAGACTCGTCCGCGCGGCGGTCTTCGTGACACAGGCCCGCCAGGTCGTAGAACCCGAGGTGTACTTCGATCAGGAAGAAGTGAACCTCATGCTCACCAAGAATGCGGCGACGCTGCTACGCGAGTGTGCCGAGTTCATAGCGCCCTACATATCGGCGGCACGCGTCACCGGCGAGGTGCGCAGCGATCTCGATATCACCTCGGCGACAGAGTGGTTCTCACGGATGTTGTTCTCGCTCTTCACTACTCCGTCGCCGTACTTCGACCAGCGCAACAACGATGCAGTGGCCGACTTCGTCCGTTCACATGTGGTTCGGGGCTTCGTCGACGACCGTATCCGCCGACGCTGATCCCCAGCCTGCAACGCGACCAGCTTCCTCGAGTAGCCGGCACCCGAGACGAGTTTGGTTCGCACTCAAGCAACACCCGTCTGGATATGGACATTCTCGCTTTTGAAAGCAATCATTACCTATATGGCACCACATCCCAGAACCCGCGTGACACCGCCACTTCCGAAAGGGGCACCCGATGCGCGTTGAAGTCGACTTCGGATTGTGTGAGAGCAACGCGGTATGCGTCGGGATCGCACCGGAGGTGTTCGATCTGGGTGACGACGATATCCTGGCGGTAGCCCACAACGAACTGTCGGCCGAGCTGCGGCCCCAGGTGGAGGATGCAGCCAGGCAATGCCCGCGCCAAGCGATCGCTGTGTCGTGGTAGCCGCCAGAGCGGGCTCGGTGCGGACCGGCGCCGACGACGTCCGAGCGCAACAATGCAATGACGCACCTGCCACACGGCGTCAGCTCGCCATACTCGCACTGGAGAGTTCCGACGTGGTCAGGATGGCCGGAGGCCTGATCTTCGATCGTGTCCGCGCAGGCTGGGACGTCCAGGTGTACTTGACTGACCCCGGCGAACTTCGGGCGCTGGCCATCCTGGGCGTTCCCGAGTGCCGCGGGCTGCTCAGCTTCAGCATTGGGCCCGGCAATCCGCACGCCATCGTGGCGGCAGCCGATATCTACGCGCACGCCCCTCGACTACGCAGGGTATTCGCCACCCATGCGCGGCGGCATCAGGCCGAATTCGCCATCTGGGGCTCCGATGACGGGGCGTACACGCGGCCGGGATGGTCGCGCGTCGAACACCGCTTGAGCCAGGCAGCGAGGGCCTTCAAACCGCATGCACTGGTCGCGGCAGGCGTGTCGCCTGACGTCACGCCGACCGAACTCTTCTGCGGAGGATCGCAGTTCGCCGACGGCGCCGCTCCCCTGTTTCACCTCGGTTGACCGACGTGCCCGTCAGCCGAGCCGGCGGACGGGCACGTTGGACCAGCCGAAGACATTCGTCATCGCCACCCGACGCAGTCCGGATCGGTCGACCTCGTAGTCGGGAATGAGGTCCAGCAGCGCTTCCATGGCGATCCGGCTCTCCATCCGCGCCAGCGCGGCACCCAGGCAACTGTGCACGCCGTACCCGAAAGCCAGGTTGAAGCCCATCTTGCGGTCACGGTCGATGTCGAGCCGATCGGGATCCGGGAACATCCGCTCATCTCGGGTGGCCGACCCCGTCACCAGTAGTACCGCGCTGCCCGCCGGGATCGTCCCGCCGTGCACCGTCACATCCCGCGTGGCCGTACGGATCTGATACTGCGACGGCGCCTCGTATCGGAGCAACTCCTCTATGGCGGCGGGAATCTTGCTGCGATCGGCGCGCAGCTTCTGCCACTGGTCGGGGAAATCTGCGAACGCGACCATCGCATTGCCCACCAGCTTGGTGACCGTCTCCGCGCCGGCGCCGCCGAGCAGCGTGGCGAATCCGGCGATATCGACGTCGGTCAACTTCTCGACCTGGCCGTCACGTTCGATCTCGGTCTCGATGAGCCGGCTGATCATGTCGTCTTGCGGCCGCGCGCGCCGTTCCTGGATGAGTTTGTAGTAGTAGATGCCGGTCTTCATCGAGGCATCGAAACCCTCTGGCGTGGTGTCGATCTCACCGGGGTGGCGTTCCAGCAGCAGGTCGAGCCACTGCCGGATCTGGTCACGGTCGGCTTTCGGAACCCCGAGCATCGTGGTGATGACCTCGTTGGGGAACAGCGCCGAGAAATCTGCAACGACGTCGAAGGATGTCGGATCCAGGGCGCGCAGACGTTCGTGGACCTTCTCGCGCACCATGTCTTCCAGAGCGCCGATCGCGCGCGGGGTGAACACATTGCTGACCAGCTTGCGCATCTTCTGGTGTTCGGGGGGATCCATCGAGATGATCACCTTGGGTAGCGGGATCGCGTCGTCGTGAGCCTTGACCATGTCGAGCGTGGCGCCCTTCGCCGACGAGAACGTCTCGTGATCCTTGGTCGCCGGCGCCACGTCCTCGTAGCGGGTCAGGGCCCAGAAATCCCATTTGCTGCTGTAGTAGAGCGGCGCTTCGTCACGCATCCTGCGGTACGTCTCGAAGGCACCGTTGAAGAAATCGGACGAGAACGGGTCGAATTCGACGGGACCGCCGGAAACAGACGACGTAGTGGTGGTGTTCACAGGATCGCTCCAGATTCCTTGTAGGCCATGATGGTGTCCCAGTCCAGGCCGGCGTCCATGAGTATCTCTTCGGTGTGCTGACCGTGTTCAGGGGCGCCCGGCGGAACCACCTGCTGCTCGTCGAACTGCACCGGATTCGTCGGCAGAATGAAGGGCGTTCCGTTCACCGTGGTGGTGTGCGCGACATAGCCGTTGGCGGTGATCGCCGGGTCTTCGCACAGCTCGCTGGGTGTCTGCACAATCCCCCAGGCGCCGGAGATCCCCTCCAGGGCCGCACGCCACTCGGCCAGGGTGCGCCGGGCGAATGCGTCGTCCATCAACCGGATCAGCTCGCCTCGGTTCTGATACCGCGCCGCCGGATCTGCGAATCGCGGGTCGTCGACCAACTCGGGCAGACCGATCGCATGCATCGCTTCGGGGTAGAACTTGTCCAGTTGCAGCATCATCAACTGGACGTACCGACCATCCTTCGTGCGGTAGGTGCCCACCAACGGGTTGGGCGCATCGGCGTGACCGTATTTGGGAATCGCCCCACCACCGTGGATCTGACTCACCGCGACATCGGGGCTCAAGTTCCATGCCGCCAGCCCCAGCAGCGACACGTCCACGACCGAGCCGACCCCGGTGGTGGCCTTCTTGTACAGGGCCGCCGCGATCCCGCCCGCGATGGTCAACCCGCCGAGCAGATCACCGAAGGCAGGCCGGGACCGCACCAGCTCGTCGTTCTCCTCGGTCAGCACGGTGGCGATACCGCCGCGGGCCCAGTAGGAGACGCCGTCATAGCCCGGCTTGTCCGCGTCGGGGCCTTTTGGGCCGTGTCCCGAACCCCGCACATAGACGATTCCGGGGTTCACCGCCCGTATGTCGTCGACATCGATGCCGAACTTCTTGCGCCGGTTGGGCAGATAACTGGTCAGGAAGACATCAGCGGTCTTGGCCAACTCGCGGACGACCTCCCGCCCGCCCGGGGTACTCAGATCAACCCCGATCGACTTCTTGCCCCGGTTGGGTATCTCGATCATGTAGTTCACAGCTGCCGCGCCCTCGTCGACGATGCCCATGGTCACCAGGCCCCGCTGCGGATCACCCCCGTCGCGCGGCTCTACCTTGATGACCTCTGCACCCCACTCTGCGAGCACAGCTCCGGCAGCCGGGACGAATGTCCATGCCGCCACCTCCAGCACACGTACGCCTGCAAGCACTTTGTCGGCGGAAATGACGTCCTCCATGATCCGTGTCTCCCACCGGCGGACCAGAGTGACCACTGCTGCGCCGGCGACCGGAAACGAATGTAATCCCTCAGTGAGAATCGCAGTTTCGCGACTCGATGTAAACCTGGCGATGCCACCACCGATCGTCGGCCATATCGAGAATCATAGTTCTCGTAATCCGCAAATGCCTCTATTCTGGTGACATCGCAGGTGTTGCCGCGAGGTCCAGAGGGCGACACCCAGTACGCAAGGTGGTCAGTGCATGCCCTTCCCGTCCATCAAGCCGACGGTTCCCGCGCTGGTCCGCTCTGCGGCAGCCCGGTTCGGCGACAAGCCCTTCCTCATCGCGGACGGCTGCACGCTGAGTTACCTGGACCTCGACCTGCGCTCGACCCAGTTGGCGTTATCCCTGTTGGCGCACGGTATCGGCAAAGGTGACCATGTCGGCATCCTGATGCCCAACAGCACCGATTGGGCGCTCGCGTGGTTCGCCACCACGCGCATCGGCGCAGTGGCGGTGCCGCTCAACACCTTCTACAAGGCCCAGGAACTCGGCTGGACCACCCGGCACGCGGATCTGAAGGCGATCCTGGCCTGGTCAGCCTTTCGCAATCACGATTTCCTGGACCGGCTGGAGGAAGCCCTGCCTGGACTGGCCGAACAACGCAGACCCGGGCAGCTTCTGCTCCGTTCGGCACCCTTTCTGCGCTCGATCGTGATCTGGGGCCCCAGCGACCGGGATTGGTCGACCAGGCTGTCCGACGAAGACACGGCGCCCGCGCTGGACACCAATTTCCTCACTGCCGTGGAGGCCGGGGTCACCCCGGCCGACGACGTCACCGTCATCTACACCTCGGGGAGCACCGGCGACCCCAAGGCGCCGGTGCACTCGCATGGTGCCCTGGTGCGCCACACCTACAACCTCACCTTCCTCTACAAGGTGACGACCGACGACGTGATGTTCACGGCCATGCCGTTCTTCTGGGTGGGCGGCCTGATCACCGGTCTGCACGCGGTGATCCATCATGGGGCGACGCTGGTGACCCAGCCCGCGTTCGACGCCGCCGAGGCACTCACCCTGATGGAGAAATACCGAGCCACGATCGCGCTGGGCTGGCCGCAACAGGGCAAGACCCTGGCCGAGCACCCCGACTTCGCCACGCGCGACCTGAGTTCGGTGCAACGCACCAGCATGCCCGCGATGGTGCCTCCTGACCGGCGCCCGCAGGGACCCAATTCGCTCGGCATGACCGAATTGTGCGGCAATCACGTCGGTGTCGATCCCTACGTGTGGCAACCAGCCGAGCGGTCCGAGACGGGTGGCTGGTCCATCGAAGGGCTGCACCACCAACTGGTCGAACCGGAGACACAGACGCCGGTCGCGGTGGACACCACCGGTGAGATCTGGGTCCGGGGTTATTCGTTGATGCAACGGCTGTACAAGCGCGAGCGGGAACACGTTTTCACGCCGGACGGGTATTACCGGACCGGTGACTGCGGTATCCGGTCGGCAGACGGCTGGATCACGTTCACCGGGCGCCTGGGTGACCTGATCAAGACCGGCGGCGGAACGAACGTCACTCCGTCCGAAGTCGAACTGGCCCTGGCGAACTGCGACGGCGTGCTGGAGGCTTACGTCGTCGGGGCCAAGGACGGCGACCATGGCACGGTGGTGGCTGCGGCGGTCGTACCGAGGGGCAAGGCGGCACTCGACGGTGAAACGCTCAGGGCCGCGGTCCGCGACCGCCTCTCCGCGTACAAGGTGCCCAAGCACATCTGGGTCACCAGCAAGGACCAGTTGCCCTTCACCGCCACGGGCAAGGTGAAGAAGACCGAACTCGCCGACCGGTTGACGGCACGGCTGAGCGCCGGCCAGCGCTAGGTCTGGGCGGTGACGATGGCCCAGTCGGGCAACCGCATCGGCGAGTTCGGTGGATGCCGGGGTATCCCAGGGCTAGGGTTGGTCGGCGTGGCGGGCCCGTTCCCGGGCCTCGTGGATGCGCACCAGTTCCCGGAATCCGATGCTGGTGTACTTCGGTACCGGCTGAATACCCCACACGTCCCGTGCGGTGTGCTGTCCGGCCGCCTCGGGCGGTCCGCCGAACGGGGGCCCGCCCAACGGGTAGGGCTGGGTGCACTCCAGGGTGTCGTCCGAATACCGGATCTTCATCAACTCGCTGCAGATCTGGGTCAACGACAGGCTGGGCCAGCCGTACCAGACGGCCAGCACCGGAACGGTGAGCGCGCCTTCTATCACCAATCCGAACAGGCACACGAACAGTCCCCGTTTGAGCCAGGTGTGCATGCGGGCGAACTGCGGCGCGGTGCCGAGCGGAAGGTCTTCCGCATCACGCTGGGATGCTTGGGTTTCACTCACGGTGACAGCCTTCTCGGGAATGGGACGATCAGTCGGTGAAGACTTCGCGGTTCACCGTGTGCAGATACGGGATCGCGAGGAACGGTGTGATGTAGAAGATGTTGTACGCCCACCAACCGAGCACTGGGAAGGCCGTGCCGGCATAGCGCACGTCGGCGTACATCGTCATGTTGAGGATGTAGCCAAACCAGGCGATCACGCCGAACCAGCAGGTGACGATCAACCACTGGTGGCCCCAGCGCTTCATCTGCAGGAAGGCGATGGCGGCCGCGATACGCATCGGGAACACCACGAGGATGCAGACGATGATCCAGGCCTTCTCGCCGGGGGCGCCGGCCCCGCCGATCCAGAGCTCGTTGTAATGCCAGAAGTAGCCGCCGTCCATCAGGTTTCCCCATGCGGTGAAGATGGTCCGGGTGATCAGTGCGTGGTTGGCGAAGACATCGAGTCCCCAGCCGATGCTGTTGAGGGCCGCGTCGATGATGATCACGTAGCCGATCAGCGTGACCATCAGCGGCCGCACGGACAGGCCGGAGCGCTCCGCTCTGCGGATCAGCACAACCCCGCGACAGAAGATGGGCAGGCCGAGTGGCCCGAGCACCAGTGTGCCCATCAGGATGCTCCCGATGATCAGCCATCGATCGGCCTGGCGCTGCGCCGCCCGACTCGCGTCGACGTGTTCGTCGTAGGTCACGGACACGTTGCCGCCGTTTCCCTTTGCCGGTGGCGCGGAAAGCCGGTTGCGCGCCCATGGTTGAGGCTTCACCGCCGATCACCAATCCTTCACGACGAGCATGTGCAGCTGGATCAGAAACATGGCGATCAATGCTCCGTAGATCAGCAGCTGGAACACGATGAGGGCGCGCTTGCGGCGCCGGTCCTGATCGTCCATGGTGCTCAGAAGGTCCCGATGTTGGCGAGCAGCCAGTACCAGAAGGCGACGATGCCGACCATGGCACCCCACGCGAAGACCAGTCGAACCAACTCTTGGAGCATGGACATCCTCCCTGTGCAGAACGCGCGCTCGCCTGAATCGAGAATGCGAATTCTCATGAATATTGCCAACGGCATCCAAAATGTCAACTACGAACGGGCGGCGAGGATGCAATCAACCACTTGCCGCGATCAACGCTCTTGCCAGCCGGACAGGTTGCGCAAAGAAGGGTGAATGCCCACCGTCCAGCTCGAGCACGGTGGCACCGATCCGATGCACCGCGTGCCACCGGACCCATGACGTGCTGACCGCCCGGTCGTCGCGCATGAGAATGTAGGTGGCCGGCGTCTGGGGCCAGCGTTCGACCGGACACGTCTCCACAAACGGGGTGAACGACTGTCGGCGCATGTGGTTAAAGGCTTCCCGCGCGACGTCTTCAGGGCAGTCGTGGTAAAAGCCGGCGCGCACCGACTCCCACGTCAAACCCATCGGCGCGGTACCACCGGGTGCGGGCGAAGGAAAGGTGATCGCCTCCGGTTCGGTGGCGAGGTGTTCGACGAAGGATCGACCCGGCACGGGCAGTAGCCCAGCCACGAACACCATGTGGCGGATGGACCGTGGCGATCGACGGTAGGCACAACCCCGAGAGGGAGTGTCCGACCACCACGACATCGGTGTCGACGGCGCCCACAGCGGTGTCGATCGCGTCGACGACCCCCTGCGCCCATTCGTGCGCCCCGGCCGCGTCGTCCTCGACGGGCAGGTCCGGCGCTATGGCGGCATGGCCGCCCCGGTGTAGTTCGGCGCTCACCGCGTCCCAGCAGGAACCCCGATGCATCCCGCCGTGCAGAAGCGCGAACAGTGTCATACCCGCGACCGCGTTACCGCATCAAGGGGTGACTCAGCCCTGGAGGCAACGTTGTTGGTCATATCAGAACCTGGCCGAGGCGACCACGCATTGGCCCTCCCTCCGAGTGGCGGTGAACCCGACCACGACACCCACTGCTTGAGAAGGGCTATTCTCGCATGCGAGAATCTAGGTATCGGCCAATTCCCGAGCCGACTCTCGATGAGACGACACCCCGGAGGCACGCTTTGCGGCATTCACCGACGCGTACCTACATCTTCGCTGTCGAATTCCGCATCGTCGATCCGCAACAGGTCTGGCCCGTGCTGGAACAGCACCAGGAAAGCCTCGTCGATCTGGGTGCACGTTATGCCTTCGTCTACGAGTCGATCGTCGAGCCGGGCCGGGTTCTGGTGATCATCGGGATCCGCACAGAACAGCCACTGCTGAATCTGCTGCGCTCGCGGCATTTCTTCGCCTGGTTCGATGCAGTGGGCGTGAACGACATTCCCGCAGTGTTCGCCGGCGAGACTGTGGAACGTTTCGACATCGGCGATCCACCCGCACCCGGCACCGAACTCGTCGTCGCCGCAATCACCCCGGTGACCGATGTCGAGGACTTCATGCATCGAGTGCGTGACTCACTGAGCGAATTCGCCGACGCGGGCATCCGGCGCACCCTGGTCTACCGGGCCTTCGACAACCCTCGCGAGGTGATGTTCCTGCAGCAGCTGGCCAGCCCCGCCCACGCGCTCAGGTGGGCCGAGCGGTCCGACATCGCCACGACGTGGCTCGCCGACGCCGGAGTGGGCGTGTACCCACCGGTATTCATCGGACGATACGTCAACGCCATGCGGCTGGCCGAGCCGAGCCGGACGGGCCGGTACTGATGTATGTCTGCCTGTGCCTCGGTGTCACCAACGAGACGGTCTCCCGCGCGGTGTCCAACGGCGCAGAGACCACCGGTCAGGTCGCGGCCACGTGCGGCGCCGGGTCCGACTGCGGCCGTTGCCGGCGCACCATCAGATCGATGATCGAGTCCACGCAACCAGCTGGCACCGGTTCCGTTCGAAAGACCGTCCGCAAGAGCATCGGGAAGAGCAAGGTATGACCGACAGACATTCCAACATCGCCGGCAATCGGATGCTCATCGTCGGAGCATCATCCGGGATCGGCCAGGCGATCGCGGTGGCCGCGCACGCCCGAGGCGCCTCGGTGGCGCTGGCGGCGCGGCGCAGCGAACTGCTCGACAAACTGGCCCACCAACTTGACGGAACAGCCCACGAACTCGACGTATCCGACCCCCGTGCCATCGAATCGGTGGTCGACGAGGTGGCCGCCCGCTTCGGCAAGCTGGATTCGGTGGTGTTCACCAGTGCGGTGGTTCCGTTCGCCCTCATCGAGGACACCGACGTCACCACCTGGCTGCACGCCTTCGCCGTCAACACGATCGGCGCCTCACACCTGCTGCGCGCGTCGCTTCGCCACCTGGCCGACAACGCCGTCGCCCTCTTCGCCTCCAGCCACGACGTCGGACGTCCGAGGGCAGGCGTGGCTGCCTACCATGCGAGCAAGGCCGCACTGGACGAGACCTTGCGGTCGTGGCGGGCCGAACACCCGGAGCTACCCGTGATCCGGGTCGGCGTCGGCCCCACCGCGGACACCGAGATCCTCCGCGGCGCCGACCGCGACCTGCTTGCGGATCTGTACCGGGCCTGGGTACAGGAGGGCCAGATCCCGGCCCGGATGTCGGAGCTGGACGATGTGGCGAACACCCTGCTGTCGTTGATCGCGGTGGCTCGCGCGAATCCGTCAGTGGTGACCGAAATCGTCCATCTGGCACCGCGATTCGTCAAAAACTGAGGCCCACCGAAGGGGTAGTGAACCATGGATCTGGGTTATGCAGGGGCAACCGCCGTCGTGACGGGCGCAAGCAAAGGCATGGGTTTGGCGATCGCCGAGAGTCTGGGTGCCGAAGGCGCCTCGGTGGCGCTCATGGCACGCGGTCGGGACGCGCTGGAATCAGCGGCCCGACGCGTGCGCGACGCAGGCGCACCCGAGGTGCTGCCGATCAGCGTGGATATGGCCGACGCGGACTCGATCGCCGCCGGCTACGCGACGGTCCGTGACACCTGGGGCGGCCTGAACGTCCTGGTGCACACGGTCGGCCCGAACGCCGGCCGGTTCGAGGATCTGGACGACGACGACTGGCACGCGGCGTTCGATCTCGGAACGATGGCCGCGGTCCGATCAGTACGGGCGGCACTGCCCATGCTCCGGTCCGCCAGTTGGGCGCGCATCGTCACACTCTCGGCGCACTCGATCCAGCGGCAGAGTGCCGGACTGGTCGCCTACACGGCGAGCAAGGCAGCGCTGGCGAGCTTCACCAAGAACCTGTCCAAGACGCTGGGCCCCGAGAACATCCTGGTCAACTGCGTGTGCCCGGGCACCATCGTGACGGCGAGCTTCACCGAGATACTCAAGGATGTGCTGGCCGCCGAGGGACTGGACTCGGCGGATCCCGCCGATGTCATGACCTGGGTCGAGCGTACGTACGGCCATCCATGCGATCTGGGCAGGGCGGGTCTTCCTGATGAGATCGCCTCGGCCACAGTGTATCTGGCATCGAAGCGCAACAGCTACGTCACCGGTGCCACCGTCAACGTGGACGGCGGCTCCGACTTCATCTGAGCTGCCAACCGTGCTGCGTCAGTGGGTCTTGGACATCTCGTCGGCCGCGGTGTCTGCCCACTGCGCCTGGTGGCGACCCATCGTCATCGCGCCGTTCCAGCCACCGTCGGTCCACAGCACCTCACCACCGACATAGCTCAACCGGGGACTGCCCAGGCAGACCAGCGGCCACGCCTGCTCCTCGGCCGTGGAATACCGGCCCACCGGACCGATCGCCTGGTCCACGGTGTCCTTGCCCATCAGATCCTGGAAGGCGGGCATCATCGCCGTCTCGGTCGGCCCGGGATTGATGCAGTTGATCCGGATGCCTCGTCGGCCGAGTTCGGGGTACCACCAGCCCACCCACGCGTCGATGATGTACTTGGAGTAGGCGTAACCGCTCCACGACCACTTCTTCTCATTGGCCGTCAGCCACGCCACGGCGGCATCGAAACCCTCGGTCTCCAACAGTTCGGTAATCACCTTGATATGTCCCTGCCAGCCGATGGCTGCCGAGGACGAGATCACGCTGATCGCCGACCCTTCAGACATCTTGGGCACCAAAGCTTCCGCGAGGTGGCGTGCACCGACGAAGTTCACCAGGATGGTGTCCCACTCGCTGAACGGCGGCCCGGGCAGTCCCGCGCAGCTGAACAGGCCGTCGATCGGGCCGTCGATGGTCGCGGCCACCTCTTCGATATTTGCTTTGTCGCGCAGGTCGATCTGCAATGCTCGGGCGACCGGGATGGTCGCCGGCTTGATGTCCAGTGCCGTGACCGATGCGCCGAGTTCCGTCAGGATCTGCGCGGTGGCCTGCCCCATTCCGGAGGCCGCCCCCGTCACGACAACCGACTTGCCCTGGTATCCGAGCACATCTTCCATGCCGACCATTCCTCCACGACTTGTCGAGAATTACATTTTTCGATTTACGATAACGAACATTATCACCAAGGAAACCTGTGAAGGGGCGACAGGGCAACTGGGACATCCGTCACTGGGCCGTCACACGTCGAACGCCATCTCATCAGTGATGGACGCTGGAACAAGGAGGCCGGCCGGGTCTGTGATTTCGGGCAAATGCGCGGCGACGTCCTCGGCGGTCAGAGTACCCGTCGGGCTGGTCCAGCCACGCGTTACACCGACCTGCAGCGCAGCCACCCGCCCCCCGAAGGCGCTGAACACGGTATGCGTCTCGTGGCACGCCTCGCTGGCGAGGTAGGCGACCACGGGCGCCACCTGATCGACGCGCAACGTGTCCAGGAAGGCGCGACCGTCGGCTGTCTGCGCGGCTTCACCCATGATCGCGTCGGCCATTCTGGTGCCGGCCATCGGCATGATCCCGTTCGCGGTGATACCGAACGGTGCGCCTTCGATCGCAGCGACGTTCATCAGCCCGACCATGCCGGTCTTGGCGGCGGCGTAGCCCGTCAGACCAGGTTGACCGAAAACGCCGGCGGCAGAGGACACCAGGATCAGGCGGCCGTACTTCATCGCCTTCATTACCGCAAATGCCGGCCGGATCACGTGGAACGCTGCGAGAAGGTGATGGCGCAGCACCGCCTCGAATCGATCGGTGGGCCAGTCGGTGAGCTGATCGTCGTGGATGATCCCGGCGTTGGCGACCACAACATCCAGCCGCCCGAAATCACGGACGGCCACGGCGACCGCCTCACTACCGCCGGCCTCGGTACTGGCGTCCGACGTGCACGCGGTCGCACGCCCGCCCGCCGCGACGATGGATGCCGCGACGTTCCGCGCCGGTTCAGGATCGTGACCGTGGCCGTCAGTGGCGGTGCCGCTGTCGTGCACCACGATTGCGGCACCTCGACGTGCCAGCTCGTGGCAGTAGGCCTCCCCCAGCCCGCGGCCGCCACCCGTGACCAGTGCCACGCGGCCGTGCAACGAGATTTCGGTCATGCGCGCCCAGACACGACGCTGCGATTTGTCCAGTGTGGGGTGAACGGACCGATGGTCGACAGGTCGTATACGCCCGGCCCGGAGGCGACCACTGTGGGAATGGCGTTGATGGCATGCATCGCCGTCGCCAAGCACCCTTGTTCGGCATGGTCTTCGTCGTGCGAGCCGATCACCAAGTGGCACGTCATGTCCGGACTACCCTCGAAGGTCACGTCGTAACCGATCTCCGATGGCCAGTGCGGTGCCAGGTCGTCGGCCATCCGGGTCAGATGTTCGACGGCCAGCATCGTTGCCCCGCAATCGACGACAACACCGAAACGCATGGCGCCGACAGTTCCTGCCGGAATGTGACCCGCTGCCACCGTCAGCGGACGCGGAGTCGTCGCGACCTCACGGAAGCCCTCGAATCCGCGGATCTCCAGCCCGAGGGCCTGCGCCAGCACCGTGGCACTGCCGATCCATGCGCTCGCCGCGTAATCCGGGTTGGTCAACAACGGCGTCGTGTCCTCCGGCGTATGCCCGAAACCCATGGCGTTGAAGATCAGGTCATGACTGGCGTACGTCGAGTAGTTGAGCACCTCACGCACGCTGATGCGGCTGGTGCTCTCGGTGAGTCGGGCCAGCACGGGCGCCACCGACTCCCCGACGAAGCCCGGGTACAAGCCGAGGCCAAGAAACGAGGAATTCCCTGCACGACAGGCAGATTCGAGGGAGTCGGCCAGACCGGCGTCCAGCGACCGGGGATGGATGAACCGACTACCGGTGGCGACAACGTTCTTTCCCGACGCCAGTAAATCCTGCACATCCCGAAAGCAGCCCGCGGTGTCGGTCTCGACCTTGCCCATGTACAGCACGACATCGGCTTCGGTGTCGATCAGCGCCTGCCGGTCATCGGTGGTCACCACGCCGGCACTCCGAACACCGGCCAGCTCACCGGCGTCGACGCCGGACTTCGCGGGGTCGTAGACGCGGACGCCGACCAGTTCCAGGTCGGGCCTGCCGACGATATGGCGCAGGGCCATCATGCCGGTTACTCCGGTGGCCCACTGAATCACCTTGGTCATGGGGCTTCCCTCTCAATCCCAGATCACGTCGAGCCGCGGCGGCGACCGGAACATCGTCCCGCTGATATAGGGCGGCGCCGCGTCGGGGTCCAGACGCAGATTCGGCAGCTCGTCGAGCAGCGCGTTGAAGATCTTGGTGCTCTCCAGTCGAGCCAGGTGCATCCCTAGGCACACGTGCGCACCGTGCGCGAAGCCGATGTGTGGTTTGCGATCCCGGAAGATGTCGAACTTCTCCGGTTGGTCCCAGCGGGTCTCGTCGTGGTTGGCGCTGCCCAGGCTGAGCATCATGGTCGACCCCTTGGGTATCTGCACCCCGCCGAGCTCGGTGTCGCGGGTCACCTCGCGCATGAAATTCAGCAGCGGGGTCTCCCAGCGGATGCCTTCCTCGATGGCCTGGGGCAACAGGCTGCGGTCGGCGCGTACGGCGGCGAGTTGGTCTGGGTGGGTCAGCAGGGCCAGCGCAAGGCTCGCCGTCGAGCGGGACGTCGTCTCGGCGCCGGCGGGTAGCAGATTGCGCATGAATCCGTAGATCTGCTCATCAGACATCTTGACGCCGTTGACCTCTGCGGCGGCCAGGATCGACACCATGTCGTCCTGCGGCTCCCGGCGCCGCTCGGCCAGGATCCCGACGAAGTACTCCTTCATCTCCGCCGACGCCGCCAGGGCGCGGTCCATATCGGCGCGAAAGCCCAGCAGGTCGATCGCGAGGCGGTGGAACTGAAGGATGTCCGAATCCGGCAGACCCAGCAGCGCCGCAATGACCCGCACCGGGATCGGCATGAAGACCGCATCCACCAGGTCGGCGCGTTTATCGGCCTTGAACTTGGCGATGGTCTCGTCGACCAGCGGGCCGACGAGTTCGGCGTCCCACCGTTTCATGGACGACCGCGCGAACGCGAACTCGTGGAGCTTGCGGTAAACGGCGTGCTCGGGTTCCTGCATCTCCAGGATCGTCGGCCCCTGCAGCGGGCGCACGATGTCCTCGTAACAGCGCGTGCTGAAGGTGACGTTATCGGTGAAGACCGCCTTCACCGCGTCGAACGAGTAGGCGGTGAACGTCTTCGGTCCGTCGCCGGTGTTGCCGATCATGCCCATTTCGGGCCAGCCGGGATGTACGGCCGACTGCGCGCGGAGTTCGCTCAGCAGCGGGTACGGGCTGGCATCACCATCGGAGCCCATGCCCTCGTTGAATCGGTCCTGCGCGTCCCTGATGCTCTGTTCGAGTTCTTCGACGGTGGCCGGCTCCATCATCGATGGCTCCTCACTGGGTACTCGACGCGATCAACATACAGCCTGTCGGTTGCGAACCTACATGATGTATGTTGAACCACACCAGACAATGGTGAAACACCAAACCGATACCAGGAGTATTCGATTGGCGATTCGAGTCGCATTCCCGTGACCACTCGTGTCGCCCAGTGGGCAACCGGCGCCGTGGGCCGTGCGGCACTGCGGGAGCTCATCGAGAATCATGATTTCCAGCTGACCGGGGTCCTGGTCTACGACCCCGCCAAGGCGGGCCAGGATGCGGGAGCCCTGTGCGGGCTGGAACCGACGACGGGCGTGCCGGCCACCAACGACAAGTCGGCGCTGCTGGCATCCGGGCCCGACATCGTCGTACACGCCGCCAGCAAGGCTCACGCCGTGGAGACCAACGCCGAGGATATCTGCACTCTGCTCGCCGCCGGGGTGAGCGTCATCTCGACGACGTCCTACAACCATCTGCCCACCTATGGCGCCGACATGGCGGCCGCTTTCGCCGAGGCCTGCCGTACCGGCGGTTCCCGGTTCCATGCCGCCGGCGAGAATCCCGGGTTCATGTTCGAGCGCCTGGTCGCCACGTTGACCGGGTTGAGCAAGTCCATCGATCGGATCGACCTGTACGAGGCCACCGACGTGTCCGGGGTGGACAGCAGGCCGATGCTGGTGGATCTGATGGGTATGGGCAGACCGCCGGAGGACGTCACGGTCGACTCACCCATCATCGCCAAACTCGACATGGCCTACCGTCAGGCCCTCAACGCCACCGCCGACGTCCTCGGGATCACGTTGTCGAACATCACGATATCGGTCGACGCCACCACGCTTGCCCACGACATCGAGGTCAAGGCCGGTGTCATCGAAGCCGGCACCGTGGTGGGTCAGCGGTTTTCCTGGGCCGGCCACTGGGCCGGCCGCGAACTGCTGGCCATCCACGAGGAATGGATTCTGACCCGCGACCTCCCGCAGTGGGGGCTGAACCCGTTGCAGCCGGGTCAGAAGGCGCCGCTGATCCGCGCGGTGATCACCGGGAATCCGAGCTTCGAGCTACAACTCGACGTCGGAGGCGAGGACGCGACCCCGGGCGGCATCCCCACCATGCCGGGACATCTGATGATCGCGATGAGCGCGGTCCGGGCCATTCCCTATGTCCTGGCCCAGCCGCCCGGCATAGTGACGGCCCCGGTGTTCGGAGCCATCCGGCTAGCCTGACGCGTGGGCGACCGCCCTGGCGATGTTGTCGCTGGGCGCGGCGTGGAAGATATGCCCGGCGCCGCCTGGGAGGACTCGGCGGGCGACCAGATAGTCCGAACCCAGCCAGCCCTGCCGAATGTACCGGCCGAATCGCAGGAAGGTGCCGGGTGCACCACTGGCCGCCGGGATGAGCTTCACCTGCTCGATTCCGCATTTGACGCCCTCCCCGGTCAGCGGACGGGCGGCCGCCAACCCGCGGACGATCACCGTGGCCGCATCGTGGGCCAGACCGGGCATCGAATGTCCCGGCCGGCGGCCGTATCTGGCCTCGAACCGATCCAGGAAGCCCTGCCCCACGGTGTTGCGCTCGTCGTAGCTGTCCAGCCCGGTCCATCCGGACAGGTGCCGCATCCATTCGGCGTTGATGTGCGCCATCTCGAAGGCCGTAGTGGTGTAGCGCGGCGGATCCCAGCCCGCCGCCAGCAGGGCGTCGGAGAATCCCCACAGACCGTGCCCGAATCCGACATGGACGAGCGCATCCGGCTCGGCGACCTGAAGGGTCTTTACCGCCTCGGCCTTGTCGGCCTCGACCTGCGGGATGGCCACTGTCGCGATCACGTGCAAACCGGCTGCGGTATAAGCCTTCTCGGCCGAGGCCAGGTACTCCTTGCCGATAAGCGAGGACTCGTAGGCGATCGCGATACGCGACCGGCCGTCGCCGATCATGACTGCCGCCAGCATGACCGGCTCCTCTGCCATCGAACCGTTGTTCAGGGCGAAGCACCACTCGCCGAGGGCTCCCTCCGATCCCGACAATGTGATGATCGGGGTCTGCGCCGTCGCATCGACATGGGGGCGCAACGGCACCACGTTGTCGGAGACCCACGGCCCGAAGATGGCCAGGCAGCCCTCCTCGACGAGTTCGTCGAACGCCCGCTCAACGGCCCGGTACGTACCGTTGGGCAAGCCGATCACGTTGCGCTGGACAAGCTCGATCGGCCGGTCGATCAAACCCGAGGCCTGCGCTTCGTCGAAGACCAGCGTCAGCGCAGCCACGGTGTCGTTGTCGGTATCACCCTTCGTCGGATAGTCGTTGAGCAAGCCCACTTTCAGTGGCGCCACTGAGCCGTACGCGCGAACCTCGTCGTCAACCATAACCGCAACATACAACATGAATGTTGATACGATGCGACCATGGCGAAACGGGGCGGGACCGACGACGACCGACGCGCGCGGGGCGACCAGACCCGCCGCGATCTCATCGACGCTGGTCGCAGATTGTTCGTCGAACAGGGGTTCTTCGCGACCAGCATCGGTGAGTTGGTCGCCGAGTCGGGCGTGGGCACTCGCGGGGCGTTTTACCATCACTTCAGGGACAAAGCCGAACTGTTCCGGGCGGTCTTCGAAGAGGTGGAACGCGACCTCACGCTGCGGGCACTGGCCTCCCCGCCCGGTGGCGCCGACCCCTGGGAGCGGCTCACCAGTGGCCTGCAGGGGTTTCTCCAGGCAGCGTCGGAGCCCGAGGTCCAGCGCGTGATGCTCGTCGACGGTCCGGTGGTACTGGGCTGGCAGACGCTGCGCTCGATCCAGGAGAGCAACAGCATCGCGATGATCGACGAGGTGGTGCGCGAAGCCATCGCCGAGGGGATCATCGACGACCAACCGGTCCGCGAACTCACCCACATGTTGGTCGCCGCGGTGGAGGAAGCATCGCTGCTGGTGGCCCACGCGTCGCGGCCGACAGCAGCCCGCAAACGTGCGGCCCAGATCCTGGATCGGATGTTGCTCAGCTTCGCTGTAAATCCCGGCAATATGTTGCGTCGCTGATTGTTTCGCCATCAAATCGACCCTTCATCACAGTGTGAAAACTCTGATTTCCGTTTTTGACATATAGTTACTCTTCAAGGCTGATAGTTTTCCTTCCACCCGTGCACTCGAAGGAGTCCCATGCAACCGGCAGACATGATCCTGGTCAGCGTCGACGATCACCTCGTGGAACCACCAAACTTGTTCGAGGGACGGATGCCGAGCAAGTTCGCCGATGAGGCACCGCGGGTGATCCGGCAGCCCGACGGGTCGGAGGTGTGGACGTTCAACGGAGCGATCGTGCCCAATATCGGACTCAACGCAGTGGCGGGGCGGCCGCGCGAGGAGTACGGCGTCGAACCGACCGCCTTCGACGAGATGCGTCCTGGCTGCTACGACATCCACGAGCGCATCAAGGACATGAACGCCGGCGGCATCCTCGGATCCATGTGCTTCCCGTCGTTCCCCGGCTTCGCGGGCCGATTGTTCGCGACGCACAAGGACAAGGACCTCGCGCTGGCGGTGACCCAGGCCTACAACGATTGGCACATCGACGAATGGTGCGGCAGCTACCCGGGTCGCTTCCTACCGATGGGTCTGCCCGTCCTATGGGATCCGGAGCTGTGCGCCAAGGAGATCCGCCGCAACGCCGAAAAGGGCTGCCACTCTGTAACATTCACCGAGAACCCCGCCACGCTGGGTTTCCCCAGCTTCCACGATGAATACTGGAACCCGATGTGGCAGGCGCTGTCGGACACCGACACCGTCCTCTCGGTGCACCTCGGGTCGTCCGGCAAGATCACCATGACGGCCGACAACGCCCCCATCGACGTGATGATCACGCTGCAGCCGATGAACGTCTGCTCGGCAGCCGCGGACCTGCTCTGGTCGCGCGTGATCAAAGAGTTCCCGGACGTGCGGTTCGCGCTGTCCGAGGGCGGCACCGGCTGGATCCCCTACTTCACCGATCGCCTGGACCGCACCTACGAGATGCACCACTTGTGGACGGGTCAGGACTTCGGCGACAAGCTGCCCAGCGAGGTGTTCCGGGAGCGCTTCCTGACCTGCTTCATCGCCGACCCGATCGGTATCAAGCTGCGCCACGACATCGGTATCGACAACATTTCATGGGAATGCGACTACCCGCACTCGGACTCGTCATGGCCCGCCGCGGCCGAAGAGCTTGCCGTGGTGATGGATGGGCTGCCCGACGACGAGATCAACAAGATCACCTACGAGAACGCCTGCCGCTGGTACTCCTTCGACCCGTTCGCGCACCGGACCCGCGAACAGTGCACCGTCGGAGCGCTGCGCGCCGAGGCCGGGGACCACGACGTCGAGGTCCGGAGCTTCGACCAGGGCAGGTTCGAGCGCAAGATCGGCGCATCACTGGGCTCGATCGGGGCGAAGCTCAATGTCTGAGCGCGCTCTCCGGGTAGCGGTGGTCGGTGCCTCAGCAGGACTCGGGCGATGCATCGGTATCGGACTCGCCGCCAAAGGCGCCAGTGTGGCCTTCCTCGCTCGGCGCCTCGACCGGTTGACCAACGCCGCCAAAGAGGCGGGCAACGGAGCCGCGGCGGTGGCCTGCGACGTCACCGACGCGGCGTCCTGCCAGAATGCGGTCGCCGAGGTCGTCGACACGTTCGGCGGCCTGGACGCCGTCGTCTACACCACCGGGATGGGCATCCTGGCGCCGCTGTCCGATGTCACCGGCGAGCAGTGGGCGAATCTGTTCGCCACCAACGTCACCGGCGCATCGCTGATAACCGCTGCCGCCGCGCCGCACCTGGCCGCGGCCGGCGGCACCGCCGTCTACCTGTCGTCCCTCAGTGCCTCCTACTCAACCCCGTGGCCCCTACTCGGCGCGTACGCGGTGACCAAAGCGGCGCTGGACAAGCTCGTCGAAGCCTGGCGAATCGAACATCCCAACATCGGTTTCACCCGGCTCGCCGTGGGCGACAGTTTCGGTGGTACCGGCGACTCACAGACCGAGTTCAACAAGAACTGGGATCCCAAAGCGTTGGACACTGCCATCCGGTTCTGGATGGAAAACGGCTTCATGCAGGGTGGCCTGGTGGACGCGGATCACCTTGTCGATGTCGTCCGCTCTGTACTCCTCTGCGGCAACAGCAGTTTCATTCCGTACCTGACCTTGGCACCGCGGCCCGCGGACGCCGTCAAAGAACTTCGACAGTGGTAGAGGACCCCGAACTGTGAACCACGAATCGCGCATGCTCATCGACGGGAAGCTCGTCGACTCCGAGACCGGCGCACGCTTCGACAACATCAATCCAGCCACCGAAGCGGTACTCGGTAGCACCGCAGACGGCACACGCGCGGACATGGAGCGCGCGATCGCCGCTGCGCGTCATGCCTTCGACCACACCGACTGGTCGCGAAACGGTGCTTTGCGCGCTGACGGATTGCGTCAGCTGCAAGCTGCTCTGGAGGCCGAGCAGGAGGACATCCGCAGCGAGTTGGTCGCCGAGGTCGGCTGCCCCGTGCTGAGTACCTTCGGTCCTCAGCTGGACGTACCGTTGAAGGAGGCGCTCAGTTGGCCGGCCGACATGATCGGCGAATTCGCCTGGAAACGTGCGCTGCCCGACAAGGATGCGTTCGGGATGGGTGTGCTCGCGGCACGTGAGGTGTGGAAAGAACCGGTCGGCGTCGTGGGTGTGGTCACACCGTGGAACTTTCCATTCGAGATCATCCTCAACAAGATTGGTCCCATCCTCGCGATGGGCAACACGATGGTGCTCAAGCCCGCCCCTGACACCCCCTGGAACGCGACGCGCATCGGACGGATCATCGCCGAGCAGACCGATATACCGCCGGGGGTGATCAACATCGTGGCGTCCTCGGACCACCTCGTCGGCGAGGTGCTCTCGACCTCACCCCTGGTCGACATGGTGGCTTTCACCGGTTCGACAGCGACAGGCCGGCGGATCATGAAGGCGGCCGCGGACACCGTGAAGCCGACCTTTCTTGAACTCGGCGGGAAGTCGGTTTACCTCGTGCTCGACGAGGACGGTGATATCGCAGCTTCCGTGGGTGGCAGCGCCTTCATCTCGATGCATGCCGGGCAGGGTTGTGCGATGCCCACGCGACTGTTGGTCCCCAACTCCCGGTACGACGAGGCCGTCGAGATCGTCAAGGTCGCCATGGAGAAGAACAAGTACGGCGATCCCACCGACCCTTCGGTTCTCCAAGGCCCCCAGGTCTCCAAACGGCAGCAGGAACGTGTCCTCGGCTACATAGCGAAGGGCAAAGCTGAAGGCGCCCGCCTGGTGACCGGTGGCGGTATCCCCAGAGATCAGCCGCGCGGCTTCTTCGTCGAACCGACGATTTTCGCCGATGTCGACAACCGCATGACCATCGCCCAAGAGGAGATTTTCGGACCGGTGTTGTCTGTCATCGGATTCGACGGTGACGATGACGCAGTTCGGATAGCCAACGACTCCATCTATGGGTTGTCCGGCGTCGTCTTCGCCCATGACCTTGAACGCGCTAAATCCGTTGCCAGCCGGATTCGTACGGGAACGCTGGGTATCAACGGCGGGCTGTGGTACGGCGCCGACGCCCCCTTCGGCGGCTACAAACAATCCGGCATCGGACGCCAATGCGGCATTGAGGGCTTGGAGATCTTCACCCAGACCAAGACCGTCGGCTGGCCGGCTCAGTAGACGCCCCGGCGCGAAAAGGAGACCTCATGAAATGCAAAGCAGCAATCCTGCGCGGTGTTGGAGTCGACTGGGAAGTCGCCGAGATCGACCTCGATCCGCCACGCGCAGGTGAAGTCCTGGTGAGGATGGCCTACGCGGGTGTGTGTCACTCCGATGAGCACTTCTACTCCGGTGACAGCGTCCCCAGCGAGGACATGGAGGCCATGATGCGGGCTGCCGGCGTGCCAGTGCCCGAATGGTTTCCCATGCTCGGCGGTCACGAGGGCTCGGGCATCGTCGAGGAGGTCGGTCCCGGAGTCACTACCCTCAAACCTGGTGACCACGTCGCGATCTCGTTCTTCCCTGCGTGCGGCAACTGCCGCTGGTGCGTCACGGGGCATACCTACCTGTGCGACGTCGGGGCTGATATCTACAGCAAGAACATGACCACCGATGGCACTCCTCGCCGCCACCTCGGCGACGAGGACCTGATGGCGATGATGCAGGTGGGTACCTTCGCCGAGTACGTCGTCGCCTCGGAGCGATCGTTGGTGAAGATCAACGACTGGATTCCACTCGAGGCCGCGTCCCTGGTGTCATGCGGTGTGACAACCGGTTTCGGGTCGGGATCGGTCGCGGCCGGTACCGAGGTCGGCGACACCGTGGTGGTTGTGGGCGTCGGGGGCATCGGGATGAACGCCGTTCAAGGCGCCAAGGCAGCGGGGGCCAAGACCATCGTCGCCGTCGATCCCAACGAGTTCAAACGCCAGTCGGCTCCGACCTTCGGTGCCACGCACACCTCCACAGATGCCGGATCAGCCATCGAGTTGGTCAAGGAACTCACCTGGGGAGTCATGGCAGATCGCGTAATTCTGACCCCAGGGGTCCTACCGGCAGACTTGATCATGGTGGCGATGATGTTGTTACGCAAAGGCGGTACGTGTGTGGTGACCGGCATGGCGAAGCTCACCGACATGATGGTTCCGTTGATCCTGCCGGACATGGTGTCCTCGTGTAAGACCCTCAAAGGTGTTCTGTACGGCGAGATGAACCCACGAGAAGCCATGCCCCGCCTGCTGTCGATGTACGAGGCGGGAACTCTCAAGCTCGACGAGCTGGTCACCCAGACCTACAAACTCGACGACATCAACGAGGCGATGCGAGACCTGCGCGACGGCAAGAACATCCGCGGCGTCATCACCTTCGGTTGATCGGCCCTGCGGTCAACAAGAGTACGGAAAGCTCATACCAGGAAGAGAGCCCGAATGACATCCGACGTTGTGTGTGACGTGAGCAGCTTCGCTCCGTCGCTCAGCCACTACCGCCGGGAATGGACACCAAAAGGCGACGTGGGCTTGAGCGGTCTCTGGGTCGGAGCTGTCGTCAGCGACGCGAGCGGCAGGCAGTACTGGGGTCTCAGAGGTGCCGACGACTTCGTCCGGGGCATGACTCACGTCGTGTCACCGATCTGCGGGTTCCGCTTATTGGCACGTGATTTCAACACCCCAGCCGACCATCTGTTCAGCGAATACTCGACCATTGATTGGTTCGAGCCGCTGACCTACCTAGCAAGCGCTGAGCAAGTTCAGACGTTCTATCCCAGCGGCAGAATCGAACGTGACGACGAGGGCTTCCATTGGTTCGACGCCAGCGGACGGTGGGAGATTCACGGAAATACCGTCAGCGCAGTCGTACTCACTCATGTTCCCACTCAGGATGAGCTGGCGGACAACGACGTGTACTACCGCCACGAACTGATGCACGTGACGGGGTCCATCGACGGCGTCGACGTCTCCGGGTACGCGCATCAAGACTTCGCCTACGGGCCCGACGGTCTGATTTACACCGAGCTTCCCATTGCCCGAAATCTGCAGGGAATGTGGATGTCGTGGCTTCACGAGTACGACGACGGTACGGTCGGTGGCGGCAGTTTCTGGCAAGGCCGAAGTGGACTCGACTTTGGCCCGGGGTATCAGCTCAGAGACGGACGCACGACCGTGCACAACGACGTCCGCGCACAGCCGAGCTTCGACGCGAACGGGCGGCTCATCAGCCTGGATGCCACACTCGGCGATGAGTCCTACAGGTTTGCCTTCAACAATATGGGTAGCCCACTTCACTACTTTGGCGAACTCACATCCGACACCTCAGGCCGATCAGTTGCGCGCAGTTGGTGCTGGGTTGAACACGCGGGCGACCTGCTCACACCGGATCTCCTTGATCTCGCCTCGGCACAGTTCAGGTTGGCCCGAGGTCGCTAGCCTTCACCCACGTCGAATAATGCAGTCGCTGAGGTGACCACTTTGCCGTCGTTGCCTTCGTCGACCAACAGCATTCGCACACCGACGCTGGACGTGCCGCCGGCATGAGCCACACCGTCGACACGGAACGGGCCCACCTTGCCGCGAGCCATGAACATCACGTGCCAACTGCGGATCTGAAGGTTCGCGGTGCCTGCGACCTCGGCCGCCAACTCCGTCGCGGCAGTTTCCAGCACAACATGCTGAGGACCGATGTGCAGAGCCGCGTCCGGTGACGCGAGATCCGCGCTCAGGGTGGGGAGCGTCCAGTGCCCGTCGTCGCGGCGGTTCGCCCCGAACGCACGCCACAGCGGGGGAAGATCCGGCGAGTCCTCGATATGCAGCGCATGCTCGTCGACATCCATCCTGTCCAGCCCGTCGGGCGGGATACCGATGATGGCACCTTGGCCTTCGTTGAAGGCGAGGACGCGACTGGGATTATCGGCATCGACGATCAGGCACCGGCCAAAGCCCATGGTGCGCCCCTGATGGATCACCCCCGACCCGACGATCTCGATACGTTGCACATCCACACCTGGGTCGATGATCTGCACCGAGGCGATGACCGGGTTCGGCACGGCGACCATGTCCGTTTGGCATCCTTCCGGTGAGGCGATGGCCAACGGAGCCGCCATGAGTCCACCGACTCGATTACGCATATCGCGGCGGATGGTGACCGTATCGTCCACGGCACCGTTGTTCATCAACGAATGGTGACGTCCGATATAGCGATAGCTGAGCAATCCGGTCCACCTGCGAAACAGTTCCGACCGATAGGCTTCGGTGTCCCCGGCCAACTCACGGATGTCTCTGAGCTCGCTCATGGCGTTCCTCCTTGACGTAGTGCCTGCTTCAGGTCCGGATGACGGTGGGTCGTGCTCCTTGCGCACGAGCGTGTGGTAGACGGGAGCGCGATCGCGTAGGCGCCAGAAAGTACCGAACGGATCGTTGAAAATTCGTCCGAGAACGAACCGAAGTTCACTGAATCGATCGCCACACCGGATTGATCGTTCCTCGCCCCTCATTGCCTGCTACCAGTTTCACGCTACGGGCACCCGCTCCGGAACGAGCGTTGGTCGAACGCGCGATAACCGGAATACCCAAGAATGAGAATATACCCTCTCCGAACGACGTTGGGTCGCGGCGAGTCACAACAACGAGGCGTCGATCGACGGTATCCCCGGTGGGGTGAGTCAGGTTGGTTCGAGGCTGGAATCAGGTTGTGGCTTGATGAACGTCGGTGATCAGGTGAGTCAGCCGCGATGAGGCAAGCTTCCATTCGTCGGCCTGGCGGATCCAGCGTTGGGTGTAGTGCCCGTAACCGGTGACCGATATTCCGTTGTCGTACACGGCTCGGTCTTGCACGGCCCAGATCACCCGCGCTTCGTCGGCGTCAAGGTCGATTTCTGGGGTGTGGACCTGATGTGCGGTCTTCGCTCCGGCCACCAAAGACTGCAGCAGCGCCAGCGTCTTATCGCGGCCCACGGTAATGACTGGTTCGGAAGCGCCGTCACTCATGCCGAATTCGATGTCTGGAGTCATCAACACCGCCAGGGCGTTCCAGTCCCGCGTATCGAGTGTGCGGCAGTATGCCGCCTTGGCCTGGGTCAGTTCGTAGTAGGCGATCAACTCCTCGTGCCCGGTCATGCGACAGCCAGTTCAAGATGATCAAGCCGACGCACGAGGAGGCTAGGCAACCAGCGCCCCGTGTGGGCTGCATCAATGTGCTTCGTGCGTTGCAGCAGTTGACCGATCACGACGGTCGCTTCCAGCCGGGCCAGGGCTGCACCCACGCAGAAGTGCGCCCCCTTGCCGAAGGTGAGGTGAGTCTTGCCGACTGTCCGATCGAGCCGGAATTGGTTGGGGTCTGTGAAGTGGGCGGGGTCACGGTTGGCTGCTCCCCACATCAGCAGCAGTCGTGAACCGGCTTGCAGGTCAACGCCACCCAGTTCGGTGTCGGTGACGACGTGGCGATAGTGACCCCGAAACGGTGGTTCGAAGCGCAGCACCTCTTCCAGGAACACGCCGAGCAAGTCTGGTTGCTCGCGAATTTGGTGCTGGATCGTGGGGTGCGTCGCCAAGATCCAGGCCGCCGAGCCGATGAGCGAGGCCGTGGACTCGCCTCCGGCGCTGAACAGGGTGATCATCATTGCCAGCGCGGTGAATTGGTCCAGATCGCCCGTAGCGGATGCCGTGGCGAGGTCGCCGAGCAGGTTGTCTTGTGGGTTGGTGGCGGCCTCTTGGAATAGTTCGGCGATGTATCCGCTGAGTTCCATAACTGAGATGCCGGCAGCGGTCAGCTGTTCTTGGGTGACCAGCCCTTCCACGAATTGGGTGGCAGCATATCCCCACCGAATGAGCTTGTCGGTGTCCTCGTCAGGGACACCGATGATGCGTCCGACGATCATCATCGGCAGACGGTTGGCCATCGCGCCCATCCATTCGATGCGACCGCCCTGTACTCGGGTGCCCCATATCTGCGTCGAGGTGTCGGCGACAAAGGACTCGATGGCACGTATGCGCTTGGCCGCCAGATGCGGTAGCAACGCTTTGCGATGCAGGGCATGAGCGGGATCATCGGCGGTGGCCAGCGCCTGGGTGGCGCTACCGAGTTCACCCATCGGGAAGGTCCCCACCGTGCCATCGGCGTTGCGCATCATGGTGGCGGTGAGATTCGAGGAGAAGTCAGTGCACCGCGCTACGGCCTCATTGACGGCCTCCCACCCGCTCACCGCGTAGAAGCCCGAGTCACCAATGCGGTGGACGGGCCCCTCTGTGTGCATGCGTTCATAGAGCGGATACGGATCCTGGATGAACTGATCATCGAACAGCGCCAGCCCCAATGTCCCCGCCAGTGGTGTCATCGGTTCAGGCTGAGGGGCTCAGCCCAAGTGGTCAACAGATCACGATGAAGTCGATACGGGCAGTCACCATGGTCGGTGGTCGGCGTCTCAGCTGTGCACGCTGAACTGGCCAGATAGCCGATAATCGGTAGCTTTCCGTCTCAGACCTGAGATTATGGCTCCGAGGCGATACAAGGAGAGCGGCTGGGTGGCGAGACGGGATTGGGTCGTCGGTGGAGATCGCCGGGCCGCGGCGGCCGAACGCATCTACACCGCCGCTGCCGAACTCATACTCCGAGACGGACTGGACGCGTTGGACGTCGATTCGTTGGCCGAGCAGGTGCACTGTTCGAGGGCAACCATCTACCGCTACGCCGGCGGTAAGGCACACATTCGAGACGTCGTGCTGCTGCGAATCGCTTCCGGCATCACCGACACCGTCCGCGCCGAGGTCAAAGGCCTGACAGGGTCGCAACGGGTCGTCACCGCGATCAGCTCGGCGCTGAAGCAGATCAGGTCCGACGCGATACGACGATTGATGATGACGTCGAGCAAGGCGCCCGCGCTGAGCGACCTGCATTCCTCGCCGATGCTCGGTGCCTTGGCCGCCGAACTCACCGGGATCACCGATGATGACCCAGCAGCAGCGTTGTGGATCGTTCACGTAGTGCTATCGATGGCCTACCTGCCGATCGGGGACGAACAAATGGAGGCCGAAATTCTGCACCGGTTCATTGCCCCGGCGTTCGAGGCCCCGGCGTTCTAGCACCAACCGGCCCGCGCATCATCAGCCGATGGTGCACCCGGCGCGGGGTCGGTGGGTCGCGCTCCACTCATAGGGCGAACTCGATCGCGCTGAGTATCGACATGGTGCAACCACCAGCAGTGGTGTCGACGCACCTACTGAAGTGAGGCTGTTGACGTGGGGCGGGCGGGGCTCGAACCCGCGACCAAGGGATTTGGTTTTGACGTTTCCCGGACGTTGTCCTGAAGACCGGTTAATTCCTAGCAGCACAAGGTTTTTGAAGCGCGTTGAGATCCCGACGGATTTCGTCGACTCCGGTCGAATCCCGATCATTATCGCTGAATATTCGATGGCGAAACGCATCTAGGCACCACCCCCGACTTCGACTCCGGAACCGGCTTTGCCTACGCACCAGTTCTGGCCCCAGCTACGTCCATCACGAGCGCCCCAACTGCCGACCTGAGGCATTCGACGACCCAGGAACCTCGGACCCGACCCAGGACGCATCGGTGGCGCGTTGTCATCTTCGAACCGAAGGCTGAGCGGTCATGGCCACCCAAGCCCTCAAACACCCTCCAAATTTCAGGGTGTTGCTTCGACCGGTTGAACCTAGTCAGTTCACCTCATGGGTTTTCGGGGAGAAGATCCGGTCGGCAGGACTGCTTCCGTCGTTCGGATCAATCGGCGACGGCCTGGACAACGCCATGATGGAAAGCTTCTGGTCTTCCATGCAGATCGAGCTACTCGACCGCCAGAAGTGGAAGACCCGCGTCGAGCTGGCCAACGCGATCTTCGACTACATCGAGATCTTCCACAACCGCCAACGCCGCCACTCGGCGCTGAACTACCGCACCCTGATCGAGTACGAACTATCCTTCACCAACGACACCCTCACCGCCGTCAGTTAGCCACCACGACTGGAACCCAACACGTAGGGCAGGTCAAACTGTCACCTATTCGTGCAGCAGACCCAAACATGGACTACCCACCTAGTCCCGCAGATCCAGTGCAGGGTGGAACTACCGCGGGCTTCGAAGACCGCCGGCCGACGACGTGCGGATGGACGGGGAGGCTATTCAGCTGGGGCGACAACGCGCCCGAACTGGCGTCGACATCCTTCGACGTGTCCGGCCAAGTCGATAGGCTCCCAGCATGTCTCAGTTACCCATATGGGCCACGATCTTGACTTCCGGCGCAGCTGGTGCGCTCGTGACCGTGCTCGTAAACCGCTTCCTTGTGGGGCCGCGCCCCGACCTGCGGCTGGCAGCCTCCACGGCGTTGGTGGAGGACATGGAGCGAGTGACGCGTGAGAATGAGGGCAACTTCACCGGAATGACGTGGTTGCCGGCAGGGTGGGTGCGGCTGACGAACCACGGCGACGGCACGGCCCACGACGTAAAACTGACCGGCCAGCGGTGCAGGCCGCGAGTATGGATCGGGGACTCGGGTGAGAAGCCGTCGGCCGGACAACCAGTGCAGGCCAGGTATCCGCTGTGGAGCGACACTATCGCGGCGGTCGAACCAGGCGAGTCGGTGAATGTGTGCCTCGCTGCGCGCGACGATCCGTCCGAAGCGAAGCCCATCGTCACCGCGAGCTGGCCGCGACTCGCGGGGCGGAGGTGGGCTGGAACCCGCGCGGTCACCCTCGACTGTGCGACATCGCGGCGGGTCGAGCACGGCATGCCAGGACAGACTGAACTCGGCGAGGCGTGAGGTGGCCTCCCTTATCGAGATCACGCAGAGTGCCCTGAGCGGCACACGGAAGATTTCGCGACACCGGACTCGTAACCTCGCCATGCACGGCGACGATCCGACCGGGCGGCGACCCGCGGTCTTGCTCTTGCGATCCAGAAACCCAAGGAGCCGGTCAGCTTCGGCATGGGACCGAGCGAACATCCGGCTGGACGTACTGACGATGGTCGGTCCCGCTGCACCGTGAGAACCAAACGCGGCGGCGCCAGCGGTTCGTCGGAGGAGTCCGGGTCCCACAAGTATCCAACGTGGATCCCGGGCCCGACATGAGCATGGCGATTCCGCCAAAGCTGTCGCCGGCGGCGTCCTTTCCACCAGCTCGTCGAAGTGAAATCGGATGGAATCGACGGTGGCCAGCCTGCACACTAACCATATGAGCGATGCATCGCTGGGCGAACTCGACGGAGTGACCCGATTCCTAGATTCTAAAGTCGACGAGAATCCAAGGGCTGTGATCTCCTTACTAACCCAGAAGGTTTCAGAGACCTTGGGTGACCCTCCGCTATTCTCCAGTAGGACCGAAGCAGCGATATTAATGAACGCGGCGGGCGTGGTGATCAACGCAGCCAGCCGTGACGCAGACGAGGAAGCGCTGCGGAGTGCCGAAGATTGGATGTCGCGTGTAGTTAGCAGCGGCATCCTGACAGGCACCCAGTACGAGTCGGCTGCGCTATACAACCTGGCAAACAGCCAAATGGAGATTGCTGATCTTAGAATCCTGCGTGAGGCAGCAGTTCCGTCTGACAACCCTGACGCGAGCCCGACACATGCTCGCCTAGAAACACGTTTCGCCAATCACCAGCGGCTTCGCTCAGCGCGATCGAACTTCCGAGCATCCGCCCTGACCACCACCGACGACCTTGAACGCAGCACTCGGTGGTGCAACCTAGCCAACACCTTGGACCAATCCGGTCGCTGGATTGAAGCGTACGACGCTTACGTTCGTGCCCTGCGTGCCGCACCACACAATGGCAATGCTGCAGGCAATGCTGCTGTGATGGTCAGCAGAGTGATTCGCGCTGGCTGGGATTACGAGGGCCACTTGTGCAGCCTCTACGACAAATATCTGCGCCAGGCAAAAGAAAACCGTTCCGTCACCGTTGACGTCGCAGGTGAGGCCGCTGCGCAGAAGTACGACGCAATGTCGCTGACAGGAAGTGATGTTCCCATCACCTCTTCGCCTGAAGAAGCCGATCCGTACCGGCAATGGATCATGAAAAATCGACTAGCACTCGCTGCAACCCTGGAGGGACTCGGATACAGCGAGTTCAAGGATCGTTGGGACACAATCGGACTGAATTGTGCAACTACTGGTCCCGAAGCTATGAGCCCACCGCCAGTCTTCGCGATGCTCAACGTGCTTAAGTCGGATTTCTTAGTAGCCAGAAAGCTTGCATTCGAAGCAATCCAGATACAGTCCGCTGACGACGGACACCTCCAGCACCGATCAGATCCTGGCCTGTACACCGATACGCTTGATGGTGGTTTGTACGGACAAGCTTCTTCCCAGCTTACCCTTGCCCATCGGGCTGCAATGGACGTGCTTGACAAGACCGCCGTTGCCGTCAACGAACACCTCCAGGTCGGCGATAATCCCAAGCGAATCTTCTTCTCGCGGTTCTGGTTCGAGGATAAGAAGCGCACCCAACTTCGGTCTTCGCTCGCCAATCAAGCACGATTGGCGAGCTCTGTCCTCGCGATGGCCGAACTCGCACTCGACATGGAACCGGGCGGCCTATACGAGCATGCTCAGGAAATGCGAAACGCAGGGACGCACCGTTTCGTCAAGATCTACCGAGGGCCGGCAGATCAAGCAAATACCCCCTCGATTCAGGTCATCACGCTGCAGGCGATGCAGGCCACATGCTTGGAGGCGCTCACGGTCGCCCGCGCAGCGTACATCTATCTCACAGAGATGCTGCGGATCTTTGAGGATACGAAAGCGAAGAGCCGAAATCGAATGGAGTTAGTGCTCCCGAATGTTCGGTAACGTTTCGCTACGAACGCATGTGCCTCAACGTAATTGCCATCGAGTGGCCAGCAGATAACGTCCAATTATCTTGGCGGCCGCACCTTAACGCGGCGCCGTCACGCCTTATTAAACGACGCGCTCAGTCCACCGGTAACCAGTAGGCGCTGGTGTCTGACGGTTGCTCCGACGGGTCGTGATCACTGGCGCGCAAGTCAACTGGCAATCCCGCGGACTCCCCCATCTTCACAACTTGGACTCCCCGAAGTTGTTGCGGCCGGCATACTTCCACCACGTACAGCGCCCAGAGGGCACTCAGTGCGAGCTCACATCCCAACAGTTCACCGGCTGCAGCGGATCCGTCGGACTGGATACCAGTCATCACACCAGTCGATGAGAACCGGGCATGAGCACGGACCAGTGACCACGAGGGGTGCACCGCACCAGACAGATCACTATAGATGTCGTACAGCAAGTTGGTTGCGCCACCTTCTGCGAAGCGCCCGCACATGGCATCAAGTTTGGGTAAGCCCAGCTCCTTTGGTGCTTCGCCCACCAGACTGTTCAGCCGCTGATCGCTCAGACCATGAGCAACCTGCGCGAACGAGTCATCGCTTTCGCCCATCCGGCGAATATTGTTGATGAAGCGTCCATGTTGTTTGTGCGCCTTGTAATCCATGTGGGCCTTCAGGCGGTACTCACCATTGACAGTCAGAAGAACCCACTGCGCGGTGAGTGCATGCTCGAATGCAATACGCGCACTAGCTTTTGCGACCCACGGGTACCTGGACCGCATAGCGAGAGCAGCCTCTACATGGTTGATTGCGTTCGCGCACAAGGGAAAGCACAGACGAAACTTCCGATCGAGCCTCTGCTCGATCTTTATACCTCCCGGTACCTCGCACCACTCAGTCCAACAGGCCACCGCGGCTTCGGCGAGCGCAACGAAGGCGATCTCTGACCGCGTGACGCCATCGGCTTGCCGCGCTTCGCGGTTCTTCAGCGCCTCGCGAATATCCTTATTCGAGTAGTCATCCACAACAGCCACCTCCGCCGCATCGGGCTCATCTACGACTGCGTATGCCAGCATCAGGTGGTCATCTTCACACCGTAGCGATGCATCACGAGCAACCTGATTGGTCTGCGCATTCGAACCGCAGGACCGTACGCCTGTGCGGGAACAATCATGGTGTTGTTCGTATCAGGCTCACGAACGGGTGTGCGGCTTCCACGATGCTGGTAGCCATCTCGACAGCTGCCAAAGCTTCCCTGTCGCTGTATTCGCGGCCAGCATGAGTTGCGCGGTTTCGGGGCCAAATCAGGTCACGTTTCAGCTGGTCTGACAGGAGACCGGGCTGCAGCGTCCTCAGTAGGGATTCGCGCCCTTCAAGAGCGCGGTACTTCTCTGCCAGCGCCTTTTTCACGGGTTCGTCAGTGCCGACTCCATCCAGATACTTGTCGATCAGAGCCGTCATTGCGATCTCTGCCGCCGTGCCCGCGTCGATGATCGCACGCCGGTTCTGACCTGCTCTCATAAGCGAGCGAGAGTCACGGATTAAGAGCCACTCAGCTGGAGGTGACTGCCTCCCGGCAGTCGTGGCACACATTTGCAGCTCGTCCACCCGCAGCTGACGCTGCGGCATCCCTCTCCGAGGAGAGGGGAAGTACCGCCAGTGCACGTCTGCCCGCTCGCCCTTCTGGTCGCTCGTCCAGGTGAACAGCGGGCGCAGCCGAGTGAGGCCGCCTGGATCTCCCCCGAGACCCACGAAGTCCTGTCCCGTCAGAATCCCTACCCACGACGTGAACCGTGTCCAGTAGTCGTCAAGTTCGCCAAGAAATTTCTGGGCAGCCGCCTCAAACTCCTCATCGTCAGTCGCTTCTAATACCGTGGCAAAGCGGCAACGGAGGACCACAGCGCTGTCTCTCGCGGACTCGGGATAAACAATCTTGGCGCGTCCGTCGTCCAGGACGGCGCCCCAGACGGGATCGGTCATGTGCTCTTCTTCCTGGCGCTCGGCTGAGTTTCGCGGACCAGCCGTCCAGATCGGTGGCACGAGGTCCCACTTGGGCACGTCGGGCATATCTAGCCGTTGCCGGATCTCCGGTGGAAAGGGGTCAGGTGTCGTGTCCACTTGCGGCAAACCGATAGTGAGGTCATAGCTTGCGGTGTTCGACTCGACCCTCTGGCCCAAGCAGCCCGTCGTTACGTACAAGCCTGACCCGCCGACCACAAAATGGCCCTCAAACAGCCGCGCATTGTCTGCCATCCCAGCATCGTCGCAAGGTGTGCGAGTTCGCGATGGCCGAGACACGCGGGGCGGTGGTCTCTGTCCCGGCAGCCGACCGGAGGTATTCAGAGGCCGTGCTTTGGCGTTGTCTATCTTTGTTCGGTGTGGGGGACGCTTCAGAGATTCAGGTGGATGCCGCTGGGTTGACGGTGTTGGCTGGCCGGTGTGCCGAGCATGCCACCGCCCTGGCCGCGGTGACGTCGCCGGCGTTGAGCGGCGTGGGTGCTCAGCCATCGGCTGCGGCCGTTCATGCCGCGCATGCTGTCGTGCAGGCGACCACCGCACGGCTCGCGGCGCGACTGTCAGACACCGCGACCACCGCCACCAGTGCCGCCCAGGCCTACACCAGCACCGACGAAGCGTCTGCTGCTGCTGTCGGTGCCGTTCCCGACGGCCTGATCGAGATCTAACCGCTTGTGGCTGCCGTGACCGCGGTGCCCACGCTGTCTGCGATCCAGGCCTGGGACACCACCCACCTCGATGACGCCGCCACCCACTGGACGACACGGGCCTGGCAGTGGGAAGAAACGTTCAACGCCGTCTACGACGAATCCCTCCACCCGGGCGGAACAACCTGGCGCGGGGCCGGTGGTGAAGCCGCCGCTGCCCGCGCGGCCGCCGACAAACTCATCGTGTCCAGGCTGGCGGATCGGTTACACAGCGCCGCACGGATCGCCCGCAACGGCGCCGAGGACATCGCCGCCGCCGGCCACGACGCTCTCGACGCCATCACTGCCGCCCGCAGCGCCGGCTTCACCGTCACTGAAGACCTCTCGGTCATCCCTCCGGCGTCGAGCGGGCTGCTGCACCAAGCCCAACTCCACGCCCAAGCCCAAACCTTGGCCGCGCAGATCCGCACTCGTGCCGCCGAGCTACTGGCCGCAGATACCCACGTCGCCCAACGGATCAGCACGGCCACAGCCAATCTCGACACGGCAGCCTTCGGCGAGCATCCCATGGCCCCGCCCGCGGCGCCGCCACGCAAACCCACCGTGGAAGCCGTTGACTATCACGCCTTCAAAGACGCCCCACCCGGAAGCCCGGAGACCCCTGATCCGGGGCCTTTGCAGCCGGTTCATGATGGCCATGATGTCGAGGACCTGCTGAAACAATTCGAAAAGGGCAGCCGCAGAGTGCGTCAGGTGGAATGGCCCGAAGATATCGAACGGCTTTATGACACCTTGGTGAAGAACTCCGTCGGCGAAGCACCGCCGACGAAAACGCCCTACGGCGACGGCGGCGCCACCTTCGGGCGGGTGCTTCCCGACGGTACGGTCATCCGGATGCGACCCTCCAGCGGTTCTGGTGGGCCCACCATCGACGTGCAATACCCTTGGGGTGGTGGACAAAAGGTGCATATCCCGGCGGGCTCGTCCACCCCGATCATCAGCGCACTGCCCGATCTGCCGCCGGCAGCCCATCCCCCACTGACGTTGCCGCCCCCGCAGGTGGGGCATCCGCCGGTGGCGGTGCCACCGGCATCAGTATTTGATCCCCATGGGCTACCGCCGTGGTTGCAGACCTCGTCCCCTCCGGGTTTCGCGCTGCTGCCCGCCCAGCCCCCCACGATCATGCCCGGCGTCGCGTTGCCGACAGGCACCACCGGGGCGCTAGGCGGTGCTCCAGGGCCGTCGGTGCTCGACAGCATCGGTCACGGGTTGTCCTCTGCCGGGCACAGCATCGCCGACGCGGGCCAAGCGGCCGGCCACGGGCTGGTCGAGGCCGGTGAAACCGCGGGCGGAGTGCTTGCTATCGGAGCTGCCGGAGTGGTGGCGATAGTCGGTGGCCTGGCTAAACTGGCCACCCCATGATTTCTGCTGACCATCAGCCGGTGCCGTCCTGGCAACGCCTCCAAACAGCATCGAGCCTTCTCGACGTTCTGCTGCACGACGAGGAGGTCACCGATGTCGGCGAGTTGCCCGCCGGCCACACCGCGACCCAATGGGTCGGTACCCTCACCGTGCCCGCAGGCTGGGAGGCCGTCAGCCTCGACGACCCAGCCACTCTGGGCTTGGCGGCGCCCCCGCCACGATTGGCCGCCTACCGGCTTCCCGGATCCGACACCCCGATCGCGGTCGAGACCCTGCATCTCTTCTCGTTCACCGGTGCGCCCGGCTTCCGCGCCATGCTGAGCAACGCCGCCGTCACGTTCACCGACCTAGGCGCCACCGACATCCACACCGAGGTGCTGCCGATCCCCGTGCGCCGCTGGTCTGCGGCCATCCGCAGCACCGCCACCGTGGCGGCAGCCGGCCAGTCGGTATGGAGTGTGCAATGCAACTATCTCGCCGGCAGCGGAGCCCGCTACGCCGGGCGCTTGATCGTGCACAACGTCTCGGTGATTACCGACCACCGCGACGCGCTGGCCCCTGACACCGCGGTGCTGTGCGAGCAGGTCTACCGCGAGTTCATCGCCGCCGTGGCCGCTGACCCGAACCCGCCCGACTTGGACTTTTAGTCGTCGGTCGCCACGATCAACCGCAATATACGGGTTTGGCGGTTGATCACCACGAATTCATGGAAACCGGTCAAACCCACTACATCGCCCCAGTCATGCTCGGCGCTGGCCCGCAAATCCGCCAACTGATAGATGCTGCTGGCTTCCCGCATCGGGCCAAACACCTGGGCGTTCAACACGGGGTAATCGCTGTCGGGCACGACCGCGTCATAGTTAGCCCACGTGCTGATCAACGCTTCAGCCGCCACCGCCGACACCGCCGAGAAGCTCTCCCAGCTGATCGCCGCCAACCAGTACGGGCCATGAATGAGCTTCGCGTCGCGATACTCCGGGCTTGCGTAGCCGTGGCGGTAGCGAACATGACCGATCAACAACTCGATCACGGCGCGGTCGTCGACAGCGTCGGGAAACACGAAGGTCTGCACATCGATGAACTGATAACCGCCGTTATGGATATGGATCAACTGGTGTTCGTCAAACACCAACTGCTCTTCCACCGCCAGCGATGTGCCCGTCACTGCCATAGTCCTTCATTCTCTCGTACCCGCACCGACCGCGCCGCAGACACCGTGCACCCCAACTGTGCCACGACAGGTCGACAACAACCATCGTCTCCGTCCCCACGACCGCTTGTGGTGCCCCATGGGGTCGATCGCGTCCTCCCCACGGGATTAGAACCAATACCCGACCGCCCCTCAGACCGCTGCCGCTGCCACATTTGGGCTAGATGAGCGTGCCCTTGGAGCGACCCGACGCAAGTATTGTTGCCCTGCAGCCACGCTCACGATCAATGCGGCTGCTGTCCCGCACGATGATTGTCCCCACCCGTATTCGCTGTACCGCCTTGCATGTTTGTCACGCCCACAGCGGAGCCTTTCTCGATATAGGCCGCTTGGTGCGTGCCGGCAGGCGCGGTCAAGGCTCGGCGCCAGCCGACCTCGCAGCGGCCCGTTGGCCTTGACCGCACCTGCCGCCACGTTCACACACTGGCGGCAACCGAAAAGAGCCGCAGGGAACAGCCACGCCGAGACGGCCACGACGCTCGAAGAGGCGAAAACGCCCGCCTCCACGACGAGCACTCGATCGAACCACGAGCACGCCGAGCGCTGGTGTGTAAATGGTTTCTTGAGCTATTTCTGCTGTCTCGCCTGATGCGTCGTGGTCGCATTCGTACTGGTCAGAGCGTCGCAGCCGTTTCACGGCATCGACGGTCTATCGCCTGTTTTCTCGCGTCTTGGCACACTGGCGGCACAACGGGGGGTCCTGTTTGCTCGTCTTTTTCACGGCACTCGACAGTTGGAACCACGCGTCAGATCCGTCGCCGATACCCCGACAGGCGTTCAAACTGCTGATCTCTCTATCGAATGCCCACTACGCACATATGGACGAGGTATTCAACCGAATTCTCCGGCGGTCCGCGCTGGCTTCACCTATCGCGGCGGAGTTCACTGCTTGTAGTGCTGCTGCCTGATCACCGTAAGTGCACCCGCGGCGTCCCGGCCGAGGATGGTGACCTCCACGGTCGGAATCTCTCCCGACTGCGCTTGGTTAATAAACTCCAGAGCGTGTGCCGTGCAGTTCGATTGCCCGGAAGAGTCGTAACAGTTGTCGATGGCGACGCGGGGGGTGAAACGGCCTCCCAATTGGTCGGCGCCATCGATCCACGCCAGGCGGCCCTCCCACCATCGTGCCAATGCTCCCTCGTACGCCGTGGGGGCATCGACGTCGACGCCGAACACCTCGACCTCGACATAACCGGCATCTGCTAAATCCCGGAAAATCCGCGGTCCTTGCCCATCCCACGCCAGGGTGCCTTCAACAACGATGTTCTCCTTGCGGTCCACACTAATTCGTCGGATCAGATTCGCTATCTCGACTGACTCGTTGTGTACGAGCGATGCGAGCTCGCGAGGCGCGAGTCCATACCCATCTGGCAACACCTGGCTCAACAAATCGCCGTAAATGCCGTCCGCAACGGCCTTTACAACCAATGCGTCCTTGATCTCGTCCGCATCGATCACTCGATACTCGCCAATGTTGACCACCCTCGCGCGTACCGCTGTTGACTTGCCAGAACCAGGAGGCCCCGCCGTGATGATTGCTGACCGTCCGTCACGGCGCGGATCCGCCCGCTCCAAGTACTCGTCGATGACCTCCCTCCAGAAGGCGCGTCGAACGATATCGCCCAGGGGATAGAGGGCCTCGGTGCGGTTAGGCGAGTAGCGATCGAGCCTGTCTCCAGACTTCGACCAGTTCGAGAGACGATCGCCAACTTCGTCGCGGCGACTACTGCCGGTCGTCACTGGGCAGTTTTTTCGATCTGCCGCCTCGCCAGAGTTTGGAACTCGTCATCAGTGAGCTGATCCCGATAATAGGCAAGCTCGATGTCGTCCCAATCGCCAGAGCTGTAAGCGTCGGTGGCGACATCGTCGATTCTAACGACAGAGCCGAAGGAGTACTTCCAGTTCAGGAGGTACTCCATCATCTTTTCAGTGGTGATGAGACCCGCCGTGCGCCGGTCGATGATTTCCATCGGCGTGGCATCAAGAAGTTCGGGCTCAGCATTGATCCGCCGCAGAATCCGCTGCACGGTTGCCTGAGACCGTTGCACGATGTCACTGATACGCCGTTGCGAAAGTCCTTCGTTGTTGGCGGCACGGTAGATTCCGCGCTCGAGCTCGCGCTCGTCAACGCGCGCCCTCGCGGCCAGCTCGACCAACGATTCTCCACCTGCAAGACCTAAATTCCAGCCGAACTCGTACGACGTTCCCTGGTCCTGGGCAACACCATGCCCGGGTGTGTCCTTGATACTTTTGTTCCTCGTCCCGACCGCATCTGTCGCCATGACCAATTACCTTCCCGCGCGATTCAAGATGAATCATTCCCAGTGTACGACCTATTGCCATTTGGGCGCCACAGCTTCAGATTGGGAGTCGCCCGCCACTTTGACCTGCACATATGCTCCGCTATGAATCCGGCAGGCCCCGTCCGCGCGACGGCGGGCCGGATTCGCCTGGGGGCTCGGAGCGCGGTCATGTCAACGGCGGACTGCGGCGACCACAGCCGGGCACGTCGGCGCGGTACTCCCGGGGAAGGCCGACCGACCGCCGACCGGTCGGCCTAAAGCCGCCCCGTCCACTTCGGAATATTTCCCACCTAGGTGTTGCGGGTCTCTCGGTTACTGGCTTACGTGTGTCGCGACACTAGCCGGGCCGGACCGTTCAACCTTGCCTTTAATCGCGGCGCTGAGACCCGTCGGCGGTCGCGCCCGTAGCCCAGGACGTTCGGGCGCGTCGGTGGTTCCATTCCGCGCCGCCGTCATATAGACACGGACGATGACCTACACACGCGAAGAATGGGTCGAACGCTTGAACACAGCTGCCGGGGCGGGCGGATTCCTCGATCTGGGCGACGAATCGGCGCCTTTCCCCGCAGACGCGCTGCGTGAATTCATCTTTCGCGGCGGTCCCGATCTGGACTATCCGGCAGGGATTACGATTTTCAGCGTTCGGATTGAAGGACTTCTTGATCTCTCATATCTCACATTTCTCCGACCGCTCCGCATCCTTGGGAGCTTCATCGAAGGTCCGGTCGATCTAACGGCTTCAACCATGGGCACGCTCGATTTCACTGGGACTTCAGTGCAGTCGTTGTCGATGGATGGAGCGAAGGTCACGGGCGATGTGCTTCTTCGTGATGGCTTCAAGTCCGCGGGCGAGGTCAGCTGCCTAGGAACACAAATTGGCGGGACCCTCGCGCTCGCTCACGCGACCCTTCAGAACAGGGGCGGTATTGCATTAGGTCTTGACGGTGCCGCAGTAACTGGCGGGATCGTCGCTGACAACCTACGGACGACCGGAGTAGTGCGCGGTGTCGGCGTTCGCGTGGCCGGTCAGATGATCCTCAACGGAGCGAAATTGATCAACGAGGGCGGAACCGCGCTGAGTCTCGATGGCGCCGAGATCCATGCCGGACTTTTCGCATCCGATGGATTCACCGCGGTAGGTGAAGTGCGCGCGTTATCTGCCTCGATCGGCAACTGGCTGTCATTCAGGGATGCCCACGTCGTCCACGACGGCGCTAATGGCGTAGCACTTGATCGTTCAACAATAACAGGCATTCTCGATCTCCGCGGCGCGACCTTCACTAATCCGGGTGGCGACGCACTCAGCATCGAGAATTTGCGCATTGTCGGTAACGTGCTGATGAGCGACGCTTTTCGGACGGAGGGACGGGTTCGTGCAGGCGGTATAAAGATCGAGGGCAGTCTGTCAGTCGAGCAAGCATCGCTGAATAACGCCGGAGGTGACGCACTGAGTCTACCGGGAGCGGAAATTTCCAACGGTTTCTTCGCAAGACAACTTACCGTTCACGGCAGAGTATTTGCCCCGGTGCTGCTGGTTGGAGGCCAGCTCGACATGGAGGGTGCGTCCCTCATAAATCACGACGATGCAACACTTTTGCTTGACGGCTCGACTATTACAGGTGACTTTCTCCTTCGCCAGTGCAGCGTCATCGGAGGAATCAGCGCGAGCGGACTGAAGGTCAGCGGTCGGTTCATCTTGGCCGGCACGGAACTACTCAGCGAGAAGACGGGTGCGCTGTGGCTGGCGGGTGCTTCGATCCGCGAGATGATCCTTGGTAATTTGCGCGTTGAGGGAAGGTTTGACCTAACTCGGGCTTCGATTACCGAACTGGATGTTGTAGGCGACCCGCCGGCCCCCCTCGCCGCTGCGGGTTGGGACATCGGAAACCTCCACGGCCCGATGCACAACAATTGGGCAGCGGTGGATCGGTGGCTGGCGACTGCCCCGGCCGAAGTTTCCTCGGTCCAGCCTTGGCAAGAAATGGCTGACGTTTTCAAGAACAACGGAAATCCCTCCGGTGCAAGACATCTGCGATACTCAGCTGCGAAGCGACTCGCTAGGCAATCATCAACATTCGAGAAAGCCGTCGGCTACGCCAACCAAGCAGTGATTGGGTACGGCTACTATCCGTTCCGGGTCGTGTTGTCGTTCGCAGCGGTGCTCTTTGTTACATGGGCTCTCGTGCACCTTGGCCGTTCGAACATCGTTCCGGCGAAGCCAGAGGAAGCACTCAAGGCCGTACAAGCGCATGCCGCCCAAACGCATACGCAGGCACCGCAAAGCCCAATTACCGGCGCAACTCCGTGTGAGATCCTTCATCCTAGTTATCCTTGTTTGCAACCGATTACGTTCACATTCACAAATCTTCTCCCAACTTCAGGGAGCACCTCAATCACACCGGACTGGGGATCGCGCTCAGACTCCTGGCTCACCGTTGCGCTAATTTTGTCGAAGATCATCGCGTGGGCGCTCGTAGCATTGTTCCTCGCGGGAATCTCCGGGCTGCTCAGAAAGGAGTGAACGTGTTTGGCCGGACCCCGTGAATTGCTCCATGGCAACAAGAGTCGTCTGAGGTATGCGGTAGTGAGTTTAGCTGGCTGGCCGCTTGGGATCTGGCTGCCGTCGGCCAACAGTGCCGGTTCTCTCTTCATCGATCCCGGCTCGCGGTGGCAGAACGCTTGGATCGAATCGTTCAACGGCCGCCTCCCCGATGAACTGCTCAACTCGTGGCGCTTCGACTCACTGCTGGAGCCCGAGTGATCATCGAAGACTGGCGAGCCGATTACAACGCCAACCGGCCCCACTCCGCCCACGGTGAACTCACCCCGTCAGGGATCGCCCTACAGTGAGCCACGACCCACCAACTGAAAGCCCATAGCGACTCGACCACCAATCGGGTCCCCTCACTGACAATAGAGCGGACTGCGCCGGACCTAGGACCCCACAGAGGGGCGGCGGTCACCGGAGCCTTGAACTCCGGTGACCGCCAGATGGAGGATTAGCACTGATGGAAAAGACGCCAAATATCGATCGCTGTTCGAGCAACCGACGCGAGAGCACCGATCACAGTCCATATGCGAGGGTTGAGCGAAGGCTGGGACTTGATCTTCATCTTTGAGACACCTCCTTTCTGATTGTCTGGCGGTGCCGGCACGGGAGTAGCCGGTATTCCCAGCCTTCGACCTGGGGGGTTCAGACATAGAGGGCGCGGGGGGTCATCTAGGGGTCATAATCTCGGAGTGAGTACCGAACCGATGGTCATCACCGCTCAGCTGGAAGCCCTCCGGCGGACGGGAATTTGGAAGGTCGCCGACTGGGACCAATTCGAGGTTTTGTTGACCGCGCTCGGATATCCAACGGGCCACACACATCCGACGGGCGATTCGGTCGCCGAAAGACTAACAGCGGCGATCGAGGGGCTACCGGAAGATAGAGATTCCACGGCAACGAGGTTGAAGTATTTGTTCGGCGTAGAAACCGGATACCGCAAGGCCGACCCAGAAATACTGACGCGGATCGTCCGCCGAAACATAGATGGACTTGGCGAGGACGAAAACGATGACCAAGCATTCAAGAGACGAAATAGACGCGCTAGAGAGAAGCTAGCTGCGCAAATAATCAAACTTTCAAACGACCGGTCAATGTTGATTCCTCAGTTTACCGACGGCGTGCCCCTCGTTCCGCGGGAGCAGGAACAGTCGGTGGCTGCGTGGGCCGACTCTGGCCAGAGGATCCTCTTAGTTGCCGGAGACACGGGCAACGGTAAGTCGACCGTAGCATTACAGGCCCTAAAGACCTATCTCACCCCCCATGATTTCGCCATCGTTGACGGTTCGTCATTAACGTCATTGCTGGTCGACATGAACGACATTACGCAAAAGATGGATTTCGAGTTCGATCGCGCACTGACTAACTTCATGCACCACCTAAATGTGACGATGCGTGTCGGTCGTAAACTATCGGACTTCATCCTACTCGTCGACAACGTCGAGCAGTGGAGCACCGTGAGCCCCCTGGTGATGAGGAACGGTCCTAGATTGTTGATCACCTCGGAATTCCGGGACCTTGTTCCACGAGACATCCCCCACCAATACCTCCCGATCGAACCCCCTTCTTTAGATATTGCGCGGAAAATAGCCCGATTTCTTCGCGAAAATGAATCCGACAAGGATATCGAAGACTTTGTCGAGGCAGTCGGGCGCAAGCCCCGTCTTATTGTTGATTGCCTGGGAATGCACAACGAGCGAGAAATGCCACTTCGAACTATGACTTTGTTAATCGAAAATGAGAAAAGCCGAGTTGTGCAGAACCGCTCAAAGCATGAGCGCGCCGTCCATATCTTGTATGAGAAATACTTCAATCGACTCGAAGCAAGGGATCATCAGGCCGCGCGCTGTCTTTTATCCGTAGCCTTCATCGGCGAAGGCCGCACGGATGCCACAGTTGGATCGCTCATTATAGCCACTTACCTCGCCACCGAATACGGCATCGAGAACCCAGTGCACGGCTCGACGTGGCCGAACACGGGCGACGTCGACCCGGCTATCGCGGTATCGCTCAACGTCTTGATGGATCGTCACCTGATCTCGCGCGACAATCGCTCAATCTACATGCACGGCATTACCGCAAACTTGTTTCGTGACATTGGGGAGACCCTTGCCTTTACAGCCTACTACGCTGTAATTCTGGCCTACATGACAGCCTGGGCGGCCGAGATGGAGAGCATTGTTGCCCGCGATCCCCAGGTCGATGACGATTGGGAGCTGACACTGTGGCAAGAAAGAAACCGTGATCAGCTGATGTCATTTACTCAACCATGGGCAGTGTGCCTTCGTCGGGCATTAATCGGTATGCCTCTAGAGCACTATTATCACCTGCCCCAATATCGGGATACGATTGTTCAACACTTGAGTACATATTCGTATCAGGCGGGCACTTTCGCAGACTTTGAACCGCTGTTACGAAGGGCGTTGCTGGGCACTTCGCAAGTCCCAATGGAAGCCGACATCTTGAATTCCCTGCTGGAGAGTGGGTACAAAGCGGGGATTGCAAGCCGAGAGGAATATGCGCAGACGAAACGCCAGCTGTCCCTCTTGCCGCGTCGCGAGAACCATCCATATGTACGTTTAGCGACGGAGATAGATATGGAGCAAGTTCAGTACGATCACAAGTCAATCGCAGCCCGCATTACGAACATCGATGTTCCGATGGAGGAGCTCGGAGCTGTTGGCGTGTGGGACGTCATCGCAGAACACTATATCTGGATACAGAACTTATCGACAGCCCTAAAGATAAAGCTAGAGATACAAAGGCGTGGCAGATTCGCTTCACTGTTTGGACCCGCACTTCTAAGCGGTGCTGCAGAATGCGCATCGCTCACGCGGAATGATGCTGCGTTGAGCGTGGTATCAGGGCTAGCGGAGCGGTATTTTCCAAACCTCACTGGAGAACGGGCACCGTATGGCGATAAGCTGCTATCACAGGAAATTGCAGCCTGGCAATTGCGCATGACGGCGCGACAGCAGCACGCCGAATGTGCTCGCGCGTTTCGGGAGGCGGCTGAAACCGCCATGGGAATCGGTCACAAGCGTACCGCAATGAAACACTACGCTGAAGCACTCCAACTGTCGTGCATCTCCTACGTGTCCACAAAAGGCGGCTCGTCGATACTGCCGACGCCCAAGCATCCTGACTTCCAGGACATGTTTGACGGGGTTGATGAACTGCACCTGATCGACCGTATGAGTGTCGTCGCACTTCTTGCGAATTTTACGGTAGACGGCTTTCAGTCTGATTCCTTGGCTCTGGTCGAAGCTGCTTTAGCTAGATCCGAGAAGCGACAGGATATGCGCACGTGGATCCTGTGCACGATGGCTTGGCAGATTATGCGTCGAGGGACGCAAGCGAGCAAACCCGTAGGCGATATTCGCGCCAGACTTAGCGGCCTGCTCGTCCAATCTGGCCGTTTCGACGATACTAATGGCGCAGACAGATACATAGGCGGAACCATAGATACGGATATGGAAGCCGTCTTTTTACTCTAATTGGATTCTTTTTCTGAGGACTTCCAATCGCCGTTGTTTACAGTGCCATTTTGATTGGAACGTGCAACCGGAGTAATTGAGACGCCGTTCTGGCGGTTTATGCCGCGCACGAGGGCCTGGTATACGTTTTCAACAGCTTGCACACTAATGGGCGACGCGAACGGCCACTTCGTCAGCGTGTACGTTGGGAATATCGTCCTCACCGATATTTCTCGCCGTTCAACCATTCCTTGGATCGAGGAGTCGAAGAACGGTAGGGTCCCGCTAGACGAAAATGATGCCAAAATTAGAAATGCGACATTCGGTAGCGCGATTGTGTAATAGAACGTCAAGCCTGCATTAAAATTCGCGGGATGACATGACAAGTATTCACTGAGCGCAAGTCCGGGTTCTACATTGACGATTCGTACACGAGTGGCTATTTCACTGAGATCCCGGTCTAGGATTAGCTGGACCATACGGCGTACGGTACTGGCGTCAGAATCACCGAATTCAAGCACCGACAATAAAGCGGTTTTTAATGACCATAATGCAACTGGCTTCGCATCTTCTCTTGATAGTGTATGTTCCGTATTTCGGGCAAGCTTCTGGATTAGTCCCACCGCCGATTCATCGATCGTCACTGCCTTGTCCCGACACGTGAAGCAGACGGACTCGATGGCCGTGTTCCACAAGCTAACGAATGGTGCCGAGTGTTCGGCAAATGTCCTCGGCAAGCGACGGGCGGCCGGAGCGCGTAGCGTGTCGGGCCGAGGGATCCTCCTCACGAAATCGGAGAAGCATGGCAGTGCGGCCAGATCATGGTCAGGATTTGCGCAAATATCGCATACTTCGGGGCGGCCCTGTGCTGAGCTGGAAGGCTGTTTCATCAAGACATCGTACGTTCAACTCACGCTTGTTATCGGCTAGGACTTTCGCTGCGGCGAGAGCTGGGATCGCCGCTCGAATGACGCAATTTCTAGGCCGAGGCCCTTGTTTCGGTGCACTATTGCGAGGGTCGCCCCGGAGAGGCCGGCCGCCACCTCGCGAGTCTCTGAGGGGGTGATGTCTTTGGTGAGGACGTGATAATCCGAGGGATCGTCTGCGTGATCGATCAGCAGCCGAATCCATCCCGCCCGGACACTGCATCTTCGCCCCAGTCGCGCCCCAGGGTGAATGTTGATCGTTATTCCGTTAGCACTGCCGCCGACGGCCGTACTCTCAAGATGCTCAACGTGATCGATGAGTTCACCCGTGAAGCACTCGCGATCGAAGTCGATCGCTCCATCGATGCCGACGGCGGTGTCAACGCCTTGGATCGACTGGCCCTCATGCACGTGGCGCCGCACTACGTGCGTTTCGATAACGGGCCATAGTTCGTGGCTCATGTAGTGCGCGATTGGTGCCGATTCAACAGTGCCGGTTCTCTTTTCATCGATCCCGGCTCGCGGTGGCAGAACGCTTGGATCGAATCGTTCAACGGCCGCCTCCCCGATGAACTGCTCAACTCGTGGCGCTTCGACTCACTGCTGGAGCCCGAGTGATCATCGAAGACTGGCGAGCCGATTACAACGCCAACCGGCCCCACTCCGCCCACGGTGAACTCACCCCGTCAGGGATCGCCCTACAGTGAGCCACGACCCACCAACTGAAAGCCCATAGCGACTCGACCACCAATCGGGTCCCCTCGGGAGGTCCCGGGCGTGCGTAGATACCTAGACTGTTCGGCTCAATCCTGGTGTATGACGGAACCGAATTCGTGGACGGCTGCCCTCTATGTCGGTCTGACAGCGTCGGACTGGTTTTGTTCGGGCGGCTTCGCTCAATGATTGACCTGCGCAAGATCAACGTAGCGTTCGGAGCCGCTTCAACGTCATGTAGACCGCTCTCGTCAGTTCGTGGAACCCGTGCATTCACCAAATCGGGACTTCAACCGCCGATCCCACTTATCGGTGCCAACCACCGATAAGTCTGCTACTTGTGAGCGAATGTGTCGTAGCTGTGGGAAATACCGATGTATCTCGACTCTCGAACTGTATTCGGAGTGCCGCAGCGGCGGCGCCGAAGCAACTCCATTCAATAGCTCCCAGGGTCCAATCAAAGTTCGATTCCGTAGTCTGAGCAGCGGTCTCGGCTCTTGCTAGCGCTACGTTCGTGGATTCGATCTGCATCGATCGACCGTGCCTTTTGATCTCTTCGCCACGCGCGGTAACCGGCCGCACGACGGCCCACTGCTTCGGCGTGCTGCGCTCGCATTGAGCGGAGACCGGCAGGTAGCGCCGCCTGCGAGGTCTGGGCTGCGTAGGCGTGGGCGGTGACGCCCGGCTGCTCGTTGGTGAGAATCCTGCGCACGAGATCAGCAGCATCCAGTCCATCACCTCGGGCGGGAAGGTGCACGCTTGCGGACTCTGAGTGATCAAGCTCCTGCCCTTCGGCCACGCGCTGAAAGATGTTTACCGAGTTGGCTTCTCGCCCACGGGTCATCGCCACATAGATCAGTCGGCGGGTGGCGTTCTCACCTATGACGGCGTGGGTGGTGTCGGCAGTGGCGCCTTGGGCGGAGTGCACGGTGAGCGCATAGCCGTAGGTGACGTGTGTGCGGGTGTAGTCGGTGGGAAAGATCGTGTAGGCGTTGTCGTCGAGGCGGCGCGCGAGAACCTGTTGATGACCGGTATGGACTTTTTCCACCTGCCAGCGTTGCCCGTTGCGGACCGGTGCCGGGTCCACCGATTGACTTTCCCTGTAGCGCAGCGGGATCGACGCATCATTCTGTTTGGTGAGGATGAGATCCCCCACCGCGAGCCGATGCCCCCGCGCCCCAGCCACCGTCTCGGCGTCCGCGGCCACGATCTCGTGATGCAGCCGCCGGTTAAGGGCATCGGCCATCTCCTTGGTGTCGCACAGCAGCAGCGCGTCCTTACCGGCAGCGATGTCCTTCTTATAGGCGGCCACGGCGTCGGCGGCCATCGTGACCTCATCCCCGCAGTGCAGGCGGTTATTCTTGCGGTACCACTCAACCGCACGGCTCACTGCCTTCTGGTCGCCATCCCTTAACGCGAGGGAGGCGGTCCGTTCTTCGGGGTCGTGCATCCGCCACACCTCGGACAGTGTCTGGGTCCAGGGCAGGTCCTCGCAGAGTTGGGCAAACATCCCGCCGCGCGCCTTGACCGGCGCCAACTGATGCGGATCACCGACCAGGATCGTTTTCGCGCCGGCCCGGGTGGTCGCGGTCAACAGCCGGCGTAGGTCGCTGGTGCCGACCATGGCGGCTTCATCGACGAACACCAGACTGAACCGATCTAATACCAACTCCTTGCTCTCGAGGAGTTGGAGTCCTTTGGCGACGGTGTAGCCCTGATCCCCCGCCCCTTCCCGTAGCGCCACATCGACCGCCTTGCCGGTCGGGGCGAGCAGAATCGCTGTTCCCCGCGCGGCACCGTGCGCAGCCTCGGCGAGGGTGCGCAGGCAGGTGGTCTTGCCCGCACCCGCAGGCGCAGTCAACGGCTGCACCAACCACGGCGAGCGCGCAATCTCCGTCACCGCAGCGCGCTGATCCGCCGACAGGCCCGCGGTGTCCCGCGCGGGCAGCCACAACTGCGCACGCTCATTGCGCGCATCCACCAACTCCATCACCGCGGCCTCCTCTTGGAGGATCGCGTCCAGGGTGAAGCGCTCATGGCCTTCGCGTTGGTGCACCGCGCGCGGCGCAGACAGGCGCACACTGACCGCGTCCACCGCGGCCTCCAGCATTTCCCGAGGTGAGAGCTCAGAATCGACCGGCACCTGCGCCCCCAACACCTCAATCAGGTCGGCCCGGGTGAAGGCTGCCTTGTCGATCTTCTCCACGGCCGCCAGGACCCGCGCGCGGTCAAACGCGGTCCGCGCATGTGCGCGCCGCGCCGCGCGCGCGGCGAGAAACTGCGCGCGGTCAATCTCCATCCCGCGCGCATCCGCACGCCACTGCTCCACCAACGTCGACCATCCCAGCTCCTCCGGCTTAGTCGGCCGGGTCGCCTTCTGCGCCGCGCCCAACTGCGCCGCCGACCACGTTCCGTCCTCCCCGACCTCCAGGTGCCCGGCCGCCCAATCCCGCAACTGACTGGAGCGCCGAGACCACGCGGTGATGGTCTCGCGCGACATTCCCGCAAGCTCCGCCATCCCCGTGCCCGGGTCGACCTGCTCCCACTCGAACCCCAACGACCGCTGCAACTCCCGCCGCAGCGTGGCCTGATAGATCACCCCCGCCGCCTTCGCCTCATGAAACAGCGAGGTGCCATCCAGCGACACCAGTCGGCCATCGGCGCGGGCCTGGCGGTTCGGCACGATCACATGGGTATGCAAATGCGGATCCCCACACCGACTCGTCTCGTGCTGATAGGCGATCCCCACGATCCCGGGCAACCGCTGCAGGTCCTTCTCCCCCGACACCGGGTTATGAACCCGGGTGTAGCCGGCATGCTGCGCCAGATACTCCATCGCCTCACCAATCGCGGTGGCGTGCGCATCAGCGATCCCCTTCTGCACCACATCATCACCACGCAGCACCCGCAGCAGCGACACACTCTTCGGTGTCGAGAACGTCAAATCAAAACCATGCACACCCCGGGTCCCGAAGGTGCGCCCCATCGCACCGTTCGGTGCGATCCCGTCATCGAGCCAACGCGCCACCACCGCCGAATCGGCCTGCCCGCCAGCGCGCTGGACATCACTGAGCCCGCACAGTTTCGCAGCCGTACGGGTTTCCCCGGAGCACATCCAGACCGGGGTCCGGGTGTCATGCTCGGAGTAATACTCCCCCAACCCACCACCAGCAGCACGCGCGTCCCGGCCGGCGCGCCCAGCGGTGTTCGCGGTGTCGATGTAGTAGCCGATCGACCACCGCTTGAGCTTCGAGATTGTCAACATTCGCCGATCCATCCACAGACTGACGCGTTGACGCTGACTGCGCCACAACCATTCTCGCACCTTGTGCAAATGTGCCAAGCGGTATTTGGAAGTTGGGGAGAATGAAACGGATGGACGTAATCGTAAGTCTTGTAGTGAATTTGGAGAAGTGATGAGTATGAGAGAGGTGGCTTGAGACACGGGGAGGAATGATGGGAAGCGTTGAGAGGCAGAGTTGTAGGAGTGGTTGCGAGCGGACACAACGCCGAAAGATTGCGCAGGAACCACTCGCATCTCGGACTTACAGTTGTGTAATGCCGCTGGTTCGGCGGCCGTCAAGAGAAGAGGTCGCCATGCCCGACAACAACGACAAGTGGCTCACTCGCCAAGAGTTGGCGGATCGTCTCGGTCTGCCGGTGAAGACGCCGGCGGAGTGGGCATCCAAGGGAACCGGGCCGAGGTACGCCAAGTTCGGCCGGCATGTCCAGTATCGGCTGAGCGATGTAATGGACTGGGAAGAGCATCAATTCGACCCGGGGAAACGTCACACCGCCTGAGTATCGTGGGTTCATCAGTCCTCATCCGCTTCGTTCAATGCGGTGGGCAATGGAGGTGATCCCATGGTTGGAAGGCCGCAACTGCGGATCGGCTCACACGGCAAGATCCAGCGCGTGTACCAAGGCAGCGGCGTATGGATGGCGCGCTGCCGCTATCGCGATGCCGACGGGGTAACCCGCCTGGTCCAGAAGCTCGGCCCCGCCGATGACTACGATCAGCACGGCAAGCTCGCCGAGGACGCCTTGATCGCCGTTCTCTCCGAACCCCGACGGTCCGGAAACACCGGTGAGGTCGCGCCGGAAACCAAGGTGAGCGACCTTGTCGAGCAGCACCTTTCCCGGTTGGCCGAGGACGGCCGATCTCCGGTGACCATGTCGACCTATCGCTTCACCACCACCAAACTCAAGAAATTCATCGGAGGCCTGCGCGTCGGGGAGGCCTCTCCCGCTCGGATGGATGCGGCGCTGCGCTCCATGAGGACGGCGCATGGAGCCACAATGGCCCGCCAATCGAAGACGCTGCTCCGCGGGGCGCTGCAGCTCGCGGTGATGGCCAGCGTGCTGAACTCCAACCCGGTGCGCGATGTCCAGCCGCTCAGGTCGAAGACCCAACCCAAGGGCGCCGTGACACTGACCGCCGACCAGCTCCGCGAGCTGCTCACGAAGATCCAGTCGTCGACCTACCGCGAAGAACGCGACCTGATCGACCCGATCACCTTGCTGATCGCCACAGGACTGCGGCGCTCGGAGCTGTTGGGACTGCAATGGACCGATATCGACGAACGAACCGGGATGCTCACGGTCACCGGCAAGGTGATCCGGGTGGCCGGCGAGGGTCTGAGGCGGGTCGAGGAGACGAAGTCGGTGGCCGGGCGCCGAACGATTCCGCTGCCCAAATTCGCCATCGAGATGCTGCAGGGACGCAAGGACCTTCCCTACTTCGGCGAGCAGAAGGTGATCTTCCCGTCCACAGCCGGCACCCTCCGCGATCCGAACAATTTCGCGAAACAGTGGCGGACCGCGCGCGACGAACTCGGCCTCGGTGAGGCAACGACCCACAGCTTCCGCAAGACGGTGGCAACGCTGATCGATGACGAAGGCTTGTCGGCGCGCATCGGCGCCGACCATCTCGGACACAGCCATGTATCGATGACCCAGGACCGGTACATGAGTCGGGGACGCATCCACACCGAGGTCGCCGATCTCCTCGACCGGGCGGTGCGTGAACGCGATAACAACACAGAGGCCGGCTGATGGCGCTCTGCCAAGTGCCGGGGAAGCACCCAGCAACCGAACCACGCCGGGCGACGGTAACTCATCACCGCAGCTCAGCGGCCGATCACCTCGCCGCATATTCGTTGAATAATCGTTGAGCTTGATGATAGAGACTTCAAAAATAGCCTCTGAAGTGGGGCGGGCGGGGCTCGAACCCGCGACCAAGGGATTATGAGTCCCCGGCTCTAACCAACTGAGCTACCGCCCCAACCGCGCATCGCGCGACAGGCATCTTCCCACGGACCGCTTCGCCACCTTAAGTGCGGGGTGCGGAGCCCACGTGAAGATCGTCAGCCGAACACCGGCATCCCGTCGGCGCCGAGCCGGTAATGCTCGACGCCGTCAGCCACCCGCGGCTCGTCGCCGCCCAGGGCCACGGCGATCTTGTTGGTGGCGTTGCGCATGACATCGAGGGTGATCTCGACGGCCTGGTCCACCGACCAGTGCGCCAACACCCCGGCGGCCGCGTCATCAAGTGAGGACGGTGTCCAGATGAGTGCATCGACGTAGCGCAGCGCGGCCTTGTGCGCCGCCGACAGTTCCGAGGACTCCTCATACTGCGCGATCTCGGCGTACAGCGGCTCCGACCCGCCGGCCTCCAGCGCGCCGGTCTCGCGCAGCGACGTGCACAGCCGGCAGTTGTGCTGGGTCGCACCCCGCAGCCGGATGATCTCGGTGGTCAACGGATCCAGCCCGTGCAGCGCGCCGACGGCCGAGGTGAAGCGGTTCAGTAATGCGTCCGCGGGATGCGTCTGGTTGTCCCAGGCCTCCGGTTCGCGCACCGGAACCCCCAGTGCCGTCAACCCCGCCGACACCCGCGGCCCGAAGTCCGCGACGAACATCAACGCGGCGATCCCGAGAACCTCGGCACCGAACGCCGCCATCAGCGTCGACCGCTGCTCCGGCGTCACGGCTGAAACGTCGGCACTGAACTGCTCGGCGAACTCGACGAGCAGCCCTTCGGTCTCCGATTCCGGCTCCGTCGGCGCCTCGTACGGCAACGGCCTGAGGCCCGTGGTCTTCGCGCAGGTCTCGCGGGTGACAGAGTTCACAGCCACCAAGGACGGCGGGGACAGCGCGATCAGTGGCGTCAAAAGATCCTGCACAAACGCGATTATCACGTCCCACCTGCCGGGCAGGGGTGAAAGTCCGGAATCCGTGCCAGCGCATCTCAGCATGCTCTTGGCCGGCTCCCAGAAACCGGCGGTATACAGTTTTTATCGTTCGTATCCAAGGAGTACCGATGGGAACAGAGAATGCGGCCACGCGAGTGGCATCGGCGCTGCGCACGGACATCTTGCAGGGCGATATCTCCCCGGGCGCCAGGCTCTCCCAACAGGACACCGCGGCGCGATTCGGCGTCAGCCGCATCCCGGTGCGGGACGCTCTGCAGATCCTCGCCGGCGAGGGACTTGTCCGGCCGAGCACGAATGCCACCGCCGTGGTGGCCGGACTGTCGGTTGCGGAGCTACAGGAACTCTACGAACTGCGCGAGGCCATCGAGCCGTTGGCCACCCGACTAGCTGTCCCGAATGTCGGCCGCGCCGAACTTCTTTCGATGCGAAAACAGCTCGACATCATGGACTCCCAGGTCGACGCCCGGGTCTGGTTGAGCGCGAATGCGGCCTTTCACGCGGCCGTCTACCGGCAAGCGAATCGTCCCCGCATGATCGAACTCGTCGAACAGCTCCGCTGCCAGACCGACCGCTACATGTACATCCATCTGGAGACCATCGGCCAGACGGAGCATCTCAGTGTCGAACATCGCGGCATCCTCGCCGCGGTGGAACGCGGTGACGCCGCACTGGCCGCCGACCTCACGCGCGAGCATCTGGCGACCTCACACGATTTCATCCTGACCTACCTGTTGAAAGAGCAGGCAGAGGTCAGCGGCTCTGGCGGGCGATCATCATTTCCCTCTTCGACCTAGCAGCCAGCGCAGGTGACGCCATGTCGGCAGACCGGGCGGCGGTCCTCAACGCCCTGAAGTCATTGCAGCCCTCGCATCGCGACCTGATCCGTCGAGCCCACTATCTGGGCTCGACGACCGAACACATCGCCGCCGAACTGGGTATCGACGAGGCCACCGTCAAGCGCGAGCTGCACTGCGCACTACGGACGATGCACGACCTCCTGCCGAATCGTCACTGCGCCTGACTGACCGATGACATATGGAAGTCCGGGATCCGCAGCGACGGCATGGTCGCCCGGGTGGCCCAGTCACCCCACTCGCGCGGCAGGTTCGGCTCAGCGATCCCCGCCTCGGTGGCGCGGCGCAGCAGATCCAGTGGACTCTCGTTGAACCGGAAATTGTTGACCGCAGCACGCACTTCGCCGTCCTCGATCAGATACACGCCGTCCCGGGTCAATCCGGTCAGCAACAGCACCGCCGGATCGACGGTCCGGATGTACCACAACGTGGTCAGCAGCAGACCCCGCTCGGTACCCGCGATCATCTCCGCCAGCGACGCGCTGCCGCCCGTCATCAACAGATTGTCCGCCGGGACCGACACCGGCACACCGAATTCCGCGGCAGCCGACCGTGGATAGGCCAGCGCGTTGATCACCCCGTCACGCAGCCAGTCGACCCGGCCGATGTCGAGGCCGTTGTCGAAGACCGACACCCGCTCCGAGGAACTCGGCACCGCCACGAACGGCTGGCATTCCTGGCCTGGCGCCCGCGGATCGGAGTACAGCGTCAGCCCCAGGTCGGTGAGCTTCTCCCCCACCCGGGTACCGCCGGGCGCCGACAGCGCGGTGCGCCCCTCCTGCGCCCCGCGGCCGTCCATGCTCCAGCCGAGGTAGATCAGCATGTCGGCCACCGTGGACGGCGGCATCAGCGTCTCGTACCGGCCTGCGGGCAGCTCCACCGTGCGCGCCGCCCAGTCCAGACGCGTCGAAAGTTCTTCCAGCAGTGCATCGGTGGGCACGTCGAGGTAGTCGGGGGTGCCTACCCCGGCCCAGGCGCTGGCGCCGTGTCGCTTGGCGTTGATCTCCACCGAGCCCGTCGGCTGGGTGTAGCGCCGGCGCCGGCCCGTCGAGGTCGCGACCAAGGTCGTCTCCAGCACATGCCGCGCGTACCCGTACAGCGTGTCGGCCCCGTGGAAGCCGCGCGCCAAACTTGTTGCCACATCGGCGAACACGTCGGCACCGGTGACAGGCACCGGGGCATCCCAGTCGTCGGGGGCGCCGCCGCCGGGCAGCGTCGGCGCGGCGTCGCTGGCTGCGGGCGCCGACGCGGCCGCGTCCTGCGAGGCGGCGACCAGTCCGGCGATCGCGGACTGGTCGACCTCAGAAGAGGTCACCGAACCGACATGCGCCGCGTCACCGCGGCGCACCACCGAGATCACCGTGGTGGTGCGCCCACGGGATTCCCCGTTGGTCGTCATGGAATTGCCGGCCCACCGCAGGGCGGCGTCGGAACGGTCGGTCACGATGACGGTGGTCTCGTCGGCCTTGCCGCGCTGCGCCGCCTCGGCCAGCACCGCGTCGACGACATGCTGCGTCCCGATCATCCGCGGCCCCCTTCCGCTTGTGTGTTCAGTACATTCACGCCGCGGAACAGGGCCGACGGGCATCCGTGACTCACCGCCGCCACCTGACCGGGTTGCGCCTTACCGCAGTTGAACGCCCCGCCCAGACGCCAGGTCGACGGCCCACCCACGGCCTCCATCGAGCCCCAGAAGTCCGTGGTGGTGGCCTGGTAGGCGACATCGCGCAGCTGGCCGTCCAGCCGGCCGTCGGTGATCTTGAAGAAACGCTGACCGGTGAACTGGAAGTTGTAGCGCTGCATATCGATCGACCACGATTTGTCGCCGACGATGTAGATGCCATTGCGCACCCGGGCGATCAGGTCCGCGGTGCTGAGGTCCTCGGTACCGGGCTGCAGCGACACGTTGGCCATCCGCTGAATCGGCACATGGTGCGGTGAATCCGCGTAGGAGCAGCCGTTGGACCGCGCCACCCCGAGCCGGGGCGCGAACACCCGGTCCAACTGGTAACCCACGAAGATGCCGTCGCGCACCAGATCCCAGCTCTGCGCCCGCACGCCTTCGTCGTCGAAACCGACGGTGGCCAAACCGTGTTCGACGGTCCGGTCCGCGGTCACATTCATCACCGGCGAGCCGTAGGTCATGGTGCCCAGCTTGTCCGGGGTCGCGAACGAGGTGCCCGCATACGCCGCCTCATACCCGATGGCCCGGTCGTACTCGGTCGCGTGCCCGATCGACTCATGGATGGTCAACCACAGGTTGGACGGATCGATCACCAGATCGGTCGGCCCGGCGACGACGCTGGGCGCCTTCACCTTTTCGGCCAGCAGCCCCGGCAGCTCGGCCAGCTCGGTGGTCCAGTCCCACACACTGTCGTCGGTGACGGCTTCCCACCCGCGCGCCGTCGGAGGCGCCAGCGTCCGCATCGTCTCGAAGGTGCCCGCCGCGGAGTCGACGGTGACGGCCTCCAGCTGGGGCTGCACGCGCACCCGCTGCTGGGTGGTCGACGTACCGAACGTATCGGCGTAGAAGCTCTGCTCCTTGACCGCCTGCAGGTGCGCCGAGGCGTGGTCCACGCCGTCGGCGGCCAGCAGTCGCTGCGAATACTCGGCCAGCCGCGCGATCTTGTCCGCGGCCGACACGGTGAACGGGTCGATCGCGTAGGCCGACACCCACTGCAGATCCGTGTACACCGGTTCGGCCGCGAGTTCGATGCGCTCGGCGTTCAGCGGTGCCAGGGTGGTGGCGACACGGACCGCGCGGCGCGCGGTGTCGGCCGCGGTGGCGGGGTCCAATTCAGCGTGGGAGGCGAAACCCCACGTGCCGTCCACGATGACCCGCACCGCCAGCCCGACGTCCCGGGTCACCACCGAGGATTCCAGCTCGCCGTCGCGCAGCGCGATCTCTTCGGTGGTGATCCGGTGTATCCGCAGGTCGGCGTAGCTGGCACCGGCCGCGCGGGCAGCAGTCAGGGCGGCGTCAGCCAGCACCTGGCGGGGCAACGCGAGGAAGTCGGAGTCGACGCTTCGAGCAGTCACGGCTTCCTACCGTAGTGCCAGGTTCCTCAGCGCATGTGTAACCCGTAGGGCACCGCCGAGACGAGTGTCACGACTTGGGTGCGACCGGTGGGCAGCTGATACTCGCGCCGGTCACCCGGACGCGCGCCGCTGATGGCTTCTCCCAAAGGGGATTTCGCGGAGTAGACCTCGATGTCGCCGTAGTAGGCGCCCCGGACCCCGAGCAGGAAGGTGTCGGTCTCGCCGGTGTCTTCGAACCTGACGGTGAGCACCATACCCAGCTCGGCAACCCCGTCATTGGGTGGATCCACCCCCACCACGGCACTGGCCAGCATGTCGTGGATCTGCTGGATGCGACCCTGCTGCGCACGACGGATGGCGACGGCATTGCTGTCGGGCTCAGCACTGTCGTCGTCCTCGGCCCCCACCGCACCCCATCCGCGCAGCACCGCCAGTTCGCGGATCAGGCGGTCGTGGGCCTCCGGGGTCAGCCATACCGGCGTGATGGTCGTCATGCGGACCACTCCTTCTGGGTTCGGTGGTTTGTCGTCAGGGGCGGGCCCTTGCACTCCGCCCCTGACGACGGGAAATAGCCGATGTCAGCACTGCTGATACCGCCATCATGGAGTGCACAGCGAACCCCTGCGCTGCGACATCCGACAAATGCCGACGTTCAGATTGTCGAGATTCGACAATCACTCACGTTCAAGGGCGGCCAGTTCGATCATCATGGCCAACCGCTTACCCGGATCGTCCACCTCGACGGTGGCCACCTCGGCCATCTTGCGCAGCCGGTAGCGCACAGTGTTCTCGTGCACCCCGAGTTCGGCTCCGGCCCGCGCGGGATCGCCCTGCGCCGCCAGCCACACCCGCAACGTCGTCACATACGGGGTGCCGTGCACCGCATCGTGGCGGAGCAGTTCGGCGACCGGACCCCGACTGGGACCACGTCCCGCGTCGGCCGCAGCGCGTAACCGCCGCAGCACCAGGGCATCCCACGCCTCGTCATAGGCGGGTGGCGCGGCGTCCGCGGCGTCCGTCTCGTGCAGCGCCAGGCATTCGTCGGCCTCCCGGCGGGCCGCCGCCAACTCGGCCGCCTCCGCGGGTCCGCTGATCCCGGCGAGCACCGTCGTGCGCTCGGGAAGCGCGGCACGCAGTGCGGCCAGCCACTGCCGGGCCGCATCCACCTGCTCGCCCGGCAGCACGGTGTACAGCGTGTTGTCCGCCAGCGCACTGCGGCCCGGTCGCGACCAGCCGAAGCCGGCCGTCGCCTGCTCGAAGGCCACCAGCAGGGCGGTGTGGCGGTCGGGTTCCAGCCGCGCACGCATCGCGATGACGCGCAACAGTCCCGGTGGCAACCCGACCCGGCTGGCGACCGTCGCGGCTTCGGCGCTGCCGTCCAGTAACCGCAACACCGAGTCCGATTCCACCTGTCGCTCCAGGTCGGCACTCGCCCGCGACCGCAGCAGGTGCAGCGCGACCACCCGTGCACCGTCGGTCAGTGCCGCCCGCGCCGCACCCGGTAACTCCGCCGGACAGCTCACCCACACCGATCCGAGCAGCTCGCGGCCCACCCGTGCCGCGACCACCATGCGACCGGTCATGCCGAGATCCGGATCCGGCGCGAGGAACAGCGGCTCGCCGGACTCGGCGAGGTGGGCGAACACCCCGCGCCCGGCCAGCGCAGCCTGCAACTCGGCGGGCTGCTGCCTGCGCAGGATGGTCTGCACCCGTGCGTCGTCGGCGTCCTGTTGCATGCGTGAGTAGGCCAAGGTCTGCGAGTGCCGGTCCTCGATCACCACTGCCCCGCCGATCGCCGCCGCCAGGCTGTCGGCGAGGGCGAACAGATCCGTTGGGCCACGGCCTGATTCGGTTTCGCGTCCCTCCAGTACCAGCCCGTACACCACCGCGGCCAGCTCGCTCCACGGCAACGCGGGATCCACCAGCAGGACCGCGATCCCGTCGGGCAGCGCGGTGTCGGCATCGGGTGGGTCGCACCGTGCCAGCACCACCGTCGCGTGGGCGTCCGCGGCCCAGCGCAGCGCCTCCGCCAACGACGAGGCGCCGAGGGCCAGCAGCACATCGCCGGTCACCGCTTCGGGCACCACCACGCTGCGCAACTCGGTCGAGCGCGACACCTCGCCCAGCCGGGCCGCCACGCCGTACCCGCCGACCACGTTCACCAGGCGATCCAAGGTGATCACGACCGAAGCTTAGCCAGCGTGCCCCCGCATCGGTCGCACCGACCACCGGCTTTAATGAGGGCATGTCCGGGCGCCGTTCCACCGTGCTGGGGTACGCGCTGCTGGCACCCAGCCTCTTCGGCGTGGTGACCTTTCTGCTGCTGCCCATGCTGGTGGTGGCGTGGCTGAGCGTGTATCGCTGGGATCTGCTGGGTCCGATTCGGTTTGTCGGACTGGATAATTGGCAGTCGGTGTTGACAGATCCGACCTTCGCGATGTCGTTGTTGGTGACGGTGGCGTTCATCGCGATGGTGGTACCGGTGCAGACGCTGCTGGGCCTGGCCGCGGGCGCGATGCTCGCCAGGGGGTTGCCCGGTACCGGGTTTCTGCGGACGCTGTATGTGCTGCCGTGGATCTGCTCGCCGCTGGCGATCGGCGTGCTGTGGCGCTGGATCCTGTCCCCCACCGACGGCGCGCTGAGCGCCGTCACCGGGCGCCATATCGAATGGCTGACCGATCCGGGCCTGGCCCTGCCGGTGGTCTCGGCGGTGACGGTGTGGACCAACGTCGGCTACGTGTCGCTGTTCTTCTTGGCCGGCATCCTGGCCATCCCGCGGGCTGTGCACGACGCGGCCCGCACCGACGGCGCCAGCAGTTGGCAACGCTTCCGGTACATCACGCTGCCGATGCTGCGACCCACGATGTACTTCGTCTCGGTGACCGGTGTGGTGAGCGCCGCCCAGGTGTTCGACACCGTGTACGCCCTCACCGGCGGCGGTCCGCAGGGCCGCACCGACCTTGTGGCGCATCGCATCTACGCCGAGGCATTCGGCGCCGCAAGTGTGGGGCGGGCCGCGGTGATGGCGGCCGTGTTGTTCGTGCTGCTGGTCGGTGTCACCCTGGTGCAGCACGTCTACTTCCGGCGGCGGGTCAGCTATGACCTCACGTAACGCGCTGATCTACGCGGGACTGGGGGCGGGCGCGTTGGTGACGCTGATCCCGTTCCTGCTCGGATTGATGACCTCGTTCACCTCACCGCAGCAGTTCAATACCGGCTCCGCACTGGCCTTTCCAGCCCCGCCCACCCTGGCCAACTACGCAACGCTCGGCGACGCGGGCTTCGGCCGCGCCCTGGTGGTCACCGCACTGGTGACCACCACCGTGCTGCTGGGACAGCTGGTCTTCTCGGTGCTGGCCGCCTACGCGTTCGCCCGGCTGAGCTTCCCCGGACGGGACGCGGTGTTCTGGGTGTACCTGGCCACACTCATGGTGCCCGCCACGGTGACGGTGGTGCCGCTGTACCTGATGATGGCCGAAGCCGGGCTGCGCAACACGTTCTGGGCGCTGGTGCTGCCGTTCCTGTTCGGCTCTCCGTACGCGATCTTCCTTCTGCGCGAGCACTTCCGGGGCATCCCCGCCGACCTGATCCACGCCGCGCGCCTCGACGGCGCCAATACTCTGGATGTGCTGGTGCATGTGGTGCTCCCGGCGAGCCGGCCGATTCTGGCGACGCTGGCCATGATCACCGTGGTGTCGCAGTGGAACAACTTCATGTGGCCGCTGGTGATCACCAGCGGCCCGCGCTGGCAGGTGCTCACCGTCGCCACCGCCGGTCTGCAGTCCCGCTTCGACGCGCAGTGGACGGTGGTGATGGCCGCGACAACCGTGGCGATCGTGCCGCTGCTGGCGCTTTTCGTGGTGTTGGGCCGGCACCTGATCCGCTCCATCGTGGTGACGGGGCTCAAATGAGGCCGCGCTTCTCAAGCCTGTTGGCCACGGGTATCGCCGTCACCGGCGTGCTGCTGCTGCTCGCCGCCCTGCTGTTGGGCCGCACCTCCGAGTCCGGGAAGACGGTCGTCACCGTGCGGTTGTGGGACGAACAGGTCGCCGCGGCGTACCGGCAGTCGTTCGCCGAGTTCACCCGCACCCACCCCGACATCGAGGTGCACGTCAACGTCGTCGCCTACGCGAACTACTTCACCACCCTGCGCACCGATATCGCCGGCGGCGGCGCCGACGACATCTTCTGGATGTCCAATGCCTACGTCGCCGAGTACGCCGACAACGACAGACTGCTCCCGGTGGCCCCCTCCACCGACTGGGATCCGTCGACCGTCGCGCAATTCACCCGCAACGGAACACTCTGGGCGGTACCGCAACTCACCGATGCGGGCATCGCGCTGTATTTCAACGCCGACCTGCTGGCGGCCGCCGGGGTGGACCCGGCGGAGCTGGCCGACCTGCGCTGGGACCCCGGTCAGCGGGACACGTTGCGACCGCTCCTGGCCCGGCTCACCGTCGACGAAAGCGGGAACCGAGCCGACGCACCGGCTTTCGATCCGCAGCGGATCAGGCAGTGGGGTTACAACGCCGCCAACGATATGCAGGGCATCTACCTCAACTACATCGGATCGGCCGGCGGCATCTTCGCCGACGGTGACCGGTTCGCCTTCTCCAACGCGCAGGCCGCCCAAGCCTTCGAGTACCTGGTGCACCTGATCAACACCGACCATGTCGCGCCGTCGGCCGCGGACACCAACAACAACGGCGACTTCTCCCGCAACCAGTTCCTGGCCGGGCGGATGGCCCTGTTTCAGTCCGGCACCTACAACCTGGCGGCCATCGCCAGACAGGCGACCTTCCGGTGGGGTGTGGCGATGCTGCCGACCGGCCCCGCCGGACGAGTCAGTGTCACCAACGGGATTGCCGCGGCGGCGAATTCCGCCACCCGCCATCCCGCGGCGGTACATGCGGTGCTGGCGTGGATGGGCAGCCGCGACGGCAATGCCTTCCTGGGCGCCGACGGCTCGGCGATCCCCGCTGTGCTGGATGCCCAGCCGGGCTACTTCGCGCACTGGCGGCGCCAGGGTATCGACGTCGCCCCGTTCTTCTCGGTACTGCGCGGCCCACGCATACCGGCCCCCGGTGGCCTCGGATTCGCCGCGGGCTATCAGGCGCTGCAGCCCTATTTCGACGAGATGTTCCTCGGGCGGCTGGCCGTGCCGGATGCGCTGGCCCGCGCCGAGCGGGCCGCGAACACCGCCGCCGCACGGTGATTCGCTAGAGGCTGGTGGCCAGGAAGGTGCAGGCCTCCAGATACCCGGCGACGCCGCACACCACCGCGATCGTCACCAGCGCCACATAGTCGGCCGCGTGCGGCCGGGAGGGATACGCCGAGATCTGGCCCACCCCACCGCGCGCGACGATCGCATCACCCATCTCATCGGCGCGGCGCAGGGAGACCGTCACCGCGGCGGACATCAGGTCGACCAGTTCGGCGGACCACTGTTTGCGGCGGGCCCGGCGTGACTCCGGCCGCGTCCGGGGCCGCAGCCTGCGGGCCGCGTAGAGGACGCTGAACTCGTCGATCAGCATGGGGAACGCGCGCAATGCCAGCGCGAGGGCGACCGCCCAGTCGTCGATCGGCATCCGGAGAAACCGCAGCGGCCGGCCCAGCGTCGAGACCGCTGGGGCGACCTCGGCGACGTTGGTGGTCCACGACACCAGTGCACCCAGCCCCAACAGCACCAGCGATACCGCGGTGATCCGCAGGAAGTTCAGCAGCCCGCCCAGGCCGAATTCGATTCCGGCAAGGTGGATATACGGCGAGTCCCCGGCGAAGGACGCGGTCACCCCGCCCAACAGCAGGATCAGCCACAGCCAACTGGGGATCGACGGCAGCGCACCGCGCGGAATACGGGCCAGCACCGCCGTCACCAGGACCACGACCGCGACGCACGCGATCGGCAGCCAGCCGGGATAGAACGTCAGCAGCACACCGAGTGCGGCGACGACGATCAGTTTCGTTCCCGCCCAGAGGCGATGGACTGCCGTGTCGCCGGGCACCGGGCGCAACAGCACCACCGGTCTGCGTGGCCCGCTCATGCGGCACCACCGGAAGCACTCGAGGCGGCCGGCACCAGTTGGCCGTCGCGCAGATGCAGGGTGCGCGGGCAGAGCTCTTCGAGACCGTCGAAATCGTGGGAGATGACCACGACGGTGAGACCGTCGCGGCGCAGCTGCTCGAGCAACCGCAGCAGGCCGCGGGCGCTGGCGGCGTCCAGCCCGGCCAGCGGCTCATCGAGGATGACGGCCCGCGGCGACCGGGCGAGCAAGCCGGCCAGCACGACGCGACGCATCTGCCCGCCGGAGAGCTGATCGATGGGACGCGAGGCCAGGGCGGGTTCCAGCCCGACGGTGGCCAGTGCCGCCAGTACCCGGGTGTGGTCGCGCGCGGAGAACCCGGCCGCTGCGGCGATCTCACGGTCCACCCGGCCGCGGATCAGTTGCAACCGGGCCGCCTGGAAGGACAGTGCCACCGCGCCGACCTGTTCGGCCACCGGACGGCCGTCGAGCAGGCAGCTGCCGACGGTGGGAAGGGTCAAACCGGCCATGATCCAGGCCAGGGTCGACTTGCCGGACCCGTTGAGACCGTGGATCAGGACACCGTCGCCCTCGTTGACCACCAGGTCGATATCCCGCAGAGCGCTCTTCTCCCAAGGGGTTCCGGCAGCGTAGCGATGGCCCACCCCGCGCAGCTCGAGCACCGGTTTGTCGCTGCGTGCCACCGCGGCGCCGGCGGGCACCGACGCGGTCTGCACCATCTCCGATCCGCCGGCCAGGTTGATGGCACGGTCGGCGGCTTCGGCTTCCTCGTTGTAGTGGGTGATGTGCACCAGTGACATCTGGTGGTGGCGGGTCAAGCCGGCCAGCACCGTCATCAGCCCGTCGCGGCCGACCTGGTCCACCATGCTGGTGATCTCGTCGGCGATCATCAGCGCGGGTTCACGGGCCAGGGCGGCGGCCACCGCCAGTCGCTGCAGTTCGCCACCGGACAGTCCGCCGGTCTCCCGTTCGGCCAGACCGTCCAGACCGACCTCGGCGAGCAACCGCGGCACATCGGTCTCGGTGCCGACCGGCAGTCCCCACACCACATCGTCGGCCACCCGGGTGCCCAGGACCTGACTCTCGGGGTGCTGCATGATCACCGCGGTGCCGCCCGGTGCGCCGAGCCCGACCGCGCCCGGCCGTTCGACCGTGCCACCGGTGGGCTCGCGACCCGCCAGCACGAGCATGAGCGTGGTCTTGCCCGACCCGTTGGCGCCGGTGATGGCGACGTGCTCGCCCATCTCCACCGTCAACGACACCGGGCCCAGGGCATCACGATCGGTACCCGGGTACCGGAACACCACATCGCGCAGCCGTAGCGGCACCGGGGCCACCGACCCGGTCTCGGCAGGCACGTCGAGTTTGTGCACATCGGGCACGCCTCCCAGCCTGGTCAGCACCCCGGACAAGGCCCACCATCCGATGAGGCTGACGATGACAATCGCGAGCACGCCGTAGGCGCCGATCAACAACGGCCAGTACCTCAGCGCGGTAGCGAAGAAGTCGGCCATCTGCGGGGCGAGGTCCTCCAGCCCGGGGATGCGGCCGAGGATCTTGGCGGTGCCTTCGACGTTGGCGGTCATCGCGTCGAACACCAGCTGGCGCAGCCGCGACGCGACGGCCAGCGCGCCGACGACGAACGCGCCGAACACCACGCCGGCCACGACCGACACCAGCAAGGCCGTGGTCAGGCCACGTCCGCGCCGCTTCACCGCGCCGGTCAGCCCGCCGATGTAGGCGCAGTTGAGCACCGTCATCAACCCGCCCATCCCGGCGATGAGGAAGGCGATGGTCGCCCCGGCGATGGCCGCGGCGATGAGCACCTTGATCCGGTACCGGTACGCGAGCAGTCCCATCGGTACCGTGCCCAGGACGGACAGGCCGGCGGCGAACGGAACGACCACCGCGATGATCGCGATGGCCGCGCACAGTGCCGCCATCACAGCGGCTTGGGCAAGCTCGTTGGGGTGCAACGATCCCGCCCGCCGACGGGTCTGGGTAGCGGGCATTTCTCGATTCTGCCAGGCGCAACGAGCACGTCGCCGCGGTGCACTGTGACGGTCCACACGAACACCGGCGCTATCTACATAGTGATTCTATGCAACCATGGAGCCATGCCGACCACCACCGCGTTGGGCGCCGACCTGCTGTCCGTGGTCGCGCGCGTGAACCGGCTGGCCAATCAGCGGGCCCGCTTCCCCCTACCCTTCGCCCAAGCGCGACTGCTGTCGACGATCGAGGACCAGGGCGCCGCCCGGATCTCGGACCTGGCCGCGCTGGACCACTGCTCGCAGCCGACGATGACCACCCAGGTGCGCCGGCTGGAAGACGCCGGGCTGGTGTCCCGCATCGCCGACCCCGGTGACGCGCGCGCGGTGCTCATCAGCATCACCGAGGACGGCCGGGCCACGCTGGCGCGGGTACGCGCCGACCGCGCCGCGGCCATCGACCCCTTCCTGGAACGTCTGGACAGCAAACAGCGCACCACCCTCACCGACGCCGTCACCGTGCTGCGCGACCTGCTCGAGGTCGCACAGTCCCGTGCAGGCGAATGAACAGGAGTTCGCACACCATGTGGCGTCAACCGAAAGCTGTGTGGGCCGTCGCCTTCGCGTCCGTGGTGGCGTTCATGGGCATCGGTCTGGTCGATCCCATCCTCAAGCCGATCGCCGACAACCTCGACGCCTCGCCGTCCCAGGTGTCGCTCCTGTTCACCAGCTATATGGCGGTGATGGGCGTGGCCATGCTGATCACCGGCGTGGTGTCGAGCCGGATCGGGCCGAAACGCACGCTGCTGGTGGGGCTGGTCATCATCATCGCCGGCGCGGGACTGGCCGGGATGAGCGACACCGTCATGCAGATCGTCGGCTGGCGCGCCCTGTGGGGCCTGGGCAACGCGCTGTTCATCGCGACGGCCCTGGCCACCATCGTCAGCTCAGCGAAAGGTTCGGTGGCCCAGGCGATCATCCTCTACGAGGCCGCGTTGGGCCTGGGCATCGCGGTCGGCCCACTGGTCGGCGGGGTGCTCGGCTCGATCTCTTGGCGTGGCCCGTTCTTCGGGGTGTCGGCGTTGATGGCGGTCGCCCTGGTGGTCACCCTCTTCCTGTTGCCTGCCACCCCTCGACCCGAACGCGCCACCTCCCTGGCCGACCCGTTCCGTGCGCTTCGGCACCGCGGCCTACTCGGGGTGGCTGTCACCGCACTGCTCTACAACTTCGGCTTCTTCACCCTGCTGGCTTTCACACCGTTCCCGTTGGACATGAGTGCCCACGAGATCGGCCTGATCTTCTTCGGCTGGGGCGTCGCACTGGCATTCACCTCGGTGGTGGTCGCCCCGCGCCTGCAGCACCGGTTCGGCACGGTGCGTGTGCTGATCCTCAACCTGCTGGCGTTCAGCCTGGTGCTGGTGGCAATGGCGGTGTGGACCGATCACAAGGCCGTGCTGGCCGCGGGTGTGGTGGTGGCCGGGTTGTTCATCGGGATCAACAACACGTTGATCACCGAGACGGTGATGAAGGTTCCGGCGGGCAGGAGCGAAGCGACCGGGGGATCGACACAGCCAGTGGAGCGTGGGGTGGCGTCGGCGGCGTACAGCTTCCTGCGGTTCGGCGGTGCCGCGGTGGCGCCGTGGCTGGCGGGTGTCCTCGGCGAAGAGGTCAGCGTGCACCTGCCGTTCTGGGTGGGCGCGGCGGCCGTGGTGGCCGGGGCGGGCGTGCTGACCGCGACGCGCGGGCACCTCACCGGAATCGATGCCGAGGAAAGCGAACTCGACCAGCTGACCGATGTGGCGACCGCGATCACCGTCGGCGACTGATCAGCGCACCAGCCGGGCCGCCTCCCGTTCCGCGCCGGGATTCAGCACCCGGCTGCGCGAACCGGCAAGCTTCGCGCGCAGGTGCTCACCGACAGTCACCGGCTCGTAGCGGGCCGGCCGCCCCGGGCCGACGCAGGTCGACAACGGGGCGATCACGGCGTCGATATTGCCGTCGTGGAAGTACGCGGCAGACCGCCGCGGCACCAGGACTCCACCGATCCGCGGAGCGGCGACCCGGTGCATCGTCGATATCCACTCGTCATTGGTCCATCTGGCCAGTGCGTCACCGAGATTCACCAATAACGCGCCGGGCGCCGGCTGCACCGGATGCCAACGGCCGCCGTCGCCGAGCACTTCCAGGCCGGGCACCGCGTCGGCCCACAGCACGGTGACGATGCCGTAGTCGGTATGCGCCCCCATCCCGACCTGATCGGGCTCGAGCACCGTCTCCGGTGAGGGCAGCCGATAGTTGATCATCCGCAGCACGTCCAGGGAGTGGTCGGTGACGGACACGAGACCGTCGTCCCCGAGCCCGAGCGCGCGTCCGAAGATCCGGACCATGGTGCGAGCGACAGAGCCCGCCGCGGCGAACCAATCACCCACGGCCGCAGCGAATCCCGGCACCTCGGCGGGCCAGATGTTGGGGGCGTAATCGGTGGCGGGCAGCGTGAGTGCGGGATACTCAGCGGCTTCGGTGCCGATGTTGAAGGCCTCGAACAAGTCGGCCGCGCTCACCAGGCCCAGACTTGCGGCAAGCGCTTCGGACTTCGGCGGGGTGTATCCGCGGTTGACCGACGGCGGACACCGGTAGGCCGCTTTGACGACGGAATCGAGGGCGAAGAAGGCATCGGTGGCGGCCGCGAAGGCGTGCAGGGTGGAGGCCGGGATGCCGTGACCCACGATCTGCATGAAGCCGACGGTGCGGGCTGCGCGGTCGACCTGGGCGGCGACCGCATCACGGTGACGTTCGGCAGCCTCGGGATCGTTGAAGGCCCCGATATCGATGGTGGGGATGTCGAATTCGGGTATGTTCATGGGTGATTCACTTCCTGGAGATGGTTGACGGGTATCAGCTGACGGTGGCTGCCGCGGCCCGTTCGTCGAGGTACGCGCCCGCGACGACGTCGGGATGGGTGACCGAGCCGACCGGGGCGGGCAACGTCCGGATGACGGCGTCGGCGTCCGCTTCGAGGAACATGATCAGTGAGATCAACTCCTCCCCCGGCGCGTCGGCGGCCGGTGGCAGCACCCGGTGCCGGGTGGAGCGCCAGCGGTCCCCCGTCCACCGCGCCATCAGATCACCGATGTTCACCGTGAAGGCGCCGGGCACGTAAGGGGCGGGCAGCCAAGTACCGTCGGTGTTCTGCACCTCCAGGCCGCCGTACCCCGCCTGCCGGTCCAGGATGGTCAGCACACCCCAATCCGTGTGCGGGGCAATGCGATATTGCCCCGGCGCGGGCGCCCCCGTCTCAACCAACGGCGGATAACGGTTGATGTTGAACGTGTGTGGCGAGTTGCGGGTCTGGGCGACGAACCAGTCCGGTTCCAGGCCCACCGCCGAGGCGAGTAATCCCAAGGTGTCGCCATAGACGTCGCGGACCGCGGCCGCGTATCGGTCGCACAGGTTGCGCAGCTCCGGAACTTCGGCCGGCCAGACATTTTCGGCGAACCACATCTGGTCGATACTGGGGTCACCGGTGCGGAAATCGCGGCCCATGGTGTAGCTCTCCTTGAGGTCCGGCCGGGTACCGTCGACATCCTCGCCGTAGAACCCGTTGGCCTCCCGGCCCGGCCCCACCCAGCCACGACCCCCTACCGCGGTGGCGTACCGGGCCTTGACGTCCTGAGGAAGGGCGAAGAAGCGGCGCGCTGCCGACCGGATGTTCTCGCGCAGAACGGCACTCACTCCGTGGCCGGCGAGCATCAGGAAGCCCGAGTCCTGCAGCGCCTCGTCCACTTGCCGGGCGAGTGCCGCGCGTTCCGATGCAGATCCGGCGCGCCAGATCTGCAGATCGATGAGGGGAATGGTCATGGGATGCGTTCCTTTCAACGGGTGGCGTCGCGCCGGGCGAGCAAGAGGTAGGTCAGGGCGGCCACGCCGAAGCCGGCCGGCGCGCTCAGGTCCGCACCACCGGCGACGCTCGCCAGCGGCCCGACGAAGACGGTGGTGTTGATCCACAGCAGGGCGGCGATCATGCCCGCGGCCTGCGCCGCGACTCCCGCCGGGGCGAATGCCCGTCCGCCGCCCTCGAGGACGACGGGGTCATAGCGTCCCTTGCGCAGCAGGTGGTCGACGACGAACACGCCGGCCCACGGCGCCAACCACACGATCATGAAGAGCAGGAAATTGCTCACGAAGGCCATGAACGATCCGGACAACACGACCAACAGACCCACGACGGCACAGATGACTCCGTCGAGTGCCACCGCCTGCCACCGGCTGACACGAATCCCGATGGCCTGCAGTGTAACTCCGGAGGAGTAGAGGTCCACCGCGTTGAGCGCGATCATCTGGACGACGAGCAGGACCAGGTACGGGATCACGAACCAGACGGGGTACGCGGTGGGCAGGCCGCCGACCGGATCGGTGGCCGAGGGGACGACACTGGCGACCGCGACCCCGAGCAGCATCAACAGCGATTGCGGCACCCCACCGCCGACCAACACCCACCCGACCAGCCCACGCCGGGACACCGCGGCGGGCAGGTACCGCGAGTAGTCCGCGGCGTTGGGTGACCAGCCCAGACCGGAACCGCTGGCCGCCAGCGCGATACCGCCGAGGAAGACCGCCCAGTCCGCGGGCGGAGTGACCTGCAGGTGAAGCCTGCCGGCGGTGAGCCAGGCCAGCATGAGGAAGAGCGCACCGAACGGGACGATCAGCGTATGTAGCACCCGGGTGATCGCGGCATGCCCGACGATCGGCAGCACACTCTGAATCACCGCCAGTACCAACACGATCGTGACGGTTGCCGAATTCGACAGGGTGATGCCGCCCAGACCGAACAACGCGGTCACCGCGAGGGTCATCAGCACGAGGTCGAGCACTTCGTATCCGAGTTGCATGACCCAGTTGAAGAAGGCCAGCGGACGGTTGCCGAGCCGCCCGAAGGGAACTCGATTGACGGTGAAGGTGGTGGTTCCGGCCGCCGGCCCGGCCAGGCTGCACAGCCCGGCGACGATCCAGGTGAGGTTGCCGATCACGATCGCGGCGACACATTGCCAGATATTGAGGCCGAAGGTGACCAGCAGCGCGCCGTAGACCACCACCTGGACGTTGAGTACGACACCGCTCCACATCAGGCCGACCTGGCGCGGTGTGCCCCGGCGTTCGGTATCCGGGATCCGGTCGATGCCGTGCCGCTCGATCACACGACTGCCTTTACCAATCACACCCACCCCGGCCTGGGTTACAGTCCGTTCCAGGTCGATAGCCATCGATACACTCCTGAGGTCTGGGAGTGCGATCGAGCTTCGACTCTCCGCACGCCATATTGATTGTTGCTAGCGATCAATATGGCGATTTTGAATGTCATAGACGTTCAGCTGAGGTTACGAACATGTGAGGAATCCGCGGATGACACAGCCTGACGAAGGCGCGCTCAATGCCATGATCGGCGCCACCGTGAAAGGCCTGCGCGAGAAGTCAGGCTTATCAATGCGCGAGCTGGCCCGCCGCTCGGGCGTCAGTCAACCCTTCCTGAGCCAGATCGAGCGCGGCGTCAGCGCACCGTCGATGATCACCACCTATCGGCTCGCGGATGCCCTCGATGTCCTGCCGGGAGCGCTACTGCCCGCGCCTCCGGCGTCCCGCGTCTCGGTGATCCGGGCCGGTGAGGGCCGATCCATTCCGGTGGCCAACCGGGCCGACGCGGCCGCGGGCAGGGCGCTGGTGATGCAGCCGGGAAACCCGTTGGAGGTCATCGACTACCGCATCGAACCTGGCCAGTACATCTCCGAATGGTTCGAGCTTCCCGGTGAACTGGCCGTCTATCTCATCAGCGGTGTGCTCGACGTCGAGATCTCCGGGCATCCGACCGTTCGACTCGAACCCGGGGATCTGGTGAGTCACCCCGCCGACCTGCCCCACCGCTGGCTGCTGGTCGACGACGAACCCGCCCACGCTCTGCTCGCCATCGCCCACCCGGGTGAAGGTGCGGCACTTCGCGCGCCGTCGCACAGCTGACGCTCAGAGCGCGAACGCCAGCAGCTGCGTCACCTGATCGGGCGAGAAGTTGTCATCGGTGACCATGACCACCGATTGACGACCGTCGGACAGCTTGGGCCCTAAGGTGATTCCCTCGACGTTGTCCACCGAATGCACCGTCGCAGACAAGTCGGCCACCAGGGTCTTGCGCATGGGTGCCGCCCCCGCCGACGACGGCCGGCCCAGAATGTCGTCCGCCCCGGCGATGCTCGCCCGGTAGATGTGCACCGAGGTCTTGGTGCCGTGCCCACGCTCGATGACCAGGAAGTCCTCGGCGTTGAGCGCCACCAGATCCGACAACCCGTTACCGCCGCCGGCCCCCGAGCTGACCGGATCCAGCGGGTAGGCATACTGCCCCGTCGGCTGCCGCGTCACCGGATCGAGCCGGGTGATCCTGGTCAACGCGCCCTGCTCGGCGGTGGGCACCGGTCCGTCGTTGAAACCGGGGTCCTCCATACCCGCCCACAGTGCGGTCCCGTCGGGCGCCAGCGTGAGTCCCTCCAGCGCCTGATTCTTCCGCGGCCCCATATCGGCGGCGGACATGTGCAATTCCGGGGGCAGGGCGAACTGGCCGCGGAATGCGCCATCGAGCGCCGCCGTCCGCACCCAGGGATCGAGCAGCACCGGCGGAGTGTCCGGTTTCACGATCCGCTCCCCCTCGCTGGACCAGTACAACTGCTGGCGGCGGGAATCGAAGGCGATTCCCTCGGGATCCGGAGGCACGGTGGTGGCCGACTTCGGCGCGAACCGCTGACCGTCGGTGTTGAGCAGTGGCGTGGTACCCCGCAGGTCGACGCGGGCCAGATTGCTGCCCGAGAGGGCGATGCTCATGGTGTAGAACCGGGCCGGGCTCTTCGCGGACCGATCGTCGCTGATCACGTAATACTGGTCGCGGCCGGCGTCGTAGGTGATGCCGGAGAGACCGCCCACCGTCGTATCGGCGAACAGCAGACCGTGCGCCAATTCGACCTTGCCGAGAAACTCCAGCTGGGAGGTGGGCGCCGGCGGGGCCGCACAACCCGCCATCACCAGAAGCGCCGACAGCACCACCGCCAATAGCTTCACGCCAACAGATAACCACAGGCGCCACGAGCCGACATCGCGCCGAATGTTGCTGCACGCGGCGGGCCGCCGCGTGGGTGTGATCGCCGTCGTGCACAGTTCGACCTCGGCGTTGCCAGAGTCACGTTTGCGGACCGCTTCCACGGGCTAAGTTCGGGTATGACCACCACCGCGGAACATCTGCGCAACACCCTCGACGGACGCTGGCGCGACGTGAAGAACGCCGTGCGGACCGAGCTGTCCGGTGAGATCTTCAAGCCGCATTACACCCCGAACACCGTGATCGCCCGCACCAAGGTCGGCGAACAGCTCAAGATCATGGCCGCCGCGGGCGCCGCGGAGGACGGCTTCCGCAAGGAGCACGGCGGCACGGGAGATGTCGGCGCGGCCGTCACCCGGATCGAGATGCTCGCCATGAGCGACCTTTCGCTGATGGTCAAAGCGGGTGTGCAGTGGGGGCTGTTCGGCGGCGCGATCGAGAACCTGGGCACCGAACGCCATCACAAGGCGTATGTCCGCGACATCATCAGCCTGGATCTGCTCGGCTGTTTCGCCATGACCGAGACGGGCCACGGCAGCGATGTGCAGTCGCTGGAGACCACCGCCACCTATGACCCGGCGACCAAAGAGTTCGTCATCGACTCCCCCACCCCGAGCGCCCGCAAGGACTACATCGGCGGTGCGGCCCAAACCGCGCGGGTGGCCGCGGTTTTCGCGCAGTTGATCACCCAGGGTGAAGGCCACGGTGTGCACTGCTTCGTGGTGCCGCTGCGCGACGAGGAGGGCAACGATCTGCCCGGTGTCACCACCTCGGACTGTCACTACAAGGGCGGTCTGCCCGGCGTGGACAACGGTCGCATCCAGTTCGACCATGTCCGCGTCCCTCGGGAGAATCTGCTCAACAAGTACGCCGACGTCGCCGAAGACGGTACCTACTCCTCACCCATCGAGAACCCCGGGCGGCGGTTCTTCACCATGCTGGGCACCCTGATCCGCGGCCGGGTCACCGTCGGCGGCAGCGCCGCCGCGGCAGGCCGGGTGGCGCTGGATATCGCGACCCGGTATGCGTTGCAGCGCAAGCAGTTCAGCGCACCCGATGCCGATGACGAAGTGCTCATCATGGATTACCTGGTGCACCAGCGCCGGCTGTTTCCCCTGATCGCGCGGTCCTACGCCCTGCAGTTCGCGCAGAACGAGCTGGTGGCCAAGCTGCACGAAATCCAGTCCTCGGACTTTCCCGACGCCGAGGACCAGCGCGAGGTCGAAGCGCGGGCGGCGGGGCTGAAGGCCGCGAACACCTGGCACGCCAGCCGGGCGATCCAGGAGGCGCGCGAAGCCTGCGGCGGCGCGGGCTACCTGGCCGAGAACCGGTTGATCGCGCTGCGCGGTGACATCGACGTGTTCACCACGTTCGAGGGTGACAACCACGTGCTCACCCAGCTGGTGGCCAAGGAGCTGCTGACCGCCTACGCCGACGACATCAAGGGTATGAGCCCGGTGGAATGGGTGCGCTTCGCCGCCAACTTCGCCGGCGAGCGGGTGCTCAAGCGCACCGCGGCCGAGACCATCATGCAGACCATCCTCGACACCCGGCAGGACAACGAGGAGGAGGGCAGCCTCTTCAACCGCGGCACCCAGGTCAAGATGTTCGAGGACCGCGAGGAGTACACCCTGTCCACTGTCGCGCGCCGGCTGCAGGGCAAGGCCAAGGAGATGAGCGCGTTCGAGGCGTTCAACTCGGTGCAGGATCACGTGCTGCACGCCGCCACCGCGCATATCGACCGGGTCGTACTGGAGGCCTTCGTCGCCGGCGTCGACGCCTGCGAGGATGACGACGCACGCGAGATCCTCAACCTGGTCTGCGACCTCTACGCCCTGAGCATCATCGAGGACGACAAGGCGTGGTTCGTCGAGCACCGCTTCCTGTCCACCGAACGCGCCAAGGCCGTCACCCGCGCCATCAACGACCGCTGCCGCAAACTGCGCCCACATGCCGAATTGCTGGTGGACGGTTTCGGGATTCCCGAGCAGCTGCGGTACGCCGAGATGCTGCATCCGGAGAACATCCCGGACGCCGACGAGCATCAGGCGAAGGACGCCGTCAGCTCCGGCACCATCGAGCCCGCGTAGTGCTGACCAGCCCGGGCGTCACCCCCGCCGGGGTTTGCTCGGCCACCAGATACGGTCGCCGATCAAGGACATCGCGGCCGGCACCATGATCGTGCGCACCAGGGTGATATCGATGAGCAGACCGACGCCCACGGTGAACCCGATCTGCAGCAGGTTGATCACCCGGCCGCTCATCAACGCGAACATGGTGAGCGCGAAGACGATTCCGGCGGTGGTGATGACGCTGCCGGTGCTGCCGAAGCTGCGCATGATGCCGCGGACCATGCCGTCACCGGACTCCTCGCGGATGCGCGCGGCGAAGAGCATGCTGTAGTCGGCGCCGACGGCGATCAACGCCATGAACGACACCGGGAACACCGACCAGTCGACGTCCACCCCGATCAGGTGCTGCCACACCAGCACGCTGATGCCCGAGGCCGCACCGAACGACAGCACCACGACGGCGACCATGAACACCGGTGCGGCGATACTGCGCAACAACACCATCAGAACCAGCAGCACCCCCAGGATGGCGACCACGCCGTAGACGGCGAAGTCCCGCCACACCTGGTCACGCATATCCGCCGACAACGAGGCCAACCCGGTGGTGGCGAAATGCGCGCCCTGCAGTGACGTCCCGGCTGCGGCTTCGGTCGCCGCCGGGCTCAGTTCACGGGTGGCGTTCAGCGCCGCGTCACTGTAGGGGTTGATCCGCCACACCACGAGCATCCGCGCGGTCCGGCCGTCGGGCGCGAACAACAGGCGCTGGCCCTCCTGGAATGCCTTGTCGGCGAAGCCTTGTGCGGGTAGATAGAACCCGGTCCCGGCCCCGGCTGAGGTGTGCGCGGCCAGCGCGGCCAGATAGTCCGAGGCCTGGGTGAGTCCGTCGGTGAGCTGACCGGTCAGCCCCACCACCTGGTCGACACCCCCCTTCACCTGATTCAGACCGGCGGCCAACCGGCTCATGCCCTCGTCGAGACGATCCGCACCGCGGACCAGTTCGGCGAGCTGGGCATTGGCCCGCTCGGGGGAACCGCCGGGCACCATGGCCACCATGGCCTGCAGCCGGGCCAGGGCGTTCTTGATGCCCGGTTGGGCGGCGCGCACCTTGTCGACGGTCACCTGCGGTACCGCGGCCAACAGCTGCGCCTGACGCAGCGTGCGGGTGACGGCACCGTCGGACACGGCATCCAGATCGGCGAGACTGGACCGGGCCCGCATGCACACCGGGTTGAGCAGACAGTCCGGTCCGGGCTGCGGGGTCAGCGCCGCGCCCAGTGCCGAACTGACCACCCGGCCACTGTCGGCGATCTGGGCTGTGTCCGGGATCGCCTGCAGGGCCACGTCGAGCAGGCCCACCGAGGCGTTCAGATCGGCCAGCGCCGCGGGCACGTCGACCCGGCCGTCGGTGACGGTGCGCAGCGCGGAGTCGGCCTCCTGATATCCGCCGAGCACCTGGTGCGCCAGCGCGGTGACGGACTTGATCCCCGAAACCAGTTGCGGGAGCTGCGCATCGGCACTGGCGGCGCCGTCGCGAAGGGTCGCGGTGCCCGCGGCCAGCCGCTGCAGGTCGGGGGTCGCCGTGCCGATCCGGTCCCTGGCGTCGCCGAGCCGGTGGGCGACGATACCGGCCTGATAACCCACCGTCGTCTGCTCCAGCTGGCGGCCTGTCGGTCGCGTCATGGCACGGACATACGCCACCTGCGGCATCCCGGCGATGCGCGCGGCGACCCGGTCCAGCGCTGCCAGATCGTTGGTGTTGCGCATGTCGTGGTCGGCCGAGACGATCAGGTATTCGGGCGCCACCTCGTTGACTCCCCAATGGGCATAAGCCTTCTCGTAGCCCGTGGCGCTCTCGGTGCGGTCGAGTTGCATGGCGTTCTCGTCGAAGTTCACCCGGAAGGTGAGCAGCACCGAGGCGGCGGCAAGCAGCAACACCAGCGAGGCCGCGGACAGCGCGCCCGAACGCCGGATCATCGTCGTGCCGATCCGTCGCCACCGGCGCTCGTTGATCGGCCGCGGTTCGGCGAAACCCTGGCGGCCCAGGAGGGACAGCAGCGCATACGGCAGCGTCATCGAGATGGCCAGCGCGATCACGATCGCGATGGCGATCGGCGGCCCCGCGGCCCGGAACATGCCGAGCTGGGTGAAGGCCATCGCGGTCGCGGCCGCGGCGATGGTGAGCATGGAGGCGATCAGGATGCCGGAGACCTTCTGCCCGGCTTGCCCCAACGCGTCCGGCACGGCCAGCCCGTTGCGTCTGCCTTCGTGGTAGCCCGCCAGGATGAAGATCGCGTAATCGGTGGCCGCGCCGAGCAACATCGCGGTCATCAGCGCGATGGTGAAGTTGGAGACGGTCAGCACGCCGGCGCCGCCCAGCAGCGACACCACCGGCCGTGCCACACCGAGGCCGATGCCGATGGTGAGCAGCGGGATGAGCGCGGTGACCATCGAGCGGTACACCGCCAGCAGGACCAGGGTGATCAGCAGCACCGAGACCGCGGTGATGATCAGCAGCGAGAAGTCCATGGCACTGAACAGATCGGCCAAGGTGGGCGACGGCCCGGTGTAGTACATCTGCAGACCCGCCGGCTTGGCCAGGGCGTCGATGGTGTTGCGGATATTCACGGTGTTCTGATGCGCCTTGGTCGATCCGACGTCTCCGGTGCCGGCGACCACCAGGTTGATCGCCTTACCGTCCGGGCTCAGCGCGATGCTGCGCAAGGTGTCGCTGCTGTAGCCGTCCAAGACGTAGGCCACGTCGTCGGTATCGGCCCGCAGCGCGGCCACCAGGTCGCGGTAGACCTGCTCGTCCGCGGCGCCGATACCGCTCTCGTTGACCAGCAGCACGCTGCCGATGGCCGACGAGGCCGGCACGCCGAATTCCTTGGACATGTGCCGAAGTGTTTGCGCCGCTTCGATATTGCCGGGGATGAACGGAGCCGAATGTTCGGCGACGGTGCGTTCCAGCTGCGGGATGGCGAGGTTCAGCGCGCCGACCAGAACCACCCAGAACCCGATGACCCACCACGCGTAACGCGCACAGAACCGGCTGAACCGGCCGAACACCCTGCTCTCCCCATGAGCCACTTCGTCCCCCTCGCGCACCCCATGTAGACCAAACGGTCTACGCGTGGCGACAGACGTTAGTAGACTGATCGGTACACCGCAATCACCCTCAGGTAGGAAAAACGCGCATGCAGGCACGGGATCGGCTCATCTCCAGTGCCGTCGACCTCATCCGGCGCAACGGCGTCGCAGGTACCGGGCTTGCGCTGCTGCTGGAACTGAGCGGGACGGCCCGGCGCTCGCTGTACCTGAATTTCCCCGGCGGCAAGGCCGAACTCATCGCCGACGCCACCGCGGTGGCGGGCAAGGTGACCGGTGCCGCGATCGACCGGTTGGCCCGCGACGGCGATCCGGTGGTGGTGATCCAGCGCTTCATCGCCGGCTGGACCGACGCGCTGCGGGCGACCGATTTCACCGCGGGCTGCCCGATCGTGGCCGCCGCCCTCGGCCGCTCGGAGGCTTCCGTGGCCGCCGATACCGCCGGCGAGGTGTTCACCGACTGGGAGCGACGCCTCACCGGCCATCTGCAAGAGGCCGACCTGTCACCCGCGGATGCCGCGCAGCTGGCGACGATGACCGTCGCCGCCGTCGAGGGCGCGATCATCATGTGCCAGGCCACCAAGTCCGACGAGCCGCTGCGTCGCGTCGAGGCGGGGCTGATCGAGCTGTACCAGCAGAAGAGCCACCGCGGCTGACGCGAGATTGCGGTTATTGCGCAGAAGTTCGAGTGCGGCGCCCGATAACGGCAATCTCGGCGCGCTAGGGGTTCGGGATGGGATCCAGCGCCTTGAGCTTGCCGTCGTCGCCGATCTGGAAGCGGACCTGGGCGATCCCGGTCGGGCAGCACGGTTTGTCGGCGCCCTGGAGCCACTGATACTGCACCGTCGCGATCTTGTCCCCCAGCGGTACGACCGTCGTGTACGGGCGCGGGCGCGGGGTGGGCGGGCCCAGCGGCGAGTTGCGGTCGAAGAACAGCACCTGCACGGCCGCGTCCAGGGCCTTGTCACCCGTGCCGACGACCACCCAGTGCAGCCGGCAGTCGCCGGTGTGCCCGTGCGAGGTCTCATGCCAGCGATCTCCGAGTTTCTGCACCGCGGCGGCCACCGTCTCCGCGGTCGGGGTGTCCTCGGGCTTGCAGTCGCTCGACGTGGTGGAGCCGGAGTTCGGCGGGCTCCAGCCGCAGGACGCGGCGACGAGCGTGACCGTGGTGACGAGCGGGATCATCCGCGAGAGCCGCATGAGTACGAGCTTACGGAGCGCTGAGATGCTCCCCCGGTCGCCGCGGGGCACCTGTCGCGCCGGTCTGCGCAGCGAACGCTGCGAGTAGCATCGGCCACATGGGTTTTCGTCATTTACGCCGGTTGGTCGGCCCGTTGGTCGTTGTCGGCACGGTGGGCGCTGCGACGCTGGCAACCGGTGCCGCCCCGATCGCCTCCGCGGACCCGTGCCCCGATGCCGAGGTGGTGTTCGCCCGCGGCAGCGATGAGCCGCCTGGTGTCGGCACCGTGGGCCAGGCGTTCATCGATACGTTGCGCGGTCAACTCCCGGGCAAATCCATCGGCGTCTACCCGGTGAACTATGCGGCCACCGGCGATTTCGGCAATAAAGCGGTCTTCCCGTCCACGATGTTCGACGGTGTCCACGACACCACCTCACATCTTCAGGCGATGGCCGCGAACTGCCCGAACACCAAGCTCCTGCTCGGCGGATACTCGCAGGGCGCCGCCGTGGCCGCCTATGCCACCACCGCGGACATCCCCGCCGAGGTGCACAACCACGTCGCCGGGATCGTGCTGTTCGGTAAGCCGACGGCCGAGCTGCTGGGCGGGTTCGGGGCCCCGCCCGCGAACATCTCACCGCTGTACAACGGTAAGTCACTGGATCTGTGCGCACCCGGGGACAGCATCTGCGACGGCTCGCCGGGATCGTTCCTCTCGTCGCTGGCCCATGCCCTCTACCCGCTCAACGGCTTGGTCGCCACGGCAGCGTCCAAGGCTGCGGGCCGGCTGGTGTAGGCCGGTCGACCACCCCTACAAAGCACGAAGGCCAGCGCATTCGCGCTGGCCTTGCTGGCTCCCCCGGATGGACTCGAACCATCAACCGTCCGATTAACAGTCGGAAGCTCTGCCAATTGAGCTACAGGGGAATGAACCGAAGACAGACTCTAGCGCATATGGGCCGTGCGACCCGAATCGCCATGTCAGAGCCGTTTCCGCACGCCCGTCGACCAACTCTCAGCTGCGTGAGGCAGGATGGTGAGCGTTCTGCTGTGACCCGGGGAGGGAGTGCGCGTGTTCCGGATCGTGTTCGTGTTGGGGGTCGGCTACGTACTGGGTGCCAAGGCTGGTCGACGCCGCTACGAACAGATCGCCGGCACCTACCGGGCCGTCACCGAGAATCCGGCCACCAAGGCCGTGCTGGACGCCGGGCGGCGAAAACTGGCCGACCGGGTATCCCCCGATCCGGCGTTGGTGAAGCTGACGGCGATCGATGCGGAGACCACCGTGCTGGAACCTCTCGAAGACGAGACCGCCGAGAGGCGTTAGCCCATCGGGACGTTCCAGGTCTGACCCGGGAGCAGCGGGCCGGAATTGATGCCGTTGCTGCCCACGGAGATGCCCGGGCTGCCGAAACCGAGGCCCCCGCCGCTGCCACCGGAGTTCGAGTAGGACAGGCACTTGCCGTCCTCTTTGTTCCCGAACCACGCCAGGCATGCAGGCTGGGCCTGCACCGAGCTCTGGGATCCGGCGGCCGAGAATGCCACCAGCGGTGCCGCGGCGGCGGCCACCGCAAACGCGCCCACCAGGACCACACGCCTAGCTGAAGTGTTCACCGGGGTGCCTTTCTCGTGGCTTCATCGGTCGACTCACCATAGCGTGCGACGTCTGTTCACGCAGTCATGTCGTCACCGCTGGCCTGCTCCAACAGGCTGCGGCGATACGTCTCCATGGCCACCAGGTCACCGAACAACGCGTGGTATTCGTCGCTGTGCTCCACCGGCGACATCCGCTGCAGCTTGGACTTGACCTCGGCGATCTGCCGTCCCACCGACACCTCCTGCAGGCGGGCGAGCACCCCGGAGACGTAGCGGACCAACTTCTCGTCGTCCTCGAACCGGATGGCCTCCACACCGAGCTCATTCACCAGGTTCGCGCCCTCGGGGGAATCCTGCAGATCGCGCACCGTCTCGATCCACTGGGCGCCGGACAAGCCGGCCGACATGCCGCCCGCGTCCGCGATGGCCTTGCGCACGGCGGCATAGCCGGGATGGGTGAAGCTCTCCGCGGTGAGGGTGTCGAAGACGGGACCGGCCAGCCCCGGATACTGCAGCGCCGCCTTGAGCGCCTCCCGCTGCGGGCGCAGGGTCGGATCCCGTGGATCGGGACGGGTGACCGTGACCATGGGCCGCTGTCGGACCGGTTCGGCGGACCCCCGCGACCGGCCGGCGTCGCGCCCCTTGGCGGATCCCTTGCGCCCGGCCTCCTCGCGCACCCGGGAGAGCACCTGGGCGACGTTGTCCCAGCCCACCCAGCCGGCCAGCTGGCGGGCGTACTCGTCGCGCAGGGTGGGGTCCTTGATCCCGGCCACCATCGGCACGCAGCGCCGCAGCGCCGCCACCCGGCCCTCGGCGCTGTCGAGATTGTGGTCGCCGAGCGCGGTGCGGATGGCGAATTCGAACAGTGGGGCCCGGCGGGCCACCAGGTCGCGCAACGCCCCGTCACCGGAGCGCAGCCGCAGATCGCACGGATCCATCCCGTCGGCGGCCACCGCCACGAACGACTGGCCGGCCAGGTTCTGTTCCCCCTCGAACGCCTTCACCGCGGCGGCCCGGCCGGCCGCGTCGCCGTCGAAGACGTAGATGAGCTCACCGCGAAAGAAGTTGTCGTCCATCATGAGTCGGCGCAACATGGACAGGTGGTCGTCGCCGAAGGCGGTGCCACATGCGGCCACCGCGGTGGTTACCCCGGCCAAATGCATCGCCATCACGTCGGTGTAGCCCTCGACCACGACGGCCTGGTGCCCCTTGGCGATATCCCGCTTGGCCAGATCCAGCCCGAACAAGACATTCGACTTCTTGTACAGCACCGTCTCGGAGGTGTTGACGTACTTGGCTTCGATGTGGTCGTCATCGAACAGCCGGCGCGCACCGAAGCCGATGGTCTCCCCCGACGACACCCGGATAGGCCACAACAACCGCCGGTGAAAACGGTCCATCGGACCGCGCCGGCCCTCGCGAGACAGCCCGGCCGCTTCCAGCTCCTTGAATTCGAATCCCTTGCGCAGCAAGTGCTTTGTCAAGGTGTCCCAGCCCGACGGCGCGAAACCGCAGCCGAACCGCTTGGCCGCGTCGGCATCGAAGTTGCGCTCGATCAGATACCGGCGGGCAGGTTCGGCTTCCGCGGACTGCAGCGCCTCGGCGTAGAACTCCTGCGCGGCGGCGTTGGCGGCGATCAGCCTGCTGCGGCTGCCCCGGTCGCGCTGCACATTGGTGGTCGACGAACCGGTGTAGGTGACGGTGTAGCCGACCTTGTCGGCGAGGAGTTCGACCGCCTCGACGAAGCTGACATGCTCGATCTTCTGCAGGAAGGCGTAGACGTCGCCGCCCTCACCGCAGCCGAAGCAGTGGAAGTGGCCGTGGTTGGGGCGCACATGAAACGACGGTGACTTCTCGTCGTGAAAGGGGCACAACCCCTTGAGCGAATCCACCCCGGCGCGGCGCAACTGGACATAGTCGCCGACGATCTCCTCGATGCGCACGCGTTCGCGGATGGCGGCGATATCGCGATCGGGGATGCGCGCACCTTTACCCCGGGTCGCTTCGCTCCTGCCCACCGGACCAGCCATCGCGTCAGTCTAGAGGGCGGGGCGAACGTGCCTCGTGCACTCGCTCCAGCCGACTCTCGGTGTAGGACGCGATCTGGTCGATCACCACCCGCAGCCGTGCCCCGTCGTCGGCGGCGGCGGCGAACTCGGGCGCGAACTGCGGGTCCAGGCTGCTGGGTGCCTGCGCCCACAACACCAGCGCGACCTCTTCGACCAGGGTGCGCTGGTCGGCCTGGACCTGCAGATGCCGGTGATCGGACATGATGAACTGCAGGGCCAGCATCTTGAGCACCGCGACCTCGGCGCGCACCAGCGCCGGCACCGCGAGATCGGTGTCATAGCGGCGCAGCGGGCCGTCACCGGCTATTGACCGGGTTTCGCTGATCGCCGCGTTGGCGAACCTTCCCACCAGCTCACTGGTCATGTTCTTGAGCCCGACCGACGCCGCCAAGGTGCCGTCGAACTTGCCCACCGCGGCCACCACCGGCATCTCCGAGAGCCGCTGCGCGGCGGCCAGCAGGTCGTCGTGGGTCACCGTCGGGAAGGCGTCGGCCCCCAGGCGGGCCAGCGCGTCGGCCGCGTCGTCGTCGGCGAGCACACGAAGGTCGATGCGGCCCGAGATGACCCCGTCTTCGACGTCGTGCACGGAGTAGGCGACATCGTCGGCCCAGTCCATCACCTGGGCCTCCAGGCAGGTCCGTTCGGCGGGCGCGCCGGCACGCATCCAGGTCGCGGCCTCGGCATCGTCATCGTAGAAACCGAACTTCTTCCGCCCGCCGGCGCGGTACCACGGGTATTTCATCACCGCGTCCAGTGCGGCGCGGGTCAGGTTCAAACCCGCGGAATGGCCGCCCGCGTCAAGAATTTTGGGCTCCAGCCGAGTGAGGATGCGGAAGTTCTGGGCATTGCCCTCGAACCCTCCGAACGCCTTGGCGATCTCGTTGAGTGCCCGCTCGCCGTTGTGCCCGTAAGGCGGGTGGCCGATGTCATGAGCCAGCCCGGCCAGGTCCACCAGGTCGGGGTCGCAGCCCAGTCCGACGGCCATCCCGCGGCCGATCTGCGCGACCTCCAGCGAATGGGTCAGCCGGGTGCGCGGGGTGTCGCCCTGCCGCGGTCCGACCACCTGGGTCTTGTCGGCCAGGCGGCGCAGCGCGGCGCAGTGCAGCACCCGGGCCCGGTCCCGGGCGAAGTCGGTGCGGTGTTCGGAGCCGGTTCCGGGCAGCGCGGCAGCCTTGGGTGCCTCGATCACCAGGCGCTGCCTGTCGAGGTCGGTATAGGTATCGGTCGCGGTGCCCACTAACGGACAGTCTGCCAGCTAGATTTGCGGACATGCGCCTCCCCCGCCTGTTCAGCGTGATCTTCGCGGTGTTGTCCGTCAGCCTGCTGGTGGCTCCACATGCGGGAGCCGAGCCGCCGTTCCGGCTGTCCACCCAAATCGTGGACAAGGCGAACGCGCTCAGCGGCCAGGACCTCGATCGGGTGACCCAGGCCGTCGACAAGCTCTACGCCGACCGGCATGTCCGGCTGTGGGTGGTGTACGTGGACACCTTCTCCGGCCAGGACGCCGAGCCGTGGGCCCGGGCCACCCTGGCCGCCAGCGACCTGGGCACCTACGACGCACTGCTGGCGGTCGCCACCACCGACCGGGCGTATGCGTTCCTGGCCGGCGGTGTGGCCGCCAGCAACGCCGAGGCGAACAGTTTGCGGCGCAACAAGATCGAGCCCGCGCTGCGTGGCGGCGACTGGGCCCAGGCGGCCGTCAGCGCGGCCGAGGGGCTCGACACGAACGCCTCCGCAGCTCCGTCTTCCTCCTCGAACACGGAGATGAACTGGGTGGGCCTGCTGGCCATCCTCGCGGTGATCGCATTGGCGGTGGTGATCCTGGTGCTGTGGCAACGACACCGTCGGCGCAAGCGCCGCGCGGCGGATCTGGCGGCCGCCCAGCGCGCCGACCCGACCGATCCGAATGCCCTGGCCGCCATGCCGCTGGACACTCTGGACGACCTGTCCCGCTCGATCGTTGTGGAAGTCGACAACGCAGTACGCACCAGCGACAACGAACTGACGCTGGCAATCGAGGAGTTCGGCGAGAAGGACACCACCCCGTTCGTCACCGCGGTCGAAGCGGCGAAAACGACGCTGGCGCAGGCCTTCAACGTCCGCCAGATCCTCGACGACACGGTGCCCGAGACGCCCGCGCAGCGCCGCGATCTGCTGACCCGGGTGGTGGTGGCCGCCGCGAAGGCCGACCGCGAACTGGAAACCCAGCGCGAAGCCTTCGCTGCGCTGCGTGATCTGGTGATCAACGCACCCGAACGGCTGGACGCCCTGACCCAGCAGGTGGTCGACCTCACCGCGCGCCTCGCGCCGTCGGAGCAGACCCTGGCCGGCCTGCACCAGCAGTTCGCCGATGCCGCCCTGACCTCGGTCGCCGGCAATGTCGAAACCGCCAAGCAGCGGGTGGCTTTCGCCGACCAGAACATCACCAACGCACGCAGTCTGGTGGCGCGGCCGGTGGGTAGCCAGGCCGGGCTGGTGGATTCGATACGGGCCGCCGAGTCCGCACTGGGCCAGGCACGCACGCTGCTCGACGCCGTCGACAGCGCCGCCACCGATATCAACCGGGCCACCGCGGCACTGCCCGCCGCGATCGCCGATATCCAGAACGGCATCAACGCCGCCGGTACCCAGCTGGCCCAAGGCAATCTGAGCCAGGCCGCCGCCCTGAGCGCTGCACGCGACGCCGCCGTAAAGGCGGTGGCGGCCGCACAGGGCACGGGCAGCACCGACCCGCTGGGTGCCTTCACCGATCTCAGTGCCGCCGACGCCGACCTGGACCGGCTGCTGGACGCGGTGACCGAGGAACGCGAAACGGCCGAACGGTTGCGCCGCGCCTACGACCAAGCCCTGTTCAGTGCGCAGTCGCGGGTCCGCGGTGTCTCGGATTTCATCGACACCCGCCGCGGCAGCATCGGCCCCGAGGCGCGCACCAAACTCGCCGAGGCGGTGCGCCAGCTGCAGGCCGCCCAGGACAAGCAGGCCGAGAACATCGCCGGGAGTCTTTCGGTGGCCATCCAATACGCCAACGGCGCGGCGTCGCTGGCCGGGCAGGCCCAGTCGCTGGCCAACCAGGATGTCGCCGCCGCGCAGCGGCACTACAGCGGATACGGCGGCGGCAGCTCGAATTCCGGTGCCGTACTGGGCGGCATCATCATCGGCAACATCCTGTCCGGGGCCCTGCGCGGCGGGATCGGCGGCAGCGTCGGCGGGGGCTGGAGCTCGACGTCGTTCGGCGGGTCCGGCAGCTCGGGCGGTTCGTTCGGCGGGGGCGGCGGCCGCTTCTAAGCGCCGGGCGCCACCAGCGACACCGCGCCGGTGGGCACCTTGCTCCCGTCGCGGCGGCGGAAGCCGATGGCCACGGATTCGCCGGTCTCGGCTTCGACGAACCGGTACGCGCTGCTGTGCTCGCGGGCCAGATGACGGTGACCCCACTGGCCGATGGCGGCCAGGACGGGGATCAGATCATGCCCGGCCTCGGTGAGCAGATATCGGCTGCGGGTGCGGTCGCCCGGTTCCTGATAGTCGACCACCTGGAGGATTCCGGCGTCGACCAGCTCGGACAACCGGGTGCTGAGGACATCCGAGGCGATCCCGAGCCGCTCCTTGAACTCGGAGAATCGTGACCGGCCCAGCAGCGCCTCACGGATGATCAGCACCGCCCACCGCTGTCCCAGGACGGCCATGGTGCGGGCGATCGGGCAGGGATTGTCGATCCACGAATCGGTGCGCATCGTCACATTCTACCTAGGTTGGAAATTCCAACTCAGCACTGCTACGTTGACGAGGGCACAAGCGAAGGAGAAGACCATGACAGGAACTCAGGTAGCCGGCGCAACCGCTCTGGTGACCGGCGGGCAACAAGGCTTGGGCAAGGCGATCGTCGCCGCCCTGTTGGAGGCCGGGGCAGCCAAGGTGTACTCGACCAGCCGGCGCCCGGGCACGTCCGACGATCCGCGCGTGGTGGTGATCCAGGCCGATGTCACCGACGCCGAGTCGGTCGCCCAGCTGGCGCACACCGCCGCCGACGCCACCATCGTGGTCAACAACGCCGGCGTACTCGGGGGCACGTCGCTGCTGCAGGACGATCTCGACGACGTCCGTTCCGTGCTGGACACCAATCTCTATGGCGCACTGCGGGTCACCCAAGCTTTCGCCCCCCTGCTCGCCGGCCGTCAGGCCACCATCGTCAACATCGCCTCCGTGCTGTCCTGGCTGCCCGGTTACGGCTCCTACGGCGTCTCCAAGGCGGCGCTGTGGTCGGCAACGAACTCGCTGCGACTGGAGCTGCAGCAGCAAGGCACCACCGTCATCGGCGCCTACCTGGCTTATACCGACACCGATATGACGGCAGATCTCGATGTGCCGAAGAACGACCCGGCCGATGTGGCCCGGCAGATCGTCGACGGTATCGTCGCCGGCGCGCCGGAAGTGCTCGCCGACGACCTGACCCGCCAGGTGCACGCTCCCCTCTTCCCCGCCGCCTAGGAAGAATCCGAAACATGGCTACCTACAAAGCCTTCCAAGTCACCGGGCAACGCGAGTTCGCACTCGTCGAGCGCGAGGTGGTCGAACCCGCCGCCGGCGAGGTCCGGGTTCGGGTGCTCAGCTGCGGGGTCTGCCACAGCGACGTGCTGGCCGTCGAGGGACAACGACCCGACCCGCAGCAGCCGGTGGTGCCCGGCCACGAGATCGTCGGTGTGGTGGACGCCGTCGGCGACGGGGTACATGCCTGGGCCCCCGGCGACCGGGTCGGCATCGGCTTCCTCGGCGGGCAATGCAACGAATGCGAGTTCTGCCGCCGTGGCGATTTCGTCAACTGTCTCGATCAGCCGACACCCGGGACCAGCGCCGACGGCGGCTATGCCGAGGTGGTCCATGCCCGCGCCACCGGACTGGTACGCATCCCCGACGGGATCGACGCCCACCTCGCCGCTCCCCTGCTGTGCGCCGGCCTGACGACCTTCAACGCCTTGCGGTCCACGTCCGCCGCACCCGGCGCCCTGGTTGGAGTTCAAGGCATCGGCGGCCTGGGTCATCTGGGCGTGCAATATGCCCACAAACTCGGCTACCGGGTGGCCGCGATCGCCCGTGGCCCCGAAAAAGCGGACCTGGCAAAGACACTGGGCGCCGACTTCTACATCGACAGCGCCGCCGAGGATCCCGGTGCGGCACTGACCGCCCTCGGCGGGGCCGCCGCCATCATCGCCACCGCGGCCAGCGGCGCATCGATGGGGCCGCTGGTCAGTGGTTTGCGGCCACGTGGGCAACTCGTCGTGGTGGGCGCCGCACCCGACCCGATCGCGGTGAACACCGCCGACCTGATCTTCGGTGGACGCCATGTGGTCGGCAGCCTCACCGGCTCCGCCATCGAGAACGAGGACAACCTGGCATTCAGCGTCGCCAACGATATCGCCCCGATGATCGAGGTCATGCCGTTCGAACAAGCCCCACAGGCCTACGAGCGAATGATGTCCGGCCAGGCCCGCTTCCGCGTGGTACTGGACATCGCGGGGGCCGACCGGTGAGCACCTCCGTCGAGTACCTGAACCGGCGCCTGCTGATCAGCCTGCCGGGCAGCTACGCGGACGCCCGCACGCACTACGAGACCCTGGTCCCGGTGATCGACCACGAGCGCTTCGCACGGGCGGGCACCTGGGACGAGGTGGTCGCCGAAGCGAAATCCCAGGCGCCGCACGGCTTCCTGCGATATGCACAGATCGACGTGACGCCCACCATGACCGCGTCCGGATCGACAGGGCGTGCCACCGAATACCTGATGGGCAATCACACCATCGCCGAACGGATGTATCGCCACGATCCCGGCGTCATGCTGCACGCGCCCCTGCGCACGCTGCTCTACGCCGGGCCCGAGAGCACCGTGCTGGCCGTCGACCAGCCCAGCCTGCTGTTCGGCAGTTACGGGAACGCGGCGATCACCGCGGTGGGTGTCGAACTCGACGGCCTGCTGGCGACACTCGTCGATCTGCTCGGCGGGGATGTGCCTGCGGCGCTGCGCGATCAGGTGGTGTAAAGCGAGAGGTGCACGTACACCTCGTCGGGCGCCCGCTGGTCGACGATGACCTCCCGGGTGACCGTGCCGTGATCGGTGGTGATGATCTGATCTTGGGCGTAGAGCGGATCAGGTGCCGAACTCAGCGCCGGCCCGGCGATCACCGGCGTGGATTTCGGGATCTCGGACTTCTCGGGTGTCTCGGGGAACTGCGGGAGGAATTCACGCAGCTGCGTGTCGGTCATCTGTAACGCCAACCGGTAGCGGGTGTCTCGGCCTGAATCGGTGTCGGTGCCCAGCACCTGTACGCCTTGCGGCAACGTCACCTCACCGAATTTCGCGGCCGTCTCTGCCGGAACAGGCATCTTCTGATCTCCTCCGTCGCGAATCGCGTCATGCGTCGCGCATGCCGACAACGCACCCAGCATCATCAACAAGGCCGCCAGAATCACTGGCAATCGTGACCGGTCAGCCACCTTCACCCGCCCTCGCGACCGGTGAGCGCCTGATAGCCGTTGCCGATATCGCGGATCCGCGTGGCGATACCGCTCATATCGCTGTTCGACCGCTGCACGATATCGGCGACGTCGGCGACGCCTTTGGACACCACCGGCATCAGGGCGCGCTCACCCGCGGCGTTCGGCGGCACGCTGGCAGCGGCACTGAGCACCCACTGCTTGACCGCATCCAGGTCCCGGCGACCGGCGGCCACCACCTGGGCGGACCGATCGACCTCGGCGCCGAGACGCCGATCGAGTTCGGCGAGCCGGGCCAAGGTGGCGGCCAGTTGGTGGTTGCGGTCGGTGTACGCCTCTGCCGACGAACCCGTCCACGCGGACCCGGGCGTCGCCGCCGCGACCGTGCGGTGCAACTCGTCGAGCCGGCCACCCATGTCGAACCGGGATCCGTCCACCGGTGTTCCGGCGCCGAGTGTCGCGCGGGCGTCATCCCACGTCGTAAGAAATGCCCCCAGAACGCTGATCATCGCCCCCTTCACTCCAGTGCCTCACCATGCTAGGCGAGCCGGGAGTGCCTCTGGAGCAGCAATTCCGAACCGAGGCGCTAGGCGCCCTTGAGCCGGACCGCCAGGTAGTTCGACACCTCCGAGATGGCCACCCGCTCCTGCGTCATGGCGTCGCGCTCGCGGATGGTGACGGCCTGATCCTCCAGTGAGTCGAAGTCCAGCGTGATGCAGAACGGCGTGCCGATCTCGTCCTGACGGCGGTAGCGCCGGCCGATCGCACCCGCGTCGTCGAACTCGATGTTCCAGGACTGCCGCAGTTCGGCTGCCAGGTCGCGGGCCTTCGGCGACAGATCGGCGTTGCGCGACAACGGAAGTACGGCCGCCTTGACCGGGGCCAGCCGCGGATCGAGCTTGAGCACGGTGCGCTTGTCCACCCCGCCCTTGGCATTGGGGGCCTCATCCTCGTGATACGCGTCGACCAGGAACGCCATCAGCGAACGGGTCAGGCCGGCTGCCGGTTCGATCACGTAGGGCACGTAGCGGGTGTCGGTGCCCTGGTCGTAGTACGACAGATCGACACCGGATGCCTTTGCGTGGCTGGACAAGTCGTGGTTGGTGCGGTTGGCGATACCTTCCAGCTCACCCCACGGGCTGCCGGCGAAGCCGAACTTGTACTCGATATCGGTGGTGCCGGCGCTGTAGTGCGACAGCTTCTCCAGCGGGTGCTCGTAGAGCCGCAGATTCTCCGGAGCGATACCCAGGTCGGTGTACCACTTCAGCCGGGTCTCGATCCAGTACTTGTGCCACTCCGGCGCGGTGGACGGCTCGACGAAGAACTCCATCTCCATCTGCTCGAACTCACGGGTCCGGAAGATGAAATTGCCCGGGGTGATCTCGTTGCGGAAGCTCTTGCCGATCTGGCCGATGCCGAACGGCGGCTTCTTGCGTGCGGTGGTCACCACGTTGGCGAAGTTGACGAAGATGCCCTGCGCGGTTTCGGGCCGCAGGTAGTGCAGCCCCTCCTCGGACTCGATGGGGCCGAGGTAGGTCTTGAGCATCATGTTGAAGTCACGCGGCTCGGTCCACTGCCCCTTGGTGCCGCAGTCCGGGCAGACGATCTCCGTCATCGGGACCGCATCGGGGTCATCGAGATTCTTCTTGGCCGCGTACGCCTCCTGCAGGTGGTCCTGCCGGTGCCGCTTATGGCAGTTCAGGCATTCCACCAGCGGGTCGTTGAACACCGCGACGTGGCCGGAGGCCACCCACACCTGGCGCGGCAGGATGATCGCGCTGTCCAGGCCGACGACATCGTCGCGACCGGTGACCACGGACCGCCACCACTGCTTCTTGATGTTCTCCTTGAGCTCCACCCCGAGTGGCCCGTAGTCCCACGCCGACTTCGTGCCGCCGTAGATCTCGCCGGATTGGAAGACCAGGCCACGGCGTTTCGCCAGGTTCGCGACGGTGTCGATGATGGATGCCACGGGTTGACAGGGTACCGATGAGCGTTGGCGCGCCACGCCGCGGGAGTCCCCGGAAAGCGTTGACATGCGCAGACATGCATGTAATCTGACTCCATAATGAAAACCGTTTCCACTACCGGTCACGAGCACGAACACCCCGCGACGCCGTCTCCCGAGCTGCCACCCCGGGAGATCCTGGACACCGCGGGCGACCTGCTGCGGGCGCTGGCCGCCCCGGTGCGCATCGCCCTGGTGCTTCAGCTCCGCGAATCCGCGCGCTGCGTACACGAACTGGTCGACGCCCTGGAGGTGCCGCAGCCCCTGGTCAGCCAGCACCTGCGCATCCTCAAAGCCGCCGGCGTGGTCGCCGGCGAGCGCAGCGGCCGAGAGGTGATGTACCGCCTGGTCGACCAGCACCTCGCGGAGATCGTGCTGGCCGCAGTCACCCACGCCGGAGAGGACGTGGCATGAATACACCCGTGCGGGCCACCCGGCAACGGGCCGCCATCTCTGCGCTGCTGGAGAACATCGACGACTTCCGCTCGGCCCAGGAACTGCACGACGAACTCCGGCAACGCGGCGAGAACATCGGGCTGACCACCGTGTACCGGACCCTGCAGTCGATGGCCACGTCGGGGGTGGTCGACACGCTGCGCACCGACACCGGTGAATCGGTGTACCGACGCTGCTCCGATCACCATCACCACCACCTGGTGTGCCGGGTCTGCGGGTCCACCGTGGAGGTCGAAGGTGGAGCGGCCGAAGTGTGGGCCGAGCAGGTCGCGGCCCAACACGGCTTCACCGACGTCAGCCACACCATCGAGATCTTCGGGGTGTGCGGTTCCTGCGCCGTCAGCTGACCCGGGCGTACTCCAGGACCGCACCAAGCGTCAGCGGGGCCAGCTCGAGGTCGCCCGGCGCGTGCGGGTCCACCCATGCCATCTCGACGATCTCAGCGCCCGGCTGCGGTGGCCCGTCGAGGCCGACGACGAACAGGTCGGCGGCCACCCGGTGACCCGGTTCGTTGGCCGCGGCCGCATCGTGATGCCCCAGCGAGGTGAGGGATGCCTCGACGATGCCGGCATTGAGTTCCTCCCGGACCTCGCGGCGCAGCGCCTCGACCGGGGTCTCCCCGGGTTCGATCTTGCCGCCGGGCTGCATGAACGCCGTCGTGCCGCGTTTGCGGACCACCAGCACATGATTGCGGTCATCGAGCACGACGGCCGCCACGATCCGGATGACGGCGCTCACCCTAGGAGCGCCCGCCGGACGTCGGCCCCGGTGGACAGCACCATGAGGATCAGGGTGCCGAGCGCCTCATCGGTCAAGCCCGCCGCCGGAAAGTTGTAGCGCAGCAACACATCCGCCTGCTTGCGGGAATTACCGCCCGTCGCCGCGCCCTTCTCGGTCAGCGATATCGTGCCCAGCAGCGTCTGGTGCGCGTGCTCGCCGACCGTCGCCCGAAGTTTCGCGTCCAAGGGCAGATCCCAGGCCAACATCTGGGTGAGCGCCACCATGTCCAGCCCCTCGGCGATGGTCACCACCCGCAGCGACGAGAACGTGCCGTCGTGCTGCACGGTGAGCGAACCGTCATCCTCATGGGTGGTGGGCAGGATCGCCTCGGCGACGGCGGCCAACCGCTGCTGCAACGACATCCCCGAGTCGCCGCGCTCCAGCCCGCCGGAAAGCCCCACCGTCAGGCCCTACCGAAACGCCGGTTGCGGTTGACGTACTCCTCGCACGCCGCCCACAGGTCACGACGGTCGTAGTCGGGCCACAGCTTGTCCTGGAAGACGTACTCGGCGTAGGCCGCCTGCCAGATCATGAAGTTGCTGGCCCGCTGCTCTCCCGAGGTCCGGATGAACAGGTCGACATCCGGGATGTCGGGGCGGTGCAGATGCTTGGCCAGGGTCGCCTCGGAGATGCGTGAGGGATTCAGCTTGCCCGCGACGGCCTCCTCGGCGATGGCCTTCGCGGCCTCGACGATCTCGGTGCGCCCGCCGTAGTTCACGCAGTAGTTGACGGTGATGACGTCGTTACCGACCGTCATCTGCTCGGCGATGTCGAACTCCTTGATCACGCTGCTCCACATCCGCGGGCGCGAACCCACCCAGCGCATGTTCACCCCCATGGCGTCCAGATTCTCCCGGCGCCGCCGCACCACCTCCCGGTTGAAGCCCATCAGGAAGCGCACCTCTTCGGTGCTGCGTTTCCAGTTCTCCGTGGAGAAGGCATAGACGGACAGATGTTTGATACCGAGTTCGATCGCACCGCAGGTGATGTCGATGAGCACCGCCTCGCCCATCTTGTGGCCCTCGGTGCGGCCCAGCCCACGCTGGGTGGCCCACCGGCCGTTACCGTCCATCACCACCGCGACGTGGTTGGGCACCTGGTCGGCCGGGATCTTCGGGGCGGCGGCCTTCGACGGATGCTGCGGCGGACGGGAGAACTTGCCGTTGGTGTGGGGCGGCAACTCCGGGAACACCACGGGCCAGGTCGACGTGTCCGGGAAGACCGGATAGTCGTCAGGCGCCGGGGCGAGCTGTGGGTACGGAGATTTGCCCCGCTTGCCTTCCCTGTTCAATGCCATGCGCCATATCCTGCCCGAACACCTCTGCCCGACGTTCGAGGCCCGCGCTATCGATTCGATAATGTGCCTTCTGCTCTTCGCGCCAGCGCTCATCACCCCGTTCGACCAGCGGCAATGTCCGCAGTTGACGCTCCAAGTGCCACTGCAGATGCGCGGCGACCAGCCCGCTGGCCTGGCTGCGGTGCGACGAGGTGGAGGCCTCCGCGAACTCCCAGTCACCGTCGTGCAGCGCAACCATCAGATCCAGCACCGCCTGCGCCGGGGTCGCCGAACCCGACGGCCGGCAGTGCACGCACACACTGCCGCCCGCGCCGATGTGGAAGGCCCGGTGCGGCCCGGGAGTCGCGCACCGTGCACATTCGGCCAGCGCCGGGGCCCAGCCCGCGATACCCATGGCCCGCAGCAGATAGGAGTCCAGCACCAGCTCCCGCGGCCGCCTGCCCGCCGCGACCGCCCGCAGCGCCGCCACCGTCAGGCTGTGCAACTCCGGCACCGGAGCGTGCTCCTCGCCGGCCAGCCGTTCGGCGGTCTCCAGCACCGCGCAGGCACACGTGTAGCGGCCGTAATCGTTGACGATGTCGACGGCGAACGCGTCGATGGACTGCACCTGGGTGACGATGTCGAGGTTGCGGCCGGGATGCAGTTGAACGTCGATGTGCGCGAACGGTTCCAGCCGGGCCCCGAACTTGCTGCGGGTCCGGCGCACCCCTTTGGCGACGGCACGGACCACACCGTTCTCGCGGGTGAGCAGGGTGACGATGCGGTCGGCCTCGCCGAGCTTGTGCTGACGCAGCACGACAGCTCGATCCCGGTACAACCGCATCGGGACAGTCTTCCATCGCGTGCCGACACCGGCCGGGACGCAACGCCGGATATTCTCGAAATTGCCATGGCAGCCACCCCAAAACTACCCAGCAGTGCTTCTCCGACCCCGAATCCCACCCCGAAACTACCCACCCTCACCCAACAGCTCTACCGCCTCGCGAGCGGCGCCACCACCTCGGAACAACTGGTACGCCAGTCCCTGGACGCGATCGAGGCCAGCCAGCCCGCGCTCAATGCGTTCCGCGTGGTGCTGACCGATACCGCGCTCTCCGAGGCCATCGCCGCGGATCGTAAACGCGCTGCGGGACAACATCTTCCACTCCTCGGAGTGCCCATCGCCGTGAAGGACGATGTGGACGTCGCCGGCGTCCCGACCCGCTTCGGCACCCGCGGCGAGGTACCGGTGGCCACCGCGGACGCCGAGGTGGTACGCCGCCTGCGGGCGGCCGGTGCGATCATCGTCGGCAAGACCAACACCTGCGAGCTCGGCCAGTGGCCGTTCACCAGTGGCCCCGGCTTCGGGCACACCAGAAACCCATGGTCACGCGAACACAGCCCCGGCGGCTCCTCGGGCGGCAGTGCGGCGGCCGTGGCCGCGGGCCTGGTCACCGCGGCCATCGGCTCCGACGGTGCGGGCAGTGTGCGGATCCCGGCCGCGTGGACCCATCTGGTGGGCATCAAACCGCAGCGTGGCCGCATCTCCACCTGGCCCCTGCCCGAAGCGTTCAACGGCATCACCGTCAACGGCGTCCTGGCCCGCACCGTCACCGACGCCGCGATCGTGCTCGACGCCGCATCCGGCAATGCCGACGGCGACCTGCACAAACCCGAACCGATCCGGGCCTCGGAGCACATCGGCCAGGCCCCCGGTTCCCTGCGGATCGCGCTGTCCACCAAGTTCCCGTTCACCTTCTTCCGCGCCCAGCTCCATCCGGAGATCGATGCCGCGCTGCGTGAGGTGGCGACCCACCTGGAGCAACTCGGGCACCGTGTCGATGAAGCCGACCCGAACTACGGACTGAAGATGTCGTGGAACTTCCTGTCCCGGTCCACCTCCGGGCTCCTGGACTGGGGTTACCGCCTCGGGCCCGGTGTCCAGTGGGATAGACGCACCGTGAGCAATATGCGCACGGGCCGACTGCTGTCCGAGCATGTGTTGCGTAAGGCGCGGGCCGCGGAGGCCGAGGCCCAGCAGCGGGTGGGCTGGATCTTCAACATCGCCGACGTCGTGCTCGCCCCCACCACCGCGCTGCCGCCACCGCGCATCCACGACTACGACGAACGCGGCAGCCTGGCCACCGACCGGGCGATGATCGCCGCCTGCCCGGTGACCTGGCCATGGAACCTGCTGGGCTGGCCGTCGATCAACGTGCCGGCGGGGTTCACCGCCGACGGACTGCCGATCGGGGTGCAGCTGATGGGCCCCGAGGGCAGCGAACCCTTGCTCATTTCGCTGGCCGCGGAGCTGGAGGCGATCAGTGGCTGGATGACCAAGCAGCCCGAACCGTGGTGGGCGACTCCCACGCTGCAGTAATCTCTGTGACCATGTCCGCAATCAGTGTCGGTGCCCGCACCCTGCCCGTACTGGCCCTCGTTGCCGGCGCGGTGCTCACGGCGCCGACCGCCAACGCCGACAACATCCGGCTCAACAACAGCGTGATCGCCAACGTCTACACCATTCAGCATCAGGCCGGCTGCACCAACAACGTCACCAAGAACCCGCAATTGCAGCTGGCGGCGGAATGGCACGCCAACGATGTGCTCAACAACCGGGCGCTGGACGGCGATCTGGGCTCGGACGGCTCCACCCCGCAGTCCCGTGCCGCCGCGGCCGGCTACAAGGGCACCGTCTCGCAGACCGTCGCGATCAACCCGGCGCTCGCCATCAACGGCATCGAGATCATGAACCAGTGGTACTACCGTCCCGATTACATGGCGATCATGAGCAACTGCGCCAACACCCAGATGGGCGTCTGGTCGCTCAACAGCCTGGACCGAAGCGTCGTCGTCGCGGTCTACGGCATCCCGGGATAGCTAAAAACCCAAGCGCCCCAGCTGTTTCGGGTCGCGCTGCCAGTTCTTGGCGATCTTGACCCGCAGATCCAGATACACCTTTGTGCCGAGCAGCTTCTCGATCTGCGTGCGCGCCGCCGTGCCGACCTCGCGCAGCCGGGCACCGCCCTTACCGATCACGATGCCCTTCTGGCTGTCGCGCTCCACGTAGAGGATGGCGCGTACGTCGATGAGGGCGTTGCCGTCTTCCCGCCCCGGCCTTTCCTCGATGTCCTCGATGACGACGGCCAGCGAGTGCGGCAGCTCGTCGCGCACCCCTTCCAGCGCGGCCTCCCGGATGAGCTCGGCCATCAAGGTCTCTTCGGGCTCGTCGGTGAGTTCGCCGTCGGGATAGTAGGCGGGGCCGGGCGGCAGGAGGCCGACGAACACATTGGTCAGCACGTCGAGCTGCTCGCCGGCGGTGGCCGACACCGGCACGATCTCGGCGTCCGGACCGACCAGCTCGCTGACGGCCATCAGCTGTGCGGCCACCCGCTCTTTGGCGACCTTGTCGATCTTGGTGACGATGGCGACGAGCTTGGTTCTGGGTGCCACGGCGCGGATCTGTTCGTAGATCCACCGGTCGCCGGGGCCGATGTTCTCATCGGCGGGGATGCACAGCCCGATCACGTCGACCTCGGAGTAGGTGTCCTTGACCAGGTCGTTGAGCCGCTGGCCGAGCAGGGTCCGGGGCCGATGCAGACCCGGGGTGTCGACCAGGATGATCTGGAAGTTCTCCCGGTGCACGATGCCGCGGATGGTGTGCCGGGTGGTCTGCGGGCGGTTCGAGGTGATGGCCACCTTCTGGCCGACCAGGGCGTTGGTCAGCGTCGACTTGCCGGTGTTCGGACGACCGACGAAACAGACGAAGCCGGACCGGAATTCGTCACTCATAGCGGGTTCCCGGCACGGTCGGTGACGATGACGGCCGCGTCCGGCGACAGCTCGCGTACCGCGGCGACACCGGCATCCTGCGCCGAACCACCCACCAGCACCGCAGCCTCCAGGCCGGCCGCACCACTGGACACCGCCGCGGCCACGGCGGCCTGCAGGGCGGTCAGCGGCAGCGCGGCCAGACCGACAGGGGCGCCGGCGTAGGTCCGACCGTCCAGGTCGCGCACCGCCGCACCTTCGGAGGCTTCGGAGCGGCCCATCGCCCCGCGGGCCAGCACCACCAACTTGTTGTCCTCAACGTCAAGACTCATGTGCGGAATGCTCCTCTGTCTTCACGGGGCTGATCAGCACGGTGCCGATCCGAACCCGGCCACGATGATCGGCCCCGCCCTCGGCCCGCAGGCGCAGGCCGTCCCAGGTGACCTCGGAGCCGGGCAACGGGACGCGGCCCAGTTCGTGCGCCAACAGACCACCGACGGTGTCGACCTCAAGGTCCTCATCGATTTCCAGGTCCTCGTACAACTCGGCGAGATCCTCGATGGGCAGCCGGGTCGACACCCGGAACTGCTTGTCGCCCACCTGTTCCCACGGTGCGACCTCATCTGCGTCGTACTCGTCGTTGATCTCGCCGACGATCTCCTCGAGCACATCCTCGATGGTGACCAGACCGGCGATCGCACCGTACTCGTCGACCAGGAGCGCCATGTGATTGCGGTCGCGTTGCATCTCGCGCAGCAGGGTGTCCAGCGGTTTGGAATCGGGCACGAACACCGCGGGGCGCATCAGATCGCCGACCCGGGTGTCCAGCTCGTCGCCCGCCGAATACGAGTGCTGTACCAGGTCTTTGAGATACACGACGCCCACCACGTCATCGACGTTCTCGCCGATCACGGGCAGCCGGGAGTGCCCGCTGCGCACGGCCAGGGAGGTGGCCTGCGACGTGGTCTTGTCTCCCTCGATCCACACCATCTCGGTGCGCGGGACCATCACCTCGCGGGCCGGGGTGTCGCCCAGCTCGAAGACGGACTGGATCATCTTGCGCTCGTCGTCGGCCACCACACCGCGCTGCTGGGCCAGGTCGACCACCTCGCGCAGCTCGATCTCGGAGGCGAACGGCCCGTTGCGGAAGCCACGGCCCGGCGTCAGAGCGTTGCCGATCAACACCAGCACCCGGCTGATCGGGGTGAGCAACACCGAAATCGCTTGCAGGGGAAGCGCCGCAGCCAGCGCGATGCTGTAGGCGTTCTGCCGCCCGACGGTGCGGGGTCCGACACCGATGACGACGAAGCTGACCACCACCATGATGCCGGCGGCTGCCACCAGCCCCCAGCCGACACCGAGGTAGCCATCCAGATAGGAGACCAACAGGACGGTCGCACTCACCTCGCAGGCGATCCGCAACAACACCACGAGATTGATGTACCGGGGCCTGTCGTCGATCACCTGAGCCAGACGGGTGGCCCCCGGGCGCTCCTCGCGCACCATCTCGTCGACCCGCGCGATGGACACCGTGCTGACCGCGGCATCGACCGCGGCGAAAAGCCCGCCCACGCCGACCAGGACGATCGCCCCGAACAGCGCCGCAAGACCGGTCACGGCGTGTCGAAGTATCGCGACTTGTCGAGCAGCCGGCGATCCTTCTCGGTCTGGACGTCCTGACGGTAGGTCTGCACCTGGTCGGCCACCCACTCCTCGAGCAGGCGTCGCTGCAGGGCGAACATCTCTTTCTCCTCATCGGGCTCGGCGTGGTCGTAGCCGAGCAGATGAAGCACACCGTGCACCGTCAGCAGCGCGAGCTCCTGCCCCAGCGAATGCCCCGCCTGCTCGGCCTGTTTGGCCGCGAACTCCGGGCACAGCACGATATCGCCCAACATGGACGGACCGGGTTCGGCGGCGTCGGGCCGCCCACCCGGTTCGAGCTCATCCATCGGGAAGCTCATCACGTCGGTGGGACCGGGCAGATCCATCCAGCGCATGTGCAGATCGGCCATGGCCGCGGTGTCGAGCAGCACCATCGACAGTTCGGCCGCCGGGTTGACGTCCATCTGACCGATGACGAAGCGGGCAACGCTGATGAGTTCTTCCTCGGAGACGTCGTACCCGGATTCGTTGGAGACCTCGATACTCATGCTGTTCCCTCGCAGGCTCGGGTCCCGCATGCCGCCCGTTGATTCGCTCCGCGAGCGTCGCTCATCGCCGCGGCCGCCCGTTCGACGAGCGGCGTTGCGCACGGTTCAGCATGCCCGGATCGTCATGGCGCGCATAGGCATCCACGATCTCCGAGACCAGCCGGTGCCGAACGACATCGGCACTGGTGAGCTCCGCGAAGTGGATATCGTCGATGTCATCGAGGATGTGCATCGCCGCGCGCAGGCCCGAGGCCTGGCCACCGCCCAGGTCGACCTGCGTGATATCGCCGGTGACAACCATTTTCGAGTTGAAGCCGAGCCGGGTGAGGAACATCTTCATCTGCTCGGCCGTGGTGTTCTGTGCCTCATCGAGGATGATGTAGGCGTCATTGAGGCTGCGGCCGCGCATGAACGCCAGCGGCGCCACCTCGATGACACCCGAGGCAAGCAGGTTGGTGATGACCTCCGGGTCCATCATGTCGTGCAGCGCGTCCAGCAGCGGGCGCAGGTACGGGTCGATCTTCTCGCTCAGCGTGCCCGGCAGGAAGCCCAGGCGCTCACCGGCCTCGACCGCGGGACGGGTCAGGATGATCCGGTTGACCTGTTTGGCATGCAGCGCCGCGACCGCTTTGGCCATCGCCAGATAGGTCTTGCCGGTGCCCGCGGGACCGATACCGAACACGATGGTGTGGGCGTCGATCGCGTCCACATACCGCTTCTGGTTGAGGGTCTTGGGCCTGATGGTCTTGCCGCGCCGGGACAAGATGTCCAGTGTCAGCACCTCGGCGGGCGAGGCGTCCGATTCACCGGTCATCATCAAGACGCTGCGGCGCACCGCATCGGGATTGAGCGGCTGACCGGCGGCCAGCACAGCGACGAGTTCGCCGACCACCCGCTCGGCCAGCGCGATATCGGCGGGGTCCCCCGAGAGCGTGACGGCGTTGCCACGCACGTGGATATCAGCGGTGAGCAGCGATTCGAGGGCGCGCAGGTTCTCGTCGGCGGAACCGAGCAGGCCCACGACAGCGTCGGGCGGAACTGTGATGCTGCTGCGCACCTGCCGGGAGGGCGTGTCAGCGGTCGTCTCGCGGGGCGTCACGTGGTGTTTCGTGCCTGCTTCCTGTGCTCTGGAGTCGGTGCTCACAGTTTAGCGCCGGCCATGACCTCACCCAACGGTTGAGGGCCACCCCGGCACCGGGGTGGCCCTCAACGACAGTTGTGGTGTCAGTGGCTCTGATGCACCGTGGTGTCCACCTGCGGAGCGGTGGCGTTCTGGCCGTTCTGATGTACCCAGTCGTTGTGCGCGACATCGGCCTGCGCCGGGCCCGCAAGACCCAGGACGGCGGTGGCCATACCGGCGGCGATCACACTGGCAAAACCGAACTTCTTCATCTCTGTACTTCTTCCTCTTCGTCCACCGGCATCCCCGTGCCGGTACGCAAGGAAGAACGGGAAAGATGGGATGTTTCATTCCGGTTAATTCAAAAGATTGACCAGGAGTGACTCGTTTCACGCAGCGCCGGAACGGGGCTCCTTCTCACACCCGATGTCTCACACCCGATCGGCAGGGCCCACCGGCACGGCCACCGGTTCGAGGGCGTCCTCCAACGGTTCGACGTCCTCACCCGCCAACACCCTGCGCATGCGGTCCTTGTCGAGCTGGCCCTCCCAGTTGGCGACGACGAACGTCGCCACACAGTTGCCCAGCAGGTTCACCGATACGCGCATCGAGTCCATGATGCGGTCGGCCCCCAGCAACAGCGCGACCGCGGCCACCGGGATCGCACCGTGCCCGATGGCCGCAACCGTCGCCGACAGGGCCAGGAACGACGAACCGGGCACTCCCGCCATTCCTTTCGAGGTGAGCATGAGCACCAGCACCGCGGTGATCTGCTCGCCCAGGCTCAGATCGACGCCGAGCGCTTGCGCCAGGAACAGCACACAGATCGACAGGTACAGCGTGGCGCCGTCGAGGTTGAACGAATACCCGGTCGGCACCACCAGACCCGTGGTGGTGCGCGAACACCCGGCGTTGGCCAGTTTGGTCATGATGCGCGGCAGCACCACCTCGGTGGACGCCGTGCCCAGCGCCAGGAACAGCTCGTCCTTGATATAGACGACGAACTTCCACAGGTTCACCCCGGCGAAGATCTTCGCGATCGCGCCGAGGATGAGGATGAACAGCAGCGCGGCCAGGTAGCAGGCGGCGATCAGCTTCCCGTAACTGGCCAGTGAGCCGATGCCGTACTGCCCGATGATGTAGGCCATCGCGCCGAACGCACCGAGGGGGGCCAGCCGCATCACCCAGCCGATGATGGTGAAGAAGATATGGCTCATGTGGTCGACGAACTCCAGGATCACCGGCGGCCCGGTCTCCCCGAACTTCGCCAACGCCAGGCCGAACAGCACCGCGAAGAACAACACCTGCAGCAGGGCGTTCTCCGCGAAGGCCGACACCACCGACGTCGGGATGATGTTGAGCAGGAATTGGACGGTGTGCGGCAGTTCGCCGTTGCTGGTCTTCTTGGCCACCGCCTCGGCGCCGGTGGCCAGGGTCTGCGCATCGATGGCGAACCCGGCACCGGGCTTCATCAGATTGCCGACCACCAGACCGAAGAGGAGCGCGAAGGTCGTCACCGCCTCGAAGTAGATGAGCGCCTTCACCCCGATCCGGCCCACCGACTTCAGGTCGCCGACGTGAGCGATACCGAGCACCACCGTGCAGAAGATGATCGGGGCGATGAGCATCTTGATGAGCTTGATGAACCCGTCGGCCAGCGGTTTGAGTGCGCCACCGACCTCGGGCCACAGCCAGCCGATCAGGATGCCCGCGACGATCGCCACCAGCAGCTGGACGAACAGGGAGGTGTACCACGGCGGCTTGTTGGCCAGCCGGACCATTTCGCTCTGTGGGGGGTCGATGGTGGTTGCCATGCCGCGACGCTACGAAGGCGACATCACGGCCGCGTGTGCCGGATGTTTCCCCGCGGAAACGTCCGGAATTTATCCGCTACACGTCCCACCGGTGGGTCAGCACACCGAGCGCGCCGAGGGCCACCGCGGCCGCGCTCGACGTCCGCAGCACGGTCGGCCCCAGCCGGACCGCGACGGCACCCGCCTCGGTCAGCGTCGCGACCTCCTCATCGGTGATCCCGCCTTCCGGACCCACGACGAGTGTCACCGAGTCCGCTTGTGCGACACCCAGATCGGCGAGCGGCACGGTCGCGGACTCGTGCAGGACCAGGGTCAGGCCGCCGATCCGGCCGGCCAGCTGTGCCGTGCTCAGCACACCGTCCACGGTCGGGATGAAGGCCCGCCGGGACTGCCGCGCTGCCGAGCGGGCGACCGCGGCCCACCGGCGCAGGCCCTTGTCGACCTTGGCGGAGCCGTCCCATCGAGCCACGCACCGCTGCGACTGCCACGCCACGAACGCGTCCGCGCCCGCCTCGGTGGCCAGTTCGATCGCCAGTTCGGAGCGCTCGGATTTCGGCAGTGCCTGCACGACGGTGACCGGCGGCACCGGTGCCGGCACCCGCGTGGTGGTCAGCACCCGGGCCGCCAACATGCCCTTGCCGGCCTCCTCGACGACACAGTGGGCCGTCGTTCCGGCGCCGTCGCCGAGATCGAGTTCCTCGCCCGGACGGAACCGGCGCACCGTGGCCGCGTGGTGGCCCTCGTCACCGTCGACCACGGCGATCGCCCCCGGCTCAGGCAGCACGTCGACGTAGAAGAGCGCTCTACTCACGCGCGGCTCCACTCATGCGCGATCTGCTCAGCGCCCCGAGAAGGTTTCCCGCAGCCGGCTGAACAGGCCGCCGTTCGAGTTGGCATTGCCGTGAGCGGACCGCACCTCGGCCACATCCCGGGCCCGGTGCGCCTTGAGTTTGCCCAGCAGGTCGGTGTCGGTGCTGTCCAGACGCGTCGGGATGAGCACCTCGATGTGAGCGTGCAGATTTCCGCGCACCCCGGACCGCAGGTGCGGCATGCCGTGGCCGCGCAGCGTGGTCACCGAGCCGGGCTGCGTGCCCGGGGCGATGGTGATCTCCGTCGCCCCACCCAGGATGTCCTCGACGGTGACCGAGGTGCCCAGCGCCGCGTCGAACATCGGGACCGACACCGTGCAGTGCAGATCGTCACCGTCGCGGACGAAGGTGTCGTGCTGCTGCTCGTGCACCTCGACATAGAGGTCACCGGCCGGGCCGCCACCGGGGCCGACCTCCCCCTGAGCCGCCAGCCGCACACGCATACCGTCGCCGACCCCCGCGGGGATCTTCACACTGACCTCGCGTCGGGCCTGAATGCGGCCGTCACCGGCGCAGCGGTGACACGGGTCGGGGATCACCTCGCCGACGCCGCCGCACACCGGGCACGGCCGCGACGTCATCACCTGACCGAGCAGTGAGCGCTGCACCGTCTGCACCTCGCCGTGGCCGTGGCAGGTGTCGCAGGTGACCGGGGTGGAGTTGCCATTGGTGCCCTTGCCCTGGCACAGGTCGCACAGCACGGCGGTGTCGACGGTGACCTGCTTGGTCACTCCCGTGGCGCACTCGGCGAGGTCCAGGCGCATCCTCAGCAAGGAATCCGAGCCGGGGCGCACCCGGCCGATCGGGCCGCGCGAACCGCCACCGCCCCCGAAGAACGCCTCGAACACATCGCCGAGGCCCCCGAAACCGCCGAAGCCACCCGCACCCGCACCGGCGGCGCCGTTCTCCATCGGGTCCCCGCCCAGATCGACGATGCGGCGCTTCTCCGGATCCGACAACACCTCGTAGGCGATGCTGATCTCTTTGAACCGCGCCTGCGCCGACTCATCGGGGTTGACGTCAGGATGTAGCTCGCGCGCCAGCTTGCGGTAGGCGCGCTTCAGCTCCGAATCGCTGGCGCCTTTGCTCACGCCGAGCAGACCGTAATAATCGCGTGCCACGTACAACCTCTTTCATGCCGCCCGTTTGCGGCCGTCCTCTACCGGGTGCCCAAAACCTCGCCGATGTAGAGAGCAACTGCGGCGACATTCGCGATAGTTCCCGGATAGTCCATCCGAGTGGGACCGACCACACCCATGCCGCCGAATACCTTGCCCGAACTGCCGTACGCCGTGCTCACCACCGACGTCCCGGCCATCTGTTCGGCCTCGGTCTCGTGCCCGATACGCACCGTGACCTTACCGGCTTCCTGTTGCGCGGCGAGCAGCCGCAGCACCACCACCTGCTCTTCCAGCGCCTCCAGCACCGAACGCAGTGATCCACCGAAGTCCGCGGTATTGCGGGTGAGGTTGGCGGTGCCGCCGAGCACCAGCCGTTCCTCGGTGTGCTCGACCAGCGTCTCGACCAGCACCGTGGCAGCTCGCCCGATGGCGTCACCCAGCCCGCCGTGACCGTCCAAGGTGCCGGCCAGGTCAGCCACCGCGATCGACGCCGTGGCCAGCGGTTTGCCCTCCAGAGCGCCGCCGAGGCGCTCCCGCAGCTGCGACAGTTCGTGTTCGTCGATGGCGTCACCCAGTTCGACGACCCGCTGATCGACCCGGCCGCTGTCGGTGATCACCACCAGCAGCAACTTCGCCGGGGTCAGGGCGACAACCTCGAGGTGGCGCACCGTGGATGCGGACAGCATCGGGTACTGCACGATGGCGACCTGCCGAGTCAGCTGCGCCAGCAACCGCACCGCGCGGCGCAGCACGTCGTCGAGGTCCACCCCGGATTCCAGGAACTGCAGGATGGCGCGCCGCTCACTGCCCGACAGTGGCTTCACATCATCGAGACGGTCCACGAACTCGCGGTAGCCCTTCTCGGTGGGGACCCGGCCCGAACTCGTGTGCGGCTGGGCGATGTACCCCTCGGACTCCAGCACCGCCATGTCGTTGCGGACGGTCGCGCTGGACACCCCGAGATTGTGGCGCTCGACGAGCGACTTGGAACCGATGGGTTCCTTGGTGGTCACGAAGTCGGCGACGATGGCACGCAGCACCTCGAAGCGGCGGTCGTCGGCACTACCCACTGTTCACCTGCCCTTCGGTAACGGTCTTCGTCCCATTTTACGGCGACCAACAGCGGGTATTCACGTTGGCAAGGACATCGCGCGCCGGGTGGCACTAACCTCAGTCGAATGGGAGCCCGCCGGTGATCTTCAAAGGAGTTCGCGACGGCAAGCCGTATCCCGAACATGGCCTGTCGTATCGGCAGTGGTCCCAGATCCCGCCCCGCCAGATCCGGCTGGACGAATTGGTCACCACCACCACCGTGCTGGCGCTGGACCGTCTGCTCTCCGAGGACTCGACGTTCTACGGCGACCTGTTCCCGCATGCGGTCCGCTGGCAGGGCGTCATCTACCTGGAGGACGGGTTACACCGCGCGGTGCGGGCCGCGCTGCGCAACCGCACGGTGCTGCATGCCCGGGTGTACGACATGGACGCCGAACCCGTACCCCAGTCCTGAGCCTTCGCGGTCAGTCCACGGTGCCTGTCCTCATTCTCTCCAGGTCAGGCGCGAAGGTGCGGACCTGCTCGGTGATGGCACGGATCGTCGACCACAGCCCCGGCGCGGCCTGCGTCAGCGGCCACAGCATCGCGGCGATGGTCGTCGAACACAGCGTCTGCGCCAAGGAGGCGGGCACGTGGTCGGGATCCATGAGGTCGTTCTCGGCGAACGGTCCGGCATCCGCGGCCACCATGAACTCGGTGAACTTGCGCAAGGAGCGCCCGGTTCCGCGGAGCGCCTCGACCGCCTGCACGGTCGACTGCCGCTGTGCCGCCTCGGAACGTACGGCGTCCACCGACACACCGAGGTGTTCGGCCAGCAGATCGTCGCGCATGTGCTCGATGTGGCGGCGAATGTCGTCGCGGTCGTCGGCCCACGCTTCCAGCGCGAGGTCGCATTCGCTGTCGAATCCCAGCGACCTGTTGTTCAGGTTGGACGAGCCGATGCGCAGGAAGCGATCGTCGACGATCATCACCTTGGAGTGCACGTACACCGAGACGCCGCCCTTGGTCACCGGCCAGTAGATGCCCAGCCGACCATGCTCATCGGCATCCCACAGCAAGCGCACCAGACGTTCTCGGGCGCTGTCCATCGACCCCTGCTCCAGCCGGCTCTCGGAGCTGCGGGGCAGCACGATGATCACCTCAGGCCCATCCGGCTCGCGTAGACGCGTCGCCAGGGCTTCCGCCAGGCCCCGTGCGGCGAGGTATTGGTTCTCCAGGTAGATGACGTGCCGGGCCGTCGCGATTGCGGCGAGGTTCAAGGCCTCGACCTCACGGACCTCGTCGCTGCCGGGCATAGCCGGCAGCGTGCGTGCCACCCCGACCTCGACGGCGCGCAATGCGGGTGCGCACCCCCGCGGCCACGCCGACGTTCGGGCCGACAGCACGGGCAGTTCTTGCCCGGTGGCCGCCTGCCAGCGGTCCCGGGCTTGCCGGGCCAGGACGCGCGCTGCGGGTCCGTCGACCACCGCGGCAACCTCGTGGCGCGGTCCGTAGGGTTCGCCGGATGCCCGCCGACCCGGGGCGTCCGGTTCGTGACTGCGGGTGTCCCATCGCCCGAGGGTGAGATCGATACCGCCACAGAAGGCCACCGTGTCGTCGACGACGACGATCTTCTGGTGGTGGACCGCTCCGAGCGGATGGGCGCCGTCGACGGCGAAATGCAGCCTCGACGAGGTGAGGCGATTGAGCCACGCGGTGGGGATGGGCCCGAACCAGTAGGGGTCGAACGCGCGGAGCAGACGCAGATTCGATTTCAGCAAGTACACCTGCAGTTCCGGCCGCTGCCACAGCAGGGCATGCAGAAACGTCATCAGGTGGTTCGGGCCGGGCAGCGTGAGATCCTCCGCCTCGAAAGGCATTCGGGAATCCACGTCCCACCCGACCAAGATGATCCGGTGGCGGGCCCGCAGCATCGCCGCCTTCACGTGCCGTAGATAGTCGGCACCGTCGACTATCGGCGCGTACCGATCGGCGCGCGCGATGCGCCAGCAGGTATCTCCGGGACGGAGTATCCGATCCGCAGACACCTGCGTCTCACGGCTCTCGGGCAGAGCGAACCCCCGCATCTGTGAACTCCTCTTCATGCTCGCTCTCACAGCGCGGATCGCTTCGCCCTTGAGCGGCACCGCGAGGACAGCTTCCTCAGCGTCGAGTTACCCCGCCGACGCCGGTTCCAAACGACAACTCCCGCAGTGTGATGCGGAACTCACCCGCCCCATCGGGTGCGAGCCGCGGTGGTGTTCCGGGTTCTCGTCCCAGAACAACACCGCGACAACGGTTTCCGGCCGCCCGTCGCTGGACGTCAGGCGGGCGGCATCAGCACGGTGTCGATCAGGTACACCGTGGCGTTGGCGGTGTGCACGCCTCCACACACCACGGACGCACCGTCGACCTTCACGTCGTTCGGCGTGCCGGTCACGGTCAGCGGCGCCCCCTGGACCGTGTGATGGGTGCCGACAAGGTCGCGCGGACTGATCTGGCCGGGCACCACGTGATAGGTCAGCACGCTGGTCAGAAGGGGTGCGTCGACCTTGAGCCGGTCGATGGTCGCCGGGTCGACCTTGGCGAACGCCGTATCGACGGGCGCGAACACGGTGAATTGGCCACCGTTGAGGGTGTCCACGAGATTGACATCCGGGTTCAACTTGCCGGATACCGCAGCGGTCAACGTGGTCAGCAGGGGGTTGTTCGAAGCGGCGACTGCGACAGGATCCTGCGCCATTCCCGCCACCGAACCCGGTCCGGACGGAACCTGTTTAGCGTAATCCGCGCACCCCGGTCCGACCAGATCGGCACCGGGCTCCGCTGCGGCGACCGCCCCGGTGACACCCGAAACCGCCAGTAAGACGGCAGCGCTCGCCGCCGCCCGCGCCAGCATGTTCATACCCGTACTACCTCCTTCGCCAACGACGGCAACCCTGCCGCCAGATCAACACCGACAACTGCTATTCGGAGCTGACGGCGACCCGGATGGCGGTCACTCTGGAAGGCGTTGACTGATCAGGGTTTCACGTCGGCGCGGTCGCGGCGCTGGACGAACCACCACAGCACCACGCCGCCGGCCAGGATCGAGACGGCGATCCCCAGCTCGAGGATGCCGCCGTAGCCGGTGATGGAGAAGCCGGTCGCGCCCACCACCAGCATGATGGCCAGCAGCACCGCCAGGCCGATCGACAGCGGCACGAACGCACGCGGCAACCGGATGGGCCGCAAGGCATTCGGGCGGTCCTTGCGCAGTACGGCGAATCCGGCGACCGCCAGCACGTGAGCCAGGATGTAGCCCAGATTTCCGGTGACGATGATGGCCAGCGGCTGTTGAAGGACCACCAGCAGAACGATGTTCAGCACCAGCATGACGTTGAGGGCGCGAATCGGCACGCCGCGTCGGTTCAGCTTTCCGACGGCCCGCACGGTGACCCCTTCCTTACCCATGTTGAACAGCACGCGGGAGGCGTCGGCGACCGAGGTCAGCATGACCAGCACCAGAGAGGCGATGAGACAGAGCACCATGACGCTCGCCCCGGCGCCCGTCAGCTTGGAGAAGCTGCCGACGAAGAAGGTGGCGGGATCGGCCTCGACGGCCGACTCGCCGGCGAACCCGCCCAGGGTCAGCGGCACGAGGAAGAACACGCCCAGGCAGAACAACGCGGAGGCCCGGATCGCCCGCGAGGTGTCCTTGACCGGGTCCCGGTATTCGGAGGCGAACGTCGCGCAGACCTCCACACCCAGTGTCGTCCAGGCCATCACGTACAGCCACACGATGGCCGTGTGCAGACCTTCCAGCCCGTGCAGTTTCCAGGTGAGATCCATCGGGGCCCAGTCGGAGTTGAACAGCGGGAAGATGATGAAGACTGCCAGCGGGATCATCAGGATCGCGGCGGTCACGTAGACGAACGCCATGGTGACGCGCACCCCGATCACGTTGATGCCGTACAGGATGAAGATGACGGCCAGCCCGACCAGGATCGGGAAGTTCAGGTGCAGCGGGCCGGCGTCGAAACTCCACTGCTGGTCGGGGAACCACTGTGACTGCACCAGCAGGCCGGTGAAGGCGCCGTAGGTGGCCAGGTTCGATCCCCACGGCAGCCAGTAGCCGACGCCGGCCAGCGGTGCGAGCCAGGGCGCGCGACTCTTCCAGGCCTCGGCGGCGTAGCCGGCGATACCCCCCGACGCCTCGGGGAACATGGCGGCCAGCTCCGTGTAGATCCAGTTGACGCCGAGCGAGATGATCATCGAGAGGGCCCACAGCACCGCCGCGCCCCACCCGCCGAGCCCGGCGATCGACGCGCCGAGGGTGGCCACCAGCGCGGCGGGCATGGTCATGGCCATGGCGAATCCGTCGAACCAGCGCATCTTGCGCGGCAGCACCTCGTCGGGCGCCGGCGCGGCGACCGCGTTGTCGTTTGTCGTCATCTAACTGGACCTCCGGTGGGTGACGTGAATGTTGTTGACTATCTGGCGATTACGTCCAGGTCAGGCGGGGCGGAACGAGTCGTTCGCCGAGCGCGGTGCGTGCTTGACCATGACGTGGCGAGCGACGGTGTATTCGGCCACCGCCGCGTGGCTCATGTCCTTGCCGAAGCCGCTGGCCTTGACCCCACCGTGCGGGGCCTCGGAGGCGATGGGCAGATGATCGTTGACCCAGGTCACCCCCGCCTCCATCGCATGCGCCACCCGGAGTCCGCGGGCCCCGTCGACCGTCCAGACGGAGGAAGCCAGTCCGTAGGCCGAGTCGTTGGCCAGGGCGATCGCCTCCTGTTCGGTGCGGAACGGCAAGGCGACCAACACCGGCCCGAAGACCTCGTCCTGGACGATCTCCGAGGATTGCGCCGCGCCGGTGAGGAGCGTTGGCGGATAGTAGGCCCCGGGGCCGTCGGGAATCTCGCCACCGGCGTGCACCGTCGCACCGGCGGCCACTGCGCGCTCGACGAATCCGTGCACCCGGTCCCGATGCTCGACGCTGATCAGCGGACCGATATCGGTGTCCGTGCTGCGCGGGTCGCCGACCCGAATGCTGTTGAACTGTGCGGCTATCCGTTCCACCAACTCGTCGAAGACGGACTCGTGCGCGTACACCCGGGTGGCCGCCGTACAGTCCTGGCCGGAGTTGTAGGTCGCTCCCATGGCGATACCGTGCGCCGCTGCAGCAAGGTCGGCATCCTCGAACACCAGACAGGGCGCCTTCCCGCCGAGTTCCAGATGCACCCGCGCCCCACGGGTGGCCGCGGTCGCCATCACGTGCCGCCCCGCCCGGGTCGAACCGGTGATCGAGATCAGCTGCACGCGCTCATCGGCGACCAGCGCCGCACCCACCTGGTCATCGCCGGTCACCACCTCCAGCACACCGGCCGGGATGCCGGCCTCTACGGCCAGTTCGGCGATGCGCAGCGTGCTGCTCGGCGTCGTCGGCGCGGGCTTGACCACGATCGTGTTACCCGCGGCGATCGCCGGTCCGATCTTCCACAGCCCCATGATCATCGGGAAGTTCCACGGCGCGATACCCACCACCGGCCCGACGGGACGGCGGATGACCATCGACGTGTAGCCCTCGCTCAACAGACCGGCTCCGGTCTCCTCCAGCGATCGGGCCGACCCGGCGAAGAACCGCAGATTGTCGGTGCCGAACGGAAGTTCGCCATCCCGGAAGACCGCGGCGGGTTTACCGGTCTCGGCGACCTCGAGGCCGGTGAGTTCCTCGACGTGGGTGTCGATCAGGTCCGCCCATCGCAGAATCAACCGTGCCCGCTCCCCTGCGGTCCGTCGCGACCACGCCGGAAATGCCTCGGCGGCAGCCGAAACCGCCAGCGCCGCCTCGTCGGCAGTCGCCTCGGAGACGATCGCCGTCGACTCCCCGGTCGCCGGGTTGTACAGGGTCCGGCCTCCGCCTGATCCCTCGACCCGCAGGCCTCGATGGAATCGTCCCGCGCTCATTCGCATACCCCTCTGCTTGCGGAAGGCAGATACCGAGCCGCGACATGTGCGTGCTGATCGGTGATCGTCGGCGCCCTCACGGTGCTGTTCCAGATCTGGAGAATCGGCCTCGACCGGGACCGCAGAAAGATAGTTGCATCGCAGTTCAGGTTTCGCAACAGGTAAAAATCCAGTTCATAGCCTGCACGTCATCAAAACTTGATGCACAATTCAGAAAACACGACCAGATCCGGCGCGGTCTGGCAGAGTGACCCGAAACGTATGCCGAGGAGGTGTGCAGCCATGGTGAGCCGCACGGAGCGACGCGTGAAGCTGCTCCACGCCGCCCAGCGTGCGGTGATGAAGCACGGGGCCGATGTCCAGTTGAAGCAGGTCGCGGCGGAGGCCGGACTGACCTCGGGTGCGGTGCTCTATCACTTCCCCGACGTCCAGACGTTGTTGGTGGAGGCCAATCGTGCCGGCATGGAACGCTTTTACGACGAGCGCCTGCGAGCGATCGAGGGTATCGCCGAGCCGGACCGGCGGCTGGTCCTGACGATCGAATCCGGTCTGCCGGTCGATTCCGACGATCCCGCCGTCAAACTCCTGTGCGAACTCGGTGGCGCCGCGGCCCGGTATCCGTCCTACGCGGTGCTGCTCACCGCGCTGTACGACCGGCAGGTGGCGATGTATCAGGTGATCCTGGAATCCGGTGCCGCACAAGGGGCGTTCACGCTGGCGTCACCGTCGCAGACGGTTGCCCGCAATATCGTCGCGCTCGAGGACGCCTACGGCTACCGCATGGTGGCCCGTCATCCCAGCATCGACGCCGAGGCTGCGACCGAATTGATCCTCGACTACGCACGGGTGGCCACCGGCCATCCTCTTCCGCGCGCGCAGGCGTGAGCACTCCCGAAAGGAATGACCGATGACCGCTCCGTTGACCGTCATGTTCTGGCCCGAATCGGCATACGGGCCCACCAACCAGTGCATCGGCGTCGCGGCCAAACTCCGCGATCGCGGACACACCATCGTGTTCGCGGCGGAATCGTCATGGGCCGGAAAGATCGAACGCTACGGGTTCATCGAGGAACTCGTGGACCTGGCCGAGCCCGCCGCGGACGGCGGTGGGGACGACGCCGGTCAGTTCTGGACCGACTTCATCGCCGAGACCTCCCCCGAGTTCGCGAAGCCGACCATCGAGCAGCTCGAGACCTTCATCCTGCCCACCTACCAGGCCCTCATCGACGGGGCGAAATACTGCGAACCGCGGTTGCGCGAGATCATCGCCAAGCATCGGCCGGATGTGATCGTGGAAGACAACGTGGTGATCTTCCCGGCTCTGGTGACCGCCGGTAAACCGTTCGTGCGGATCGTGTCGTGTAGCCCTCTCGAAGTGCCGGGAGCCGATGTGCCGCCGCCCTTCTCGGGCCTGCCCAGTGATGACCGCTCGCAGTGGGGTGCCTACCGCGCGGAGTTCGACCGAGTGCTGCGCCCACTCTGGGCGGATTTCGACGCCTGGGTGCAGGCCCAGGGCGCCGGCGCGCTGCCCGACTTGGAGTTCATGCCGCGCGACAACGCCGGAAATCTGTACGTCTACCCCGCCGAGGCCGACTACACCGACCGCCGGCCCCTCGACGGGTCCTGGACCCGACTGGATTCCAGCGTCCGCGAGACCGACGAGGACTACGAGTTGCCCGCCGCCGTGGCGGACCGGCCGGACGGCAGTTCCCTGATCTTCCTGTCCCTCGGATCCCTTGGCTCAGCTGATGTCTCGTTGATGCAGCGGCTCATCGACGTGCTGGCCCGGACTCCGCACCGGTTCATCGTCAGCAAGGGGCCGCAGGCGGACAAGATCGTGCTCGCCGACAATATGGTCGGGGCGCAGATGCTGCCGCAGACCAGGATCATCCCCCTGGTGGATGCCGTGATCTCGCACGGCGGCAACAACACCACCACCGAGGCGCTCCATTTCGGCAAGCCGCTCGTCGTGCTGCCGCTGTTCTGGGATCAGTACGAGAACGCCCAGCGCATCGACGAACTCGCGCTGGGCATCCGCCTGGACACCTACCACTTCCGCGACGACGAACTGATCGCCGCACTCGATCGGGTCCTGGCCGATACCGAGATGCGCGAGCGGGTGGCCGCCATCGGCGACGCCGTGCGCGACCGGGACGGACTGAGTGTGGCAGCCGATGTCATCGAGCGCATCGGACGGGCGCAGACCGCGACAGCGCCCTGACCGTGGACCTGACTCCGACGGATCTGCTCGACCTCGGCGCGGGTCGCGCCCTGGCCGTGATCTCCCACGACGCCGGGGGGTCCGCCGTGCCCGTGGTCACCGATCACGACGGATGGCGGCGTGCGACCGCCGGCGACGGCGTGGCCGAAGCGCTGATCACGCTGCTCACCGCAACGGAGGGCCGGTCCGAGCGAGGACGCTTCACCGTCATCTCGTGGATTGCAGGGCAGCAGCCGCACGGCGAACGCCCCATCACCGTCGACCAGACCAACGAATCGGTCATCGTGGGTGATGCGGCCGTCGTGAAGTGGTCGACGCACCTGGAACCCGGCCCCCACCCCGCCGTACCGCGGTTGTCCGCGCTGACCGCCGCCGGCTTCCCCGCGATGCCGCCACCCTGGGGCCTGGTCACCTGGCGGCCCGACGCCGGCGCCGAGACCCTGGTCGCCACCGTGACCGGCTATCTGCCCGGTGCTGTCGACGGCTGGACCTGGGCCGTGGACCTGTTCGTCGCCGGAGCACGCACCGACGATGCCACCGACGTCGCGGCCGCGTGCGCCACCGTCGGTGCGGCGGTGGGCGACCTACACCTGGCGCTGGCTGCGACGGCGACCACCTCCACCGCCGACGATGCTCGCCGATGGCGCGAAGGCGCCTTCGAAACTCTCCGCACCGCAACGCTATTGGCCGACAACACCGGTGCTGCGGTGTTGGCCGAGTACGGCACCGAGGTCACCGCCCTGCTGGAGCGTATCGGCGATCTCGTCGGGGTCCCGATTTTCGACGCGCACGGCGACCTTCATGTCGGTCAGGTCCTGCGCAGTGCCGGCCAGCGCTTCGTCATCACCGATTTCGACGGGAACCCGGTACTGCCGCCGTGGCAACGGGTACTTCCGGTGCCTGCGGCCGTGGACGTCGCCGGTATGCTGCAGTCCTTCGCTCACGTCGCGATCGTGGCCGCCCGACACCATGACCTCGATCCGGCACGTCTGCACCGTATCGACGCGGCGGCGCGGGCCGCCTTCCTCGACGCGTACACCACCCGACTCGCCGCTGCCGGTCAGCAACAGCTGTTCTCCGCCGGAGCGGTCCCGGCGTTTCGCCTGCAACAAGTCCTACGTGAAATCATCTATGCCGCAAAACATCTTCCGCGCTGGATGTATGTCCCCGATGCCGCGCTGCCGGCACTGTTGAAAGGTGACCCGCTGTGAAACCCCACGAGTTCGCCGGCGACCTGGCCCGCAAGCCGGAGGTGCTCGACGCGCTCGCGGACACCCTGGCCGCGGGCAACCCGTGGGCTGAGGTGGTGCCGGCCGGTGCGGAGCGTGTCGTGTTCCTCGGCATGGGCTCCTCGGCCTACGCCGGTGGGGTCGCCGCCGCCCGCCTGCGCGCCCGCGGGGTGGTCGCCGTCTCCGATATCGCCTCGACTGCGCTGCTGCCCGCCTGGGGATCCGGCGCCGTGGTGGTGGCGACCTCCGCCTCGGGCGCGTCGGTGGAAACCCTTGATGCGCTGACCCGCATCGATCCCACGGCCACAGTGGTGGCGGTGACCAACACCGCCGGATCCCCCATCACCGAGGCCTGCGGCGCGACGGTGGACCTGCTGGCGGAACGGGAGGCCGGTGGGGTCGCGTGCCGCAGTTTCCAGCACACGCTGGCGATGTTCCTGGCCTTGGAGTGTCACCTGACCGGGACCTCGACCACAGCCCTGGCGGACACCGTGCGCGCGGCGGCGCGTGCCAGCGACTGGTTGTTGTCCACCGAGGCGGACTGGCGGCCCGAGGTCGCCGACCTGCTGCTGGGACCGGACGAGACCCATCTGTGTGCGCCCGCGCACCGGCTCTCGTCAGCCCAGCAGGGCGCCTTGATGTTCCGCGAGGGTCCCCGGCGCGCCGCCACCGGCTGTGAGACGGGCGACTGGAGCCACGTCGACGTGTACCGGACGAAGAACACCGATCTGCGGATGCTCGTCTTCGCGGGCTCGCCGTGGGAGGACCAGATGGCGGAGTGGGCCGGGCCGCGCGACACCACGCTGGTCGGCGTCGGTGGCGTGGTCCCCGCCGCCACCACGACGGTGCGCTATCCCGGCGACCACGACGATGATGTCCGTCTCCTCACCGAGACGCTCGTCCCCGAACTCGTCGCCGCCCGCGCGTGGCAGGACGCCGAAGGCACCCGATGAACCAACGAATCGAGCGAGTGAGCGGAGTGATGTCGTGACCGTCAATGGTGGAGTTTCCTTCTGGTGGCAGCAGATCGGGCTGCCCGCGCCGCGCCGGACGCTGCCCGGGTCGATCGATGTCGACGTCGCCATCGTCGGGGCCGGATACACCGGGTTGTGGACGGCGTACTACCTCAAGAAAGCCGAACCGAGTCTGCGCATCGCGGTCCTGGAGGCCCGGTTCGCCGGTTTCGGGGCATCCGGCCGCAACGGCGGCTGGCTCACCAACGAGATCACCGGCGGCCGCGAGCGGATGGCGAAGACCTACGGCCGGCAGCCGACGATCGACCACCAGCACGCGCTGAACGCGACGATCGACGAAGTGCTCACCATCGCGGTCGACGAGGGCATCGACGCCGATATCCGCAAGGGCGGCGAATTGACGGTCGCCTACACCCCGGCCCAGCTCGGGCGTCTGCAATCGATGGCGGAGGCCTTGGCGGCGTGGCCCGGTACCGACAGCACGCTGCTGTCGGCATCCGACACAGCGAGCAGAGTGAATGTGGCCGGCACCCTGGGCGGTATCTGGCACCCACACTGCGCCAAGGTCCATCCCGCCAAACTGGCCCGCGGGCTGACCGAAGCCGTCGAACGCCTCGGTGTCGACATCTACGAGAACACGCCCGTCCACGAGATCGAACCGGGCCGTGCCAGAACAGATTTCGGCACCGTGCGGGCAACACACATCCTGCGCGCCACCGAGGGGTTCACCGCGAACCTGGCGGGCGAGCACCGCACCTGGCTACCGATGAACTCCTCGATGATCGTCACCGAACCGCTGCCCGAGACCACCTGGGAGTCGATCAACTGGCAGGGCTACGACACCCTGGGCGATATGGCGCATGTGTACATGTACGCCCAGCGGACCGCCGACGGGCGCATCGCACTCGGTGGTCGCGGCGTGCCGTACCGCTACGGCTCGGCCGTGGACACCGACGGCAGTACCCAGCCGGCGACCATCGACAGTCTCACCGCGCTGCTGCGGCGGTTCTTCCCGGCCCTGCACTCGGCCGCGATCGACCACGCCTGGTCCGGTGTGCTGGGGGTGCCCCGGGATTGGTCCGCGTCGGTGACCCACGACCCCCGGACCGGCCTCGGCTTCGCCGGCGGGTACGTCGGAACCGGAGTGACCGCCACCAACCTCGCCGGCCGCACCTTGCGCGATCTGGTCCTGGGGCACACCACCGATCTCACCCGGGCGCCGTGGGTGGGCCACCGCGCGCGCCGCTGGGAGTTCGAGCCGCTGCGTTATCTCGCCGTGCACGGGATCTATGCCGCCTATCGGGCGGCGGACACCTCCGAAGCGCGTGGCCGGCAGACGAGTTCACCGATCGCGCGCCTCGCCGATCTGGTGGCCGGGCGCTGACGGCTCAGGACATCGCGTCGCGCAGGCTCTTCGGTCGCAGGTCGGTCCAGGTCTGCTCGACGTAGGCCACGCAGTCGGCCCGGGTGCTCTCCCCGAACACCACGTGCCAGCCGGCGGGCACGTCCGCGAACACCGGCCAGAGGCTGTACTGCTCCTCGTCGTTGCGCAGGACGTAGAACGTGCCGTTCTCGTCATCGAACGGATTGCTGCTCATGACTTCTCCTTGCGGGGGTGGCGAAAGCGGGTGAACCCAGGACGCGGTCGGACAACCGGCCCAGGCAACTGAGATTGGGGAAGCCCGGCCCCTGGGTGAGGCCGGCGAGCCCCGGCAGGAACAGCTTCGGCGCGACATCGTCGACGGCCAGATCGTGGCCGATGGCCTCCTGGAGGCGGTCACTGGTCAGCGGTCCGCCGAGACCGAGTTCGAGCGTGTCGAGCGCCTCCTGGCGCAGCAGCGGCTGGAACCACATCGCGTTGGCACCGGACCCGTCGATCACCAGGTCGAAACCGTGCACCGTCTCCAACCGCTCGCCGCCGCGCTCGGTCTGCAGGGTCAGCCGGATGCGCTCATCGCGGGCCACCGCGTGGGCCACCCGGCCGCGCAGATGCCGGATCCGGTCGTCGGCCAGCAGCGCCTCCTGCACCCGCACCGAGAACACCCCGCGGTCGGTGCGGTTCATCGCATCCCGCTTCTCCGCCGGCGTCAGACCGTCCCAGTGGGTGGGGTCGGAGTACAGCGTGTTCTCGAAGAAGCCCTCGCCGCGGGTGAACAGCGTCACCTGCGGTGAGATCACGGTGATGGTCGACACGCGGTGGCGGAAGAGTTCGTCGAGCATGGTGCCGGCGGTCTCGCCACCGCCGATGACGGCGACCCGGTCGGCGGCGATCAGCTCCTGTGCCGCGGCGCGGTGCCAGAACTGCGCAATGGAGAGCACTCTCGGGTTGCCTGGCAGGATCGAGCGTTCCGCCTGGCCGGGCCCGGTGATCATCAGCGCGTCGGCCGTCACGGTGCTCTCGTGGGTCTTCAGTTCCCAGCCGGTCCCGGCATCGCCTTGTTGCAAGCCGATCTCGGTGACCTCGCCCAGGGTCACCGACATGCCGACCCGTTCCGCCACCCACTGCAGGTACTGGCTCCACCGCCGATGTGGCGGAGCGGGCCTGCCGCGGTCCACCCATTCGGCGAACTGGCCGGTCCCCACCAGGTAGGACTGCCAGCTGTGCCGCATCATCCGCTCGTCGAGTTCGGCGTTGCGGCGCGGCACCAGCACGGACTGGTACGGAAAACCGATGTCCTTCTCCGGGCCGGTGCCCAGCCGGTGTGCACCGTCGGTCCAGCCGCCGGCGGCCTGCCAGTTGGCGCCGATCGCGGTGCGCTCCACCGCGATCACCTCCGGTGCGTCGACACCCATGGCGCGCAGCTCGGCGGCCTTGGCCGCGACGGCCACCGCTTTGGCTCCCGCGCCGATGATGGCCAGTTTCTGTGTCATGAGACGACCTCTCGTAATGCGTCCTGCCACATCGCCTGCAGGGTGGCGACGTCGGCGGCGGACAGAATGTCGGGCAGGGTGCGCCACTGGCTGCCCAGCACCGGCACCCCGTTCCGCTCGATGAGTGCCACATTGAGCGTGAGCTCGTGGCGGACAGCCAGATTCGGTTCGGGCGTCGGGGACAGTGCGGCCAGTAAGGCGCGGTCGGGTACGAGGGCCTGTGCGCCACCGGCGTGGTGGATCCGGCCCAGGTAGTTCAGCAGTATCTGCGGATCACGATGGGCACCGAGTCGCTCGGCGGTATCTGCGCGCAGGTGGCGCAGCAGCGCGTAGTCGATACCGTCGCCGGGGATCGTCGGCAGGACGTCGTCGACGAGCCGGACCGGGTAGATCGCGCTGAGCAGTCCGACGGTGTCACCGGTGTCGATCAGGTGTGCATCGTCGGCCAGCCCCGCCGAGACGACGGCGTCGGCACGGCCGTGGCTTTCCAGCGCCAGCAACGGCGCCGGGGTCCGCTGCCCGCGGGCCCGGCGCCAGGCGGTGACGGTCCGTGCGGTGGCCGCCGCCAGCAACTCGGGCACCGGTCCCGCCATGACGCGGGCCGAGACATCGGGGTCGGTGAACGACATGGTGACCACCACGTCCGCGACCCGGTCGGTCTCCGGGCAGACCCGGCGGGTGCCCAACTCCGGGTCCTCGCCGGCGAGCTGGGCCTCCCAGAACTCGCAGGTATCGAGCTTGAGGGCCCGTTCGGCCAGGATTGCGGACCACTGCCGCAGCGAGGTGTGCTCCCGCACCGGCGCCGGCGCACGACCGGAATTCACCGCATGCCAACCGGTTTCCAGCTCACCGAGGACGATCCGCCACGAAGCCGGATCCATCGCGAGCACGTGCGCGGTCAGCACCAGCACATCTGTGCCACTGTCGTGGTGGAGCAGCGCCGCGCGGAACATCACCCCCTGTTCGGGGTCCAGCCGCCGAAGGGATTCGTCGGTGCGGGCGCCGACGGCGGCGGCGAGGTCACCGGTGACGTCCGCCTCGTCGAGGATATCGGTGACCTGATGTGCGACCAGTGTCCTGGTGTCGCGGTCCAGCCTGCTGCGCAGGGCGTCGTGACCGTCGATCACCGTGCGCAGCAACGTCTCCAGTTGTGCGCGGGTGACACCGCGGGGCAGGCGGATCGCCTCGGTCTGCGCCAGCCGCCGCGAATCGCCATGTGCCAGCAGCCAATGGCCGGCGGGCAGCAGCGGGATCGGGCCGGTGTCCTCGCGGTCGACCGCCTCTGCGTGCGTGTCCTCGTCCAGCGCCGCGGCCAGTTCGCGAATGCTGGCGCATTCCAGCATCAGCCGGGCCCGCAACGGGATTCCGTGCCGCCGTACCGCCTGCACCGCCGAAAGGGCCACGATGCTGTCCAACCCCAGGTCCAGGAAGTCAGCGGTGACGTCGACGTGTTCGATGTCCAGCAGCTCACGGAAGACGCCGGCCAGCGCCGTCTCGGTGGCGGTCGCGGGGCCGGTGACCGCCGCGGTGTCGTGCCGGCCGTCGAACGCCGCGAGTGCGGCGTCGTCGACCTTGCCGTGCCGGGTCAGGGGTATCTCGTCGACGACGATGATCTGCTGCGGGACCAGGTATCTCGGCAACGTCGCCGCGAGGTCCCGGCGTAGCGCCGTGGTCGGTAGGCGCGTCACCACATAGGCCGTCAACCGCGGGCCGGTGCGACGCCTGCGCACCGCGACATGCGCGTGTGACACCTCGGGGTGACGGTGCAGGACGGCGGCCACCTCGCCGGGCTCGACCCGGAAGCCGCGGATCTTCACCTGGTCGTCGCTGCGGCCGAGGAACTGCAGTTCCCCGGACAACCCTCGGCGCACCACATCACCGGTGCGATACATCCGGCCCGACGGGGTGAACGGGTCGGCGACGAACCGGCCCGCCGTCTCCCCCATCCGGTCCAGGTAGCCGCGGGCGAGCTGCCCGCCGGTCAGGTACAGCTCCCCGGCGACGCCGTCGGGCACCGGGCGCAGCCACCGGTCCAGGACGCGCGCGGTGGTCGGGTCGGTGGGATAGCCGATACAAGGGTCCGGGTGGTCGGCGATCCGCGCCACCACGGCCTCCACCGTCGTCTCGGTGGGCCCGTAACAGTTGTGGGCGCGCACACCGGTGCGCGCACAATCGGCGTGGATGCCCTGCCATGCCGCCGGGTCGATCGCCTCGCCGCCGAGGGCCAGCACGGTCAACGGGACCGTCGAGAGCAGGCCCGCCGCCCGCAGCTGGCCGAACATCGACGGGGTGGTGTCGATCATGTCCAGACCGAACCGGCCGATCTCGGCCACCAGCGCCTCGGCATCGCGCTGGACGGCATCCCCGACGATGTGGTTGCTGTGGCCGTACAGCAGGGCCACCAGCGGCTGCCAGGCCGCGTCGAACGTGAACGACCAGGCATGCGCGATACGCAGCCGGCGCCCGGCCGGCCGCAGCACGTTTCGGGCATGGTCGGCCGCGTAGGCGAGCAGGGCGTCATGAGTCCCGATGACACCCTTGGGTTTTCCGGTGGTCCCCGACGTGAAGACGATGTAGGCGCCCTGCCCTGGCCGGACCGGTGCGGGCGCGAACTCGGGTATCGGCAGCTCGGCCACCGCATCGATGACCGTCTCATCGACGATCACCGTGGCACCGGTCTGGCCGATGATCTCGCGGATTCGCTCGGCGGGCATGCCGGGATCGAGCGGCACGATCAGACCGCCGGCCTTGAGCACGGCCAGCATGGCCACCACGTAATCGGGTCCGCGGCGCAGCAGGATCGGTACCGGCGTCTCGGCGGACACCCCGCGGGCCACCAGTTCGGCGGCCAGCCGGTCGGCGGATTCGTCGAGTTCGCGGAAGGTGAGCTCGCCGCCCGCCCAGCTCAGGGCGACCGATCCCAGCCGGTCTGCGGCGGCTTCGGTGAACGCGGTGTGAAAACCTCCGCGATAGACCCCGGTGTCCGTGGCCGGCGACGCGTCGACCTCGTCGTCGAACGTGACAGCCACCTCGCGCAGCGGGCGCTCCCAATGCTGCAGCAGACCACGCACCACGGCCAGCACCCGGCGCCCCAGGGTCTCGGGATCGATCAGTCCCAGTGCCCCGTCCAGGGTTTCGACCAGAACGGTGAGCCGGCCATGGGTGGGATGGGCGGCGATGGTGATCGGGAAGTGCGACAGGCTTTCCAGCACCGACGGGCGGATCACCGCGCCGCCGAGATCGATATCCCCGCTGCCGACGAGCCCGCCGGGCGGGAAGTTCTCGTAGACCAGCAGGGTGTCGTACAGTTCGCCGATGCCGCCGGCCGCCCGCAGCTCGGCGTGGCTGAGGTAGCCGTGGTCACGCAGGTCGGCGGCCTCGCGTTGCAGGGCAAGGCATTGCCGGCCGACGCGCTGTGCCGGGTCCAGCCGGATCCGCAGCGGCACGGTGTTGATGAACAGCCCGACCATGGACTCGACGCCGGCGAGGTCGTCGGGCCGGCCGGACACCGTCACCCCGAACACCACGTCGGTGCGGTCGGTGAAGGCGGACAGGATTGCTGCCCAAGCCATCTGGAACACGGTGCTGACGGTGACGCCGTGGGCGCGCGCCGAGTCCAGCAGTTCGGCGGTGCTCGCCTCATCGAGGGTCACCTCGGTGCGCCGGGGCAGCCCGGCCGCAGCTTCCCGGCCGGACAGTGCGGGCGCCAGCATGGTCGGTCCGTCCAGCCCGGCCAGGTGCGTGGCCCAGCGTTCGCGACTGACCTGGGTGTCCCGACCGGCCAGCCAGCCGATGTAGTCGCGGTAAGGCCGTGGCTGCGGTGGCAGCGCGGCGAGGTTCCCACCGGCCCGGTACAGGCCGATCAACTCGCCGACGAACACCGGTAGCGACCACCCGTCGATGACGATGTGATGGGCGACCACCACCAGCCGCCACCGGGAATGCGGAAGCTCGGCGAGCAGGAACCGGATCGCCGGGCCACGAATCAGGTCGAACGGTCGGTGCCGGAACTCGTCCTCCAGCGCGGCCACCTCGTCGTCGGTATCGACGATCACGTGCTGCCAGGGCAATTCGAAGGTGGCGGGTACCACCGCGACCGGTTTGCTCAGCGTGCCCTGGAAGAAGCTCACCCGGATATTGGGGTGGCGGTCCAGCATTGCTTCGGCGCAGGCCCGCAGCCGCGCCGCGTCGAGGCTGCCCTCCACATCCGCGGCCATCGCGATGAAGTACGGATCGGCTCCGCCGTCGGTCAGACCGGCCAGCGAGTACAGCCCCTGCTGCAGCGGGCTGAGGGCCATCACATCAAGGATGGCCGGTGCGTCGGTCACGGTCCTCGCCACCCCGCTGTGAGCTCGGCCAGTTCATCGGCGGACAGACCGGACGCGGCCATCGGCGCGTGATGGGTGTCCCGCGCGCGAACCTGCCCGGCCTTGGCATCGAGGGCCGCGGCCAGTTCGGCGAGCACCGGATGCTCGAACACCATCCGCGCCGTCAGCGCCATCCCGTTGTCGCGGGCGCGGGCGGCCAGCTGTACGGCGAGGATGCTGTCACCGCCGAGGGTGAAGAAGTCGTCGTGCCTGCCGAACTCCTCGACCCCCAGCAGCGCGGTGAGCATCACGGCCAGCGTGCGTTCGGTATCGGTGGCGGCCGGCTCGAACGGGCCCGACGCGGTCAGCACGGGACGCGGCAGGGTCGCGCCGTCGAGCGTGTCGAGCACCGTGATCCGCAGTCCCGCCAGCTCTTCGGGCAGTGCGGCGCGGACGGCGTCGGCGAACGCCACGGTGTCGGCCTGCGGGTCGGCGGGCACCACATAGCCGGCCAGCACCGATCCCGCGCGGGTGGTCCAGTGTCGGGTCAGCGCCGCGGCCACCCCGTCGATCGCTTCCAGCGCCGCCTGTACCCGGTGGTCACCTCGCTCGACGTACTCCAGCGTGCCGTCCTCGGTCCAACGCGCCCGGTCTCCGGTGCGGTAGAGCCGGGTGCCCGGTGCGAACGGGTTCGCCGGATACCGGAATTGCGCTGCAGGCATGGCATTTCGCTGCGCCTCGTCGATGGCGCCGCCGGCGTGGTACACCTCGCCGATCACCCCGACGCCGACCGGGGCGAGCCAGTCGTCGAGCACGAACACCTGGTCCGCTCCCGCGGTCTGGGGCAGCCCGGCCTCCGGCGTCGCGGTGGCACTCCACTGGGCGACGGCCTCGGCGTCCCCGATCGCGATATCGCGCAGGGTGTGGTCGGGATGGTGGGCGAACGCGTCGACGACCCGCAGCAGCCAGTCGACCAGCCGCTGCGCGGTGGCGGCCTGGTACAGCTCGGTGCGGTAGATGACGGTGCCCTGGTAGCCGTCGCGCGCGGTGGCGAAGAAGTTCAGCGACAGGTCGGCGTGGGCGACATCGAAGGTGGGTTCCAGTGCGGTGAAACGGGTCTCCCAGTGCTGATCCCCCGACTCGTTTGAGTCGATGACCCGGTCGGCCGGCAGCTCCTCGCGCACGTGCACGACGACACCGAACAGCGGGTTGCGCGACAGCGACCGCACCGGGCTCACCGCGTCGACCACCCGGTCGAACGGTAGGTCCTGGTGGGCGTAGGCGCCCAGGGCCATCTCGCGGGCGCGCCGCAGCATCTCGCGCACCGTCGGGTTGCCCGACAGATCGTTACGCAGCACGACGATGTTGATGAAGAACCCGATGAGCTGATCCAGCTCGGGTTCGGTGCGGCCGGCCACCGGGGTGCCCAGCGGGATGTCGGTGCCCTCCCCGGCCTTGTGCAGGGCGACGGCGACGGCGGCCTGCAGCAGCATGAACTCGGTGATGCCGAGTTCGCGGGTCAGCTCGGCCAGCCGAACGCGGGTGTCCTCGTCGATGGTGAAGTTCAACGCCTCACCCTCGCCGGTCGGCACCGGCGGGCGCGGGAAGTCGGGGCGCAGCCCGTTCTCCTCGGGCAGCCCGGCGAGCTGGTCCAACCAGTAATCACGTTGCGCGGCAAGCTCATCGCCGGCCAGCAGCTCGGCCTGCCACGCCGCGTAGTCGGCGTACTGCACCGGCAGTGGCACGAATTGCGGTGCGGCCCCACCACGGCGGGCGCGGTAGGCGGTCAGCACATCGGTGAACAGCACCCCGGCCGACCAGTGATCGGCGGCGATATGGTGCACCACCAGGGACAGCACGTGATAGTCGGGCGTGCTCAGCACGGCCGCCCGGATCGGCCGGTCGTGTTCCAGGTCGAAGCAGTGGCGGCGCTCGGAATCGAGTTCGCGCTGCAGCCACTGCTCGTCCTCGCCGCGGGCGCGGCGCACCAGCACCGGCGCACTCGGGTTCACGACCTGGTATGGCGTGCCGTCGATCTCACGGTAGGTGGTGCGCAGGATCTCGTGCCGGTCGACCACGTCACCGATCGCGGCGACGAACGCCTCGACGTCGCTGGGCCCGGTCAGGCGCGCGGCGAACGGGATGTTGTTGACCGGGTTGGGGCCGTCGATCCGGAACTGGAACCACTGGCGCAGCTGCGCGGCGGACATCTGCAGCGGTCCGTCGCGCTCGATCGGCACCATGGCCGGGCGGTCACTGCCCCCTCCGGTGGCGCGCACGGTGTCGATGTGGGCGGCCAGGCCGGCGACGGTGGCCAGTTCGAAGACCTGCTGCACACCGATGTCGACACGACACCGCGACCGCACGGCGGCCACCAATTTGGTGGCCAACAGCGAATGCCCACCGAGGTCGAAGAACGAGTCGTCGGCGCCGACGGACTCGCGGCCCAGCAGTTCGGCGAACAGGCCGGCGATGACGCGTTCGGTATCCGTGCCCGGCTCGCGGTACTGCACACCCGCCGAGATCTCGGGTTCGGGCAACGCCTTCCGGTCGATCTTGCCGTGCGCGGTGATCGGGATCTCACCGATCTCGACATAGGCGGCCGGGATCATGTACTCCGGCAGCGCCGCGGCCACCCGCGCGCGGATCCGGTCGATCTGCACCGCCTCGGCCTCGTGCGCCGGTGTCACATAGGCGACCAGGCTGCGGCCCAGGGTCGGCAGGTCGCTCATCACCACGACGGCCTGACCGACCGACGGATCCACCGAGACGGCCGCGGCCACCTCGCCGAGTTCGATGCGGAAGCCGCGGATCTTGACCTGTTCGTCGGCGCGGCCGACGAATTCGATATCGCCGTCGGCGTTGCGGCGGGCCAGGTCGCCGGATCGGTACATCCGGCCGCCGGGGTTGAACGGGTCGGCGACGAAGCGTTCCGCGGTCAGGCCGTGCCTGCGGTGGTAACCATGTGCGACGTGCGTGCCGCCGATGTAGATCTCGCCGATCACGCCGACCGGGACCGGTTGTAGCGCGTCGTCGAGCAGATGGATGGTGGTGTTGATCTTGGGTGTGCCGATCGGCACGATCCGGGCGCCCTGTTTGCCCTCCACCTTGAACCGGGTGCAGTTGAGCACCGTCTCGGTGGGGCCGTAGAAGTTGTGCAGCAGGGCATCGAAGGTGGCGTGGAACTTGTCGGCGACCTCGCCGGGTAGCGCCTCGCCGCCGATGGGCACCCGCTGCAGGCTGCGCCATTCGCTGACACCGGGCAGCGACAGGAACAGCCCCAGCAAGGACGGGACGAAGTGCATCGAGGTGATGCCCTCGTCGCGCAGCAGCGCGGTGAGATACCCGATATCGCCGAGGCCACCGGGTTTCGGGATGACCAGGCGGGCCCCGGCGGCGAGCATGCCGAACAGTTCACCGATCGATACGTCGAAACCCTGGGAGGCCACCTGCAGCAGCCGGTCCCCCTCGGAGACCTGATATTCGGCACCGAACCAGACGAAGTACTCGGCGATGGGCCGGTGCGGCACCGGCACGCCCTTGGGCAGACCGGTCGAGCCCGACGTGTAGATCAGGTAGGCGGTGTTGTCGGACAGCAGCGGGCGGACCCGGTCGTCGTCGGTCGGGTCGTCGGTGCGATAGGCCTGCAGGTCCGTAAGTGGTTCGCGGATCACGACTTTCGGATCAGAATCGGACAGGATGTAGGTCAGCCGGTCGTCGGGGTAACCGGGGTCGATCGGCAGGTACACCGCACCCGCCTTGACGATGCCCAGCGCGGTCATCACCAGCTCGGGTGATTTCTCCAGCAGCACGGCCACCCGATCCTCGGTACCGACACCTTGGGCGATCAGCCAGTGCGCGATCCGGTTGGCCTCCGCGTTCAGCTCGCGGTAGCTGTAGTGGCGGCCCTCGTAGACGACGGCGGTGGCATCGGGAGTGCGGACGACCTGATCGCCGACGAGTGCGGTCAATGTGGTTGCCGGAGTGTCGAACTGCTCGCCGTGGGAGACGGCGTGCAGCCAGGCTGCGTCGTCGGCGGAGAACAACACGAGGCGCTGCAGTGCCACGTCGGGCTGGTCCAGCGCGTTGTCCAGCAGGACAGCGAAGTGGGCGAGCATCTTCGCGGCGAGGTCGGCATCGATGATCTCGGTGAGGTACTCGGCCTCGACGGTGACGCCGTCGGCGTTCCACTCGACCATGAAGCCCAACGGCAGCTGGCCGACGTGGCTGCGCAGCTCGGCACGGGCGCAGGTGAGGCCGTCGGCCCGGAAGCCGCCGCCGTCGGGTTCACGGAAGCCGAAGCTGACCCGTGTCATCCGCTCGGCGCCGTGACGCCGGTCCGGGTTGAGTTCGGCGACCACCCGGTCGAGGTTGATCCGCTGGTGGGCGAACGCCGCGACTGCGGTGTCCCGGGTGGCGGTGACGAGGTCGCGGAAGCCCTGGGTGCCCGTCGGGCGCAGCCGCATCGCGACGGTGTTGCCGTAGTAGCCGATCGCGTCGTCGGTGCCGCGGTTGACCACCGGGCTGGCGACCAGGAAGTCATCGGTGTGCGTGTAGCGGTGCAGGAGTGCGCCGAAGGCGGCCAGCAGCACCATGTAGGGGGTGGCGCCGGTCTCACGGGCCAGTGCCGTCACCTTCGCCACGGTGGCGGCGGGCAGGGCCGACGTAGTGATCTGCGAGCGGAATCCGGTCGGCACCGCCGATCCGGACGGGCCCGGCAGTTCCAGTGGCTCGGGTGGGTCGGCCAGTACCGCACGCCAATGCGCCAGATCTTCGGCGGCGGTGTCGGCGGCCGGCACGGGCGTACGCGGGGTGGGGCCGAGGTCGGCGCCCGCGTAGGCGCGGGTCAGGTCGTCGAAGAACACCCGCCACGAACCGTCGTCCCAGGCGATGTGATGGGCCACCAGCAGCATGACGAACTCGTCGGCGCCGAGGCGCACCAACGTGATCCGCAGCGGCGAGTCGGCGGCGAGATCGAACGGGGCGCCGAACTCCCGCTGTGCCAGCACCTCCAGCCGCAGCGCGCGGGCCCGTTCGGATTTGTCGGACACGTCGTGGAAGGCCCAGCCGGGCCGCAGGTCGTCGTGCAGCACCGGCTGCGGCGTCCCGGTCTCGTCGGCGGTATAGGTGGTGCGCAGGATCGGGTGCCGGCGGCCCACGGCATCGACGGCGCCGTGCAGGCGCTCGGGATCCAGCGCACCGGTGAGCCGGTAGGAGACGCAGACGTTGAGCAGCACACCGGTGGGGTCCACGTTGTGCACGAACCACATGCGCAGTTGCCCGTCGGACAACCCGGCCGGCGGTGCGGCGTCGACGGCTTCTGCCGAGGCCAGCCCGCGTTCGGCGAGCTTGCGCCGCATCAGCTCCAGGCGGGCGTCCCGGCCGGCGGCGGTGGTGGTGGCATCTGCGATATCAGTCACGCGTGGGTGCTTTCTTTGTCAGTCGTCTCGAGGTGCTCGATCAGCTCGGCTCCGGTGATACCGCCGAGGATCTTGGCCAGCGGCACCTTGTGCCCGGTGGCCGCGGTGAGCTTTTTGCGGAGGTCCAGGGCCAGCAGCGAATCCACGCCCAGGTCCAGCAGCGACTCGGCCAGATCCAGGGATGCGGTGTCGGCCACCTTCAGCACCGCACCGAGCGCGCTGCGCACGGCATCGGCCGGGCCTGCCGGCGGGGCGGCCGCGGGGACCGCCGGGGTGGCGGCGGTGGCGGCGGGTTCGTCCGCTTCGCCGAGGAAGGTGCGCAACCGGTCTCGGTCGACGGTGAACACCAGTGGGTCACCTGACCAGTCCCGGAGGCAGACCTCGGCGGCCCGGTCCGGGCGCATCGGTTGCAGGCCCGAGCGCTGCACCCGGGCGCTCTCGGACTCGTCGATGATCCCGTTGCCGGGCCACAGTCCCCAGCGCACGGCCGTGCACCGGCGGCCCTGCGCCCGGTGCTGGGCGGCCGCCACGTCGAGCAGCCGGTTGGCGGCGGCGTACGCAATGTGCCCGATGCCGCCCCACATCCCGGATACCGAGGAGCACAACAGGATTCGAGCATCCGACCGGAGTGGCCAGGTCGCGGCGAGACGGTCGAATCCGCCGACCTTCGCCGACATGGTATTCGCGAATGCCGCCCCGCTGAGCCGGCCGTGTTCGGCGATGGTGGCCGAGCCCGCGGCGTGGATCACCAAGGATGCTGCGACCGAGCCCGTTTCGGCGATCGCAGCGGCCAGGGCGGCCGGGTCGGTGATGTCACAGCGGGGCGCGATCACCTCTGCGTTCAGTTCGGCAAGGTGTGCGGGATCGACCCCGCTGCGGCTCAGCAGCACGATCCGGCGGGCGCCCTGCGCGGCGAGACAGCGGGCCAGGTGCAGCCCGACGACCCCGCTGCCACCGGTGATGACCACTTCGTCCAGCACCCCGGAATCCGCGGTCCACGCCGGTGTGTCGATCTGCTCGTCGCGGGTGGTGCGCCGGTAGACCGCGCCGTCCCGGGTGGCGAATTCGCCTGTCGATCCGGCGAGTACGGCCACCGCGGCCGTATCCAACGTGCGCGCTTGCAGATCGAGATGCCCGAACCGGTGCTCGGGGAATTCCAGTCCCAGGCTGCGGTGCATGGCGCCGAGCGCGGCCTGTGCGGGCCGAGGGGCCGGGTCGGTGGGCCGCACCTGCTCCCCGCCCACGGTGACCAGCCAGACGTCGCGATCGGTATCGCCGGGCGTATCGGCGTAGCCCAGCAGACCGGACTCGATCTGTGCGGCCAGCGCCTCGGCGGCGGTGACGACGTCCGGGCCGTCCAGGGCGGGGGCCACCACGATGAGCAGGTCGGCGTCGGCCGGGGCCACCACATCGAAGCGGTCGGCCACGGCCGCGCCGAGACCGCTGCCGAGGTCGATCACCGCGGCTCGCCGGGTGCCGGCGGAGACAGCAGGGAGATGCGGCTGCCAGTGTTCGACGGCCACGCTGATTCCCGCGACCGGCGGCAGGGGTGCCGGTGCGGCCCAGAGGTGTTCGGACCGCATCGGGGCGAACGGGAAGTTCCGCAGCGGTTCGGGTGCCGCGTCGATGAGGTCGGCCCAGCGGTAGCCCGGGTCGGTGACGGCCACCGCGGCGATGTTGGCGGCCAGCCGATCGGCGATCGGTTCGTCGCGGCGCCCGGACCCGACGGCGAGCACCTCGGCCGGCTCGATGGCTCCCTCCTCGTCATCGAGGGTATCCCCGAGCGCGTACAGCAGTGCCGGATGGGCGGAGAGTTCGACGAAGACGCGGGCGCCGTACTCGACCGCGGTCGCGACGGCGCGGTCGAAGCGGACGGTGCTGCGCAGGTTGGTGTACCAGTAGTCGGCGAAGTCGGTGCCGGCCGCGACCGCCGAGGCGGTGGCCGACCCGATGAACCGCACGGGTGACTCGGTGAACTCGCCTGCGGGTAACAGTGATTCGAGCTCGGCGCGCAGCGGGTCGAGTTTGGTGGTGTGCGCGGGGAACCACATCTCGATCTCGCGGGCGAAGGCGCCGCGGTCTGCGGTGGCACGCACCAGCGCGGCGATCGTCTCGGTGTCCCCGGACACCGCCACCGAGGATTTCGAGTTGACGACCGACACCTCGGCCCAACCGTCAGCCCCGGCGATGACCTCGTGCGCCGCGTCCGGGCCGAGCCCGAGGACCGCGACCCGGTACGGCCCGGTCAGTCCGTCCAGCAGGGTGGCGCGGGCCGCGACAATACCGACGGCTTCGGTGAGGGTGATGGTGCCGGCGATATAGGCCGCGCCGATCTCGCCGAGACTGTGCCCGACGGTGATATCGGGCAGCACTCCGCACGACCGCCACACCCGGGCCAAGGCCACCCCGTGCACGAACTGCGCGCCCTGGATCTGCACCTGGGTGAAATCGTTGGTCGGCACATCGGGTTCGGCCCTCAGGTAGTCCAGTGGTGACGCGTGCCCCGCGGCGGTGAACACCGCGGCGCAGCGGTCGACCTCGGCGCGGTACTCGGGCAGACGGTCGTAGGCCTCGATCCCCATCGACGGCCACTGGCTGCCCTGACCGGGGAAGACGAAGGCGATACGGCTCGCCGAGCGTGCCGAGCCCACCGCCAGCGGGTGCTCCTCCCCCGCGGCGACGGCACGCAGTGCGTCCTTCAGCTCGCCGAGCGCGGCGGCCCGGATCACCACGCGGTGCTTGCGTATCCGGCGGGTGCGCAGCGTCGCCGCGGCCACCGCGGCGACGTCGATGCCGGTGGGCCGGCGTTCCAGGTAGTGCAGGATCGCGGCGGCGTCCTGCGCGATCAGGTCCTCGGCGTGCGCGGTCAGCAGCACGGGCACCCGTCCGTCAGGCAGGTACATCACGGGCCTCCCCGCCGTCCGGGACGGCCACGACGACGTGGGTGTTGGTTCCGCTCATACCGAACGCCGACACCGCACCGACCCGTTCGCCGCCCTTGGCGGGCCAGGGCGTCTGCTTGGTGGCCAACCGCAGACCGTGGGACTCCCAGTCGATCTCCCGGCTGGGCTCGTCGGTGTGCAGGCTGGCCGGCACCGAGCCGTGCTCCGCCGAGATGATCACCTTGGCCAGTCCGAGCGCCCCGGCGGCCGCCTGGGTGTGACCGAGGTTGGATTTGACCGACCCGAGCAGCGCACCGGCGCCAGGTGCGGTGGCGCCATAGGTCTGCGCCAACGCCTGGAGTTCGGTGCGGTCACCGAGCCGGGTGGCGGTGCCGTGGCCTTCGATCATGCCGACGTCTTCGGGGGTCACCCCGGCTGCGGCGAGGGCGCGACGGAACAACCTCTGCTGGGCGGTGCCGCTGGGTGCGGTGAGTCCGACGGTGCGGCCGTCGGAGTTGACGGCGGTGGCGCGCACCTCCGCCAGTACCTGCCTGCCGGCGCGGATCGCGGCGGACTTGTTCTGCAACAGGAAGATCGCCGCGCCTTCGGCCCATACCGTGCCGCTCGCGTGGGCGCTGTAGGGCCGGCAGTGCCCGTCGTCGGACAGTGCGTGTTGTGTGGAGAATTCGACGAAGTAGCCCGGGGTGCCCATCACGCAGACCCCGCCGGCCAGGGCCATATCGCAATCGCCGGCCCGCAGGGCCGCCACGGCGGTGTGGAAAGCGGCCAGCGCCGACGAGCAGGAGGTGTCGACGGTCAGCGCCGGACCAGCCAGGTCGAGGGTGTAGGCGATCCGACCGGAGATCACCCCCAGTGACGTTCCGGTGATGAGATGGCCACTGTGCGAGGAGAATTCGGACAGTGCAGGTCCGTACTCGAGCGCCGAAGCGCCGAGGTAGCAACCCACGTCGTGGCCGGCGAGATCATCGGGGTTGATCCCGGCGTCTTCGATCGCACGCCAGGCCAGTCGCAGCGCGACGCGTTGCTGCGGGTCCATCGCCACGGCTTCGCGTGGCGAGATGCCGAAGAAGGCCGGGTCGAAACTGCCTGCGCCGGTGAGAAACCCGCCGAGATCGTGGATGGTCTTGAACCCGTCACGCCGGGACCCGTCCAGAAGTTCGGAGATCGCCCAGCCGCGGTCGGTGGGAAAGTGTCCCAGCGCTTCCCGCTGCTCGGCCAGCAGATCCCAGAAGCCTTCGGCGGTGTCCACACCGCCGGGCGCCTCGACCGCCATCCCGACGATCACCACCGGGTCGGCGGGATCGGGAGGTGAATCAGAGCTCATTGATCAGCTCCGCCACATCCGCGGTGTGCTCGTTGAGGTAGAAATGCCCGCCGTCGAAGATCGAGCAGGTGAAGGCGCCGGTGGTGTGAGACTTCCAGCGGCGCAACATGTTCTCGCTGATCCGGTGATCCCGGCTGCCACCGAGGGTGTGGATGTCGGCGCCGATGCGCACCTCGTCGGCGCAGCTGTACCGGTTGAACGCCGCATAGTCGGCGCGCACCGCCATGAGCAGCAGCTCCACGAAGTCCTCGTCCTCGAGCAGCTGCGGGTCGGTGCCGCCGAGGTCGACCATCTCGGCGATGATCTCCGCTTGCGTCATCGGTAATGCCGGGGAGGCCGCGACTGCCGACGGTGCCTCGCTGGCCGAGACCCACACGGCGCTCACCTCCGCCCCGCGCTGCTGGGCCACCCTGGCGAATTCGAACGCCACCACCGCACCCATGCAATGCCCGAACAGCCGCAGCGGCGCGAGCCGGTCCCAGCTGCCGCCGTCGAAAAGGTCCGCGGCGAGCTCGGCCACGGTGGCCGGTGCCGGATGGGTGAGCCGGTCACCGCGCTGCGGGTACTGCATGACGTAGGCGTCGGCACCGGACTCGGCCAATGCGGTGCCCATCGCCCGGTAGGCCAGCGCGGCACCCCCGGCGTGCGGGAACACCAGAACGGGTGCCCCTGGCGCCGAGTATCGCTTGACCCACGGCGCGAACGTGAGATCCGCGGCGGTCACGAGGTTGCGGCAGCGTCGAGGGCGTTCACCACATCCGCGTCGTCCATGTCCGCCACCTCCAGGTAGAGCTCGGCGACCTGGTCGAGCCGGTCACTGCCGGCCTCCCGGCCGGCCAGCCGTGCTGCCAGCGCTCCGACGGTGCGGGTGGCGAAGACGTCGGGCACCATCACCGTCGGGGTGTCCAGCCAGTCCCTGATCCGCGCGACGGCGGTGGTGGCCAGCACCGAATCCCCACCGAGGGCGAAGAAGTCGTCGTCGACACCGAGGTCGGGGGCGCCGAGCAGGTCCCCGATGATGGCCGCCAATGCCCGCTGCACGGGCGTGGACGGCATTCGGCGGTCCGCGTCGGGCCCGTCGCCGAACACTTCGGTCAGCGTGCGGGCCGCGGCCCGCCGGTCGGTCTTGCCGGCGAGGGTGAACGGAATACGGTCGACCAGCTCGATGTGACGCGGGATCATGTGCGGCGGAACGAGTTCGGCGACAGCCTCGGTGATCTGCCGCACATCGACTCCGGAATCCTCGGTGCTGACCAGCGCGGCCAGCACGTCGTGGTGCCGGGCACCGACCGCGGGCACGATACCGGCGACCGCGGCGCGCACCCCGGGGACCCGCTGCAGCGCCGCCTCCACATCACCGAGTTCGATGCGGTAGCCGCTGATCTTCACCCGGTGATCGGCGCGGCCGACGAACTCCAGGGTGCCGTCGGGCCAGTAGCGCGCCAGGTCCCCGGTGCGGTACCAGCGCCGGCCGTCATGCTCGACGAAACGTTCCGCGGTCAGCTCCGGCATGCCGCGGTACCCGGTCGCGATACCGCGCCCGCCGATCCACAGCTCGCCGGGCACCCAGTCCGGGCAGTCGGCACCGAACGAATTCACCACGCGGGCAGCATTGTTGGTGAACGGCACACCATAGGGCAACGCCGCCCAGTGCGCGGGCAGGTCCGCCGCGGCCTCGTGGATGGTGGCGTGGATCGCGGTCTCGGTAGCTCCGCCCAGTCCCGCCACCCGGACACCGGGGGCCTGGGCCTGCAGCCGGCGCACCATGGCGGTGCGTACCCAGTCCCCGCCGGTCAGGACGACCCTGACCGAGGAAAGCCGGTGCTCGCCCACCTCGACGAGCATCTCCAGACTGCCGGGCAGGAAGTTCAGCACGGTCACCCGGTGCTCGTGGATCAACCGCGCCCAGGTGTCGGGGTTACGCCGATCATCCTCATCGATCGCGACGATCGCACCGCCGGTGGCCAGGGTGGCGAACACGTCGAGCACCGACAGATCGCACTCCAGTGTCATCAGCGCCAGACAGCGGTCGTCCGGGCCGATCTCGAAGTGCCCGTAGAGGAATTCGGCGGTGTTCATCGCCGCGTCGTGGGTGACCTCGACGCCCTTGGGTTCGCCGGTCGAGCCGGAGGTGAACAGCACGTAGGCCGCCTCGTGCGGGTCGGTGAGCACCGGGGTGAAGTCCGGGACCCGCCTGCCGACCCGCAGTGCCTCGGCGATGGTCAGGGCGGGCAGCCAGCTGGGCTGCTGATCACCGCACACCAAGGCCATCCGCACACCCCCGGCGCGCAGGATGCGTGCGGCCCGTTCGTTCGGCTGGTCCGCGCCGATGGGCAGATAGATCGCGCCGGCGGCCAGGATACCGAGCAGCGCGGTGATCTGGTCGGCGCCTTTGGGGCCGAGCACGGCGACGGTGTCGCCCGGTGTGATCCCCGCCGTGTGCAGGGCGGCGGCGACGGCGAGCACCTGCTCGCGCAGTTCGGCGTAGGTCAGCTCACCGGCCGAGCCGATGACTGCGGTCGCGTCCGGGCGGGCGGCCGCGGATGCGAAGAAACCGGCGTGCAGTGGCTGCCCACCGGGATCGGCAGTGGTGGCGCCCCGCCGGTCACGCACCGCGCGCTGCCCGTCGTTGATCAGCGGGGGGCGGACGGTCTCCCAGGCGGTGTCCTCGGCGGCCAGCCGCAGCAGTTCGGCGATGTGCCGGTCGAACATCGCGTCGACCACCCCGGCCGGGAAGGCGTCCTCGCGGACGTCCCAGTTCACCAGGACACCACCGTCGAATTCGGTGACCTGAGCGTCGAGCAGCACCTGCGGTCCCTGCGAGTTGATCCACACCGGTGTGCCGAACGTGTCGGTGACCTCGGCGGCGAACAGTTCCCCCAGGCCGAGCGCGCTGGTGTACACCACCGGGGCCAGCACCTGGGTGCCGCGGTGCCGGCTGAGGTCGCGCAGGACGGACAGGCCCGGGTAGGCGGCGTGCGCGGCCGCGTGGCGGAACACGTCCTGGACCGCGCGGGCGCGCGCGGTGGCGGTGTCGGCACCGGTCAGGTCGATGTCCAGCAGCAGCGACGAGGTGAAATCGCCGACCAGTGAATCCACATCCGCGTGGTGCTGTTCGCGGCCGAACATCGGGACGTTGAGCAGGAAGCGCGGTTCGGCCGACCAGCCGGCCAGCGCATCGGAGAACGAGGCGGCCAGGGCCATCGCCGGCGTGACGCCGCGGCGGCGGGCGGCCCCGAAGAGGGCATCGCGGGTCTGCGGGTCCAGCCAACGATGGCGGCGCGTGGTGTGGCGCGGGTCGGCCTGCTCGGCCGCCGGGACCAGCGGCAGGCGCGGCGGATCGGGCAGCTCCGGGATCCGCTCGGCCCACCACTGCCGGTCGGCTTCGGCGACCGGCAGCTCCGCCGCGGCGAGCCGGTACTGCCGGTAGGTGTAACCGAGCGGGGCGAGGTCGGCGCCGTGGTAGAGCCGGGTCAGATCGGCCATCAGGGTGCGGTAGCTCATCGCGTCGGCGGCCTGCATGTCCAGATCCACGTGCAGGCGGCAACGGCCGCCGGGTAGCAGGGTCAGCGCGAGTTCGAAAACCCCGTGCTCGAGCTGCTGGTGCGATTTGGCGCGCCGGATGTCGGCCAGCCGAGCGTGCACCTCTGCCTCGTCGGCGGCGCGCAGGTCGACCAGGTCCACCGGAAAGGGCTGCGGCGCTTCACCGATGCGCTGAGTGCCGTCGGGCAGGAACTGAACGCGCAGCATCGGATGACGCTCGGCGAGCTTGGTGGCCGCACGGCGCAGCTGATCGTTATCGACTGCTGCACCGTCGAATTCGACGTAGAGGTGACCGGCGACGCCGCCGAGTTGCTGATCGTCCTCTCGGCCGATCCACATGGCGTGCTGCATGGAGGCCAGCGGGAACGGTTCGCCGGCGTGCGAATCGTCCTGGATCTCAGGCTGTTCGGCTTCCGCCGCGATATCCCCGCCGCCCAGCAGTTCCGCCCAGGCCCGCACCGAAGGCTGTGCCACCAGGGACGCGAAATCGATGTCCAGGCCTTTTTTCCGCCATTTTCCGGCCAGTGACATCATCCGGATCGAGTCCAGGCCCTGGCTGACGAGATCGAGATCGGGGTCGATATCGCCTGCGGTGATACCGAGCAGATCGGCGACCTCTTGCCGGATGGTTTCTGACCTAGCCGAGGCATTCACAGCAACACTCACCACGCCTCCCAACGCCGTCGAATTACTAAGCACAGGCTGCCCTAATTTTGAGAAGGCTACCCTATATTCGGACTACCGAACACGCCTACCCCGAAGGGCAGACCCGTGACCCTGACCACGCCGCAACCGGCGGAATCCGCAGCACAGACCACCCTCCAGGCCGGCTTCGTCCCGTTCCCGGCCGACCGCGCGGCGCACTACCGGCAGACCGGCCTGTGGACCGGCCGGCCCCTCGGCGAGATCCTGCGCACCGCGGCACAGACCTGGCCCGGCAATATCGCCGTCGCCGACGCGCACCCCTCGCACACCTTCGCCGATCTGGACGCGCGGGCCGACCGGGCGGCCGCCGGCTTCGCCGCGCTGGGCATCGCACCCGGTGACCGGGTACTTCTGCAGCTGCCGAACTCGGCGCATTTCGCCGTCGCCCTGTTCGGATTGCTGCGAGCAGGCGCCGTCCCGGTGATGTGCCTGCCCGGACACCGGCTGGCCGAACTGACCCACTTCGCGTCCGTCAGCGGCGCCGTCGCGCTCGTCATCGCCGACAGCGCAGCCGGATTCGACTACCGCGCGATGGCCGAAGAACTCGTCGCCGCGCATCCGGCGGTGCGGCACGTCGTCGTACACGGCGACCCGGGTCCGTTCCTGCCCTGGTCGGTCCTCGATTCGGATGCGCCCCCGCCGGCCGTGCGGCCGGCGACCGACTCCCCCGCGCTGCTGCTGGTATCGGGCGGCACCACCGGCGCGCCCAAGCTGATCCCGCGCACCCACGAGGACTACGTCTACAACGTCACCGCGAGCGCGCAGCTGTGCGCGCTGACCCCATCGGACGTCTATCTGGTGGTATTGCCTGCCGCGCACAACTTTCCGCTGGCCTGTCCCGGTCTGCTGGGTGCCCTGAGCTCGGGTGCGGCCACGGTGTTCACCGCCGACCCGTCCCCGGAGGCCGCGTTCGCCGTGATCGACCGGCACCGGGTCACCGTCACCGCGCTGGTCCCCGCCCTGGCCAAGCTGTGGGCGCAGGCCTGTGAGTGGGAGCCGCTGGCCCCCAAGGGGCTACGGCTGCTGCAGGTCGGTGGCGCGAAACTGGCCTCCAATGACGCCGCCGCCGTGCGCTCGGCGTTGACGCCGGGTCTGCAGCAGGTCTTCGGCATGGCGGAGGGACTACTCAATTACACCCGGCTCGGTGACGCTGCGGATCTGCTCGACCACACCCAGGGCCGTCCGCTGTCCGAGTACGACGAACTGCGGATCGTCGACGAAGCCGGACATGAGGTGCAGCACGGTGCAGAAGGTGAGCTGCTGGTCCGCGGGCCCTACACCATCAACGGGTATTTCAATGCTCCGCAGGACAATGCGCGGTCGTTCAGCCCGGACGGCTTCTACCGCACCGGAGATCGGGTCAGGCGGTCCGCGAACGGCTACCTGGAGGTCACCGGTCGCGTCAAAGACGTCATCATCAGGGGCGGCGAAACGGTGGCGGCCCTGGACCTGGAGGAGCATCTGATCACCCACCCCGCGATCTGGGCGGCCGCCGCGGTGCCCCTGCCCGACGAGTTCCTCGGGGAGAAGATCTGCGCCGTGGTGGTGTTCAGCGGCCCCCCGGTCAGCCTGGCCGAACTCAACGCCCACCTGGACGGCCGCGGGGTGGCCGCACACTCCCGGCCGGACACCCTGGTCGCGTGGGAGTCGCTGCCGACCACGGCGGTCGGCAAGACCGACAAGAAGGCGATCGTCGCGCGGTTGACCCGTTAGGCGCGGGGCACCAGATACGGCGCCAGCGTGCTGAGCTTCTCGCAGGTCTCCTCGAACTCCCGGTCCGGGTTGGACGCCGCGATGATGCCGGCGCCGGCCCTCAGCCAGGTCGCGCCGTCCTGTTCGTAGACCGCGCGCAGGGTCAGCGCCGCATCCATCTCGCCACCGGCGGTGAACATCACCACCGCCCCCGAATACAGTCCGCGCGGGGTCTGGTCCAACCGCAGGATGGCATCGACGCTCTCCGCCTTGGGAATACCCGAGGCCGTCACCGCCGGGAACAGCGCCGCCAGCGCGTCCATCCGGTCCAGTGACGAGTTCAGCCGGCCACCGACCGTCGAGCCCAGATGCTGCACACTGCCGCGTTCCCGGATCGTCATGAAGTCGTAGACCATCGCGGTGCCCGGTTCGGCCACCTCGGCGATCTCCTGCATCGAGGTGCGCACCGAGATGGCGTGCTCGACGATCTCCTTGGCATCGGATTCCAGCTCGTCGCGGGCGGCGCGGTCCTCGTCGGCGCCTCGGCCCAGCGCGCGGGTACCGGCCAGCGGCTCGGTCAGCACGGTGCCGTCCTCGTGCACCGCGGCGACAAGTTCGGGACTGTAGCCCAGCGCGCGAATTCCACCGAACCGCAACAAGAATGACCTGACCGGGGTGTTGTGACGCCGACCCACCCGGTAGGTGGCCGGGAAGTCCAGGGCGAACGGCACATCGAATCGCCGGGACAGGATCACCTTCTGGTAGCGGCCGGCGACGATCTCGTCGATCGCCGCGGCGACGCGCCGACGGTAGTGCGCGGTGTCGGCATCGACGTCGAGCGGTCGTGCGGCCGGCGTCGGCGCCAGGCCACGGGCGAGCAGACGGTCGACAGCGGCCGCATAGCCGGTGTCGCCGTCGACCACGGTGACCTCGGTATCGGAGACGATGACCTGACTGCCGGGCAGGAACAACCGGGCCAGCGGCGTGCCCGCGGGGAGCCGGTCGGCCAGATCGAAGCGGTACGCCCCGAATTCGAAGGCGAACCAACCGAACAGCCGCTGCCCCTCCAGCAGCAGCCGGTCCACCGCCTCGCCGAGGACCACTTCGGGGCGCCCCGTCCAGCACTGCCGCGTCACCACACCGTCGGTGATGAGCCGGAGTTCATCGGAGTCCAGTTCGATGGCCGTCCGTACGTCACTCGCCAGAATCCACTGGCCACGCTGTTCGTAGACGAGGTACTCGTGGCCGGAGGCTTCGGACATCCGGGCCAACTCGGCCACCACGTCGGCAGGAGTGATGCCCGACGGCAACGTCAGCGGAAGCACCACAACGTTTTCCGCTCTGGTCTCCACGGTCACCTTTGCTTCACCTCGGTCCTCAACGTAAGCACCAGGTAAATTTAGCCTAACCTAGCTTAGTGGTGGCGGGGTACGTGAATGTGAGTTAGCCGACCCCCATCGCCCACCCGGACGCGGCGACCCGCTGCGCCCAGAAGTCCGCGTATTGGCCGCCGCGCGCCATCAACTCGGCGTGCGATCCGGTATCTGCCACCTCGCCGGTGCCGGAGAGCACGACGATGGTGTCCGCGGCGGTGACGGTGGACAGTTTGTGCGCGATGACGATCACCGTGCTGCGCTGCGCCAGGGTCCGGATCGATTCGGCCACATACCGCTCGTTCTCCGGGTCCAGCGCGCTGGTCGCCTCGTCGAACAACACGATCGGGGCATCTTTGAGCAGCGCACGGGAAATCGAAACCCGTTGCCGCTCACCTCCGGACAGCGCCGAACCGCCTTCGCCGACCCGGGTCTGCCAGCCGTCGGGCAGCCGTTGCAGCACGGAGGTCAGCCCGGCGGTCTCCGCTGCGGCGGCGATCTCGGCGTCGGTGGCCCCCGGCCTGCCGATCCGGACGTTCTCCCAGAGCGTGTCGTCGAACAGGTAGACGTCCTGGAACACCAGCGACAACTGCGCCATCAGATCGGTGGTCCGCTGATCGCGGACGTCGACACCACCCACCCGCACCGTGCCGGTGTCGGTGTCGTAGAACCGGGCGATCAGCCGGGTCAGCGTCGTCTTACCCGAACCGGATGGGCCGACCAGCGCCGTCATGGTGCCCGGTTCGGCGACGAAGCTGATATCGGTGGCCACCACCCGGCCACCTCCCCCGGTCGCTTCGCTCTGGCCCGCAGGGCCCGGATAGCTGAACCCGACGTGGTCCAGCTCGACCCGACCCGGGATCGAAACCGACTGAGGGGAATCGGGTTCCGGTAAGGCGGGAGTGTCGAGGATATCGGTGATCCGGTCCAGCTCGGTGCGTGCCATCCGCATCGCCGAGCCGTACTCGGCCAGTGCGGCCAGCGGGGAGGCGAACCGGGCGGCCAGGCCCAGGATCGCCACCGCGGTGAGCGGATTCAGCTCGGCACCATTCCCCGTCGCTTCGCTCGCCCCACCACCGACCGCCAGCCACGCGCCCGCCCCGATGAGCGCCGAGAACACCGCCTGCACGGCCACCCCGTTGAGCATCAGACCCGCCACCGACCGCCACAGCGCCCGTCGTCCGACCCGGTGCTGGGCGTCCAGCGCCGTACTGAGCGGCGCGAAATCCGCCCCGGTACGACCGAACGCCCGCAGCACCGGCTGGCAGCGGGCGAACTCCACCACCCGGGTGTTCACCTCGACCTCGGCATCGTGGTTGAGCATCTCGGCCCCGGCGATCAGCCGGGCCGCCAGCGCACCGCAGGCCATCAGGATCAGCCCGCCGACCAGGGCCACCGCGGCGATCCGCCAGTCGAACAACGCCAGACCGATCACCACGGTCGCCGCGCTCACCGTGTTGAGCACGATCGGGGTGATCAGATGTGCGCCGCTGGTTCCCACGAATGTCGTTCCCTTGACCGCGATCTGGGAGACCGAACCGACGGTGTCACGGCGGAACCAGCCCAGCGGCAGGGTCACCATGTGGTCGCCGAGCCTGCGGTGCAGCAGCCTCATGGTGGCCAGCGCCATCCGCATCGCCCGGGACGACTGCACGTACTGGGCCACTGCCGCGGCCACCACCACGGCGGCCAGCACCGCGAGCCACCGCGCGGCGTCGGCGTAGCGCCCGTCGAACAACGCCTGCGAGATGGGCACCAGCAGCACCATCGCGACACCGTGCAGCACGCCGTAGGCGCCCACCCACGCGAGATAGCCGAACATCAGGCCGCGCTGCGGCCCGAGTATGCGCAGGAAGCCGCGAATCATCGTGCACCCTCCACGTTCTGCTCGGGCGAGCGCAGCGACGGCACAGGTTCAGGGTTGCCATCGGTGTACACGTGCCACATCGCGGCGTACCGACCGCCGCGGGCGAGCAGCTCGTCATGCCGGCCCTGTTCGACGACGCGGCCGGCATCGAGGACGACGATGTTGTCCGCGCCGACGATCGAGCCCAGCCGGTGGGCGATCACCAGGACCGTGCGGCCGGCGATCAGCCGTGACAGCGCGGCCTGGATCTGCGCCTCGGAGTCCGGATCCGCCGAGGCCGTCGCCTCGTCGAGCACCAGCACCGGGGTGTCGGCCAGCAGGGCACGGGCGATGCTGACCCGCTGTGCCTCCCCGCCGGAGAAGTGTGCGTCCTCGCCCACCACCGAGTCGTAGCCCCGGGGCAGCGCCAGGATCCGGTCGTGCACATGGGCGGCCTCGGCCGCCTGATAGACCTCCTCGCTGGTGGCGCCGGGACGCCCCAGCCGGATGTTGTCGGCCACGCTGACACCGAGCAGTTGCACGTCCTGCAGCACGAAGCCGACGTGCCGGTACAGCACGGCGGGATCGATCTCACGCACATCGACACCGCCGACGCGGACGGTGCCCGCGGTCGCATCGTGGAACCGCGGCACCAGGGTGGCCAGGGTGGACTTGCCGCTGCCCGAGGCGCCGACCAGCGCGGTCACGGTGGCGGGCTCCAGGGTCAGATCCACCTCGTGCAGCACCGTGCTCGTTCCGTCATAGCTGAAGCTGACGCCGTCGAACTCAACCGAGTTGCCCTGCGGCAGTTTCGGATTGGTGGAAACCTTCAACTTCGGCTGATCGAGCAGCCGGACCAGCCGGCCGGCGGCGGCCTGGGCCTGTGTGCGGATACCGGCGGAGTAGCCGACGGCCAACACCGCGGCGGGAATGGTCATCGCCACCAGTGTCGAGCCGAGCACGTCGATCGGCGCCACCCAGCCGCTGCGCACCAACCAGTACCCGCCGGCCAGGTTCACCAGCAGCACCGTGGGCGCCTCGATGAAGATCGACGACGCCGCCTTGACCCGGACCATGGGACCCATCCACTCGGCGAATCCGTCGTTGAATTCCTCGGCCGCGTCGGCGAACCGCTGGTGCGCCCGACCCGTCTCACCGAACGTCTTGACCACGGCGACACCGGCGATGAACTCGACGATGGTGGCGCTGATCCGCGCGAGGCCCGCGTTCATCCGCTCCATCTGCACCCGGACATCGCGACCCAGCCACAGGTAGACCAACAGATAGACCGGTGCGGTGCCGATGGCCAGCAGCCCCAGCCGCCAGTCCAGCGAGAAGCAGTAGGCCAGCCCGAATATCGGGGTGGCCAGCGCGCCGGTGTTCTCCACCGCCGCATGCGCGACCAGGAAGTGCAGTTCCGCGACGTCCTGCTGGACGGCCTTGCGGACCTCGCCCGAGGAGGTGCCGTTGAACCAGCCCAGCGGCAGCCGGCCCAAGGTGTCCACGATGCGCCGGCGCAGGGAGCGTTGCAGGTCACCGTCGGCGAGATGGGTGAGTGTCAGGGCGGTGCCGCTGGCCCAGGTCCGGACGAGCAGGGCGCCGATCACGACGGCGACGATGGTCCAGATCCGCGAGGTGTCCGCCGTGCTGCCGGCCACCAGGGTGCGGCCGATCTCGACGATGCCGATGAACGGCACCACGGTGGCGGCCGACGCGATCAGGGTCAGCAGTTGGGCGATGCGGGTGCGCCCGGTCGCCGGCGCGAGCAGCGCCTTGAGCGCCAGCGCGTCGGCCCGAGCCGCCTGCCGCGCGGCGAGTCGGGTGTACGTCGCGGTCACCCGGGGCGGCTGTGGTGGCGTCGTTCCGGCGCCGTCGAGCACCGGCTGCAGTGTGGTCATCCACGCTCCATAGGCAAGGGTTACCTAACACCCTAACCTGACCGCGATCGGTACCAGACCGCTCAGTCCAGCAGCGTGCGCACCACGGCATCGGCCAACAGCCGGCCCGGGTCGGTGAGTACCAACCGGTCGGCGGCCCGGACCACCAATCCGTCATCGATGGCCACCTCGGCCCGGTGGCGCTCGTCCGGGGACAGCACCGCGACCGGCAGACCGCTGCGCAACCGCAGCCGCAGCATCACGTCCTCGGTGTGCCGCGCCGCGTCATCGAGATCCTCCGAATCGGCGACGGGCAGCCGGCGTTCGGTCAGCGCCTGCGCATAAGCGTTGGGGTGCTTGATATTCCACCACCGCGTCGAGCCGACGAAACCGTGCGCACCCGGGCCTGCACCCCACCACTCGCCGCCATCCCAGTAGCCCAGATTGTGCCGACACTCCCCGCCCGGCGCACTCCAGTTGGACACCTCGTACCACTGCAGCCCGGCGGCCGACAGCTGCGTGTCGAGCAGCTCGTAGCGCTCGGCCAGGACGTCGTTGTCCGGGGCGGGCAACTCGCCGCGACGCACCCGCCGGGCCAGCGCGGTGCCCTCCTCCACGACCAGCGCATAGGCCGAGACATGGTCGACCCCGGCGGACAGCGCCACCTCCACCGAGCGGCGCAGGTCGTCGTCGGTCTCCCCCGGCGTGCCGTAGATCAGATCGAGATTCACATGCTCGAACCCCTCGGCCCGCGCCTCCACGGCCGCGGCGGGCGCGCGGCCGGCCGAGTGCACCCGGTCCAGCACCGCCAGCACGTGCGGGGCGGCCGACTGCATGCCCAGCGAGATCCGGGTGTAGCCGGCGGCCCGCAGCCGGGCGAACAGCGCCGGCGAACTGGATTCCGGGTTGGCCTCGGTGGTCACCTCGGCGCCGGGCGCCAGGGTGAAACGCTCCCGGACGGCGTCGAGCACCGCGGCCAGACCGTCGGCGCCGAGCATGGTGGGGGTGCCGCCGCCCACGAAGACGGTGTCCACCGGGCGCGGTCCGACCTGCTGCGCCGCCAGTTCGAGCTCGATGCGCACCGCCGCCAGCCAGCCCTGCGGGTTGGACCCGCCCAGCTCGGCGGGTGTGTAGGTGTTGAAATCGCAGTATCCGCAGCGGCTCGCGCAGAACGGCACATGGATGTAGATCCCGAAAGATCCCGACGGCGCGCTCATGTCACCAGTGTCCCAGAACAGGTTTTACGCACCTAGATCGCAAATCTGGCCCGGTTAGGGCTGATGGCGCGGGTCGTGGCAGAATGTCGGGCGTGACCGCCGCCCGCAACAGCACCACCGGAATCGCTCTGGTGGCTCGGCGGCATGTCGACTTCAAGCGCACCTGTAGCTGTTGCTGTCTGCCTTGAGGCTGTAGACCTGTCCACCTGTACCCCAGCTGGCCGACGGATCTGCGCCGCCGGACAGCCACCGGTGGTCACGCGCTATCCCTCCGCCGGCTCCTCCACTAAGGAGCCCGTTCATGACGACTGCACCCGGTACATCTGTCGGCTCGCCGACGAAGGTGAAGCGACCGCGCGGCGAGGGCCAGTGGGCGCTCGGTTACCGCGAACCGCTGAACGCCAACGAACAAGCCAAGAAGGACGACAACCCGCTCAACGTGCGGGCACGGATCGAGAACATCTACGCCCCCGGCGGCTTCGAGAGCATCGACAAGGGTGACCTGCGCGGCCGTTTCCGCTGGTGGGGCCTCTACACCCAGCGCAAGCCCGGGTACGACGGAACCTGGACCGGCGACGAGAACACCGACATGCTCGAGGACTCGTACTTCATGCTGCGGGTCCGCAGCGACGGCGGCGCGCTGACCGCGGCCGCACTGCGCGCCCTCGGTGGCATCTCCACCGAATTCGCCAGGGACACCGCCGACATCTCCGACCGCGAGAACATCCAGTACCACTGGATCGAGGTCGAGAACATGCCGGAGATCTGGCGGCGTCTGGATGCGGTCGGCCTGCAGACCACCGAGGCGTGCGGCGACTGCCCGCGCGTGGTGCTCGGTTCGCCGTTGGCCGGCGAGTCCCTCGACGAGGTCATCGACGGCACCCCGGCCATCCACGAGATCGTCAAGCGCTATATCGGCAAGCCGGAGTACTCCAACCTGCCGCGCAAGTTCAAGACCGCGATCTCCGGTCTGCAGGACGTGGTGCACGAGGTCAACGACGTCGCCTTCATCGGCGTCAACCACCCAGAACACGGCCCCGGATTCGACCTGTGGGTCGGCGGTGGGCTGTCGACCAATCCGATGTTGGCCCAGCGTCTCGGGGCGTGGGTGCCGCTGGACGAAGTGCCCGATGTCTGGGAGGGCGTGGTCAGCGTCTTCCGCGACTACGGCTACCGCCGCCTGCGGGCCAAGGCCCGGCTGAAGTTCCTGGTCAAGGACTGGGGGGTCGAGAAATTCAGGGAAGTTCTCGAGCAGGAATACCTCAAGCGACCGCTGCTCGACGGGCCGGCCCCCGAGCCGGTGACCCGCCCCATCGACCACGTCGGGGTCCAGCGCCTCAAGAACGGCCTGAACGCCGTCGGCGTCGCCCCCGTCGCGGGCCGGGTCTCGGGCACCATCCTGACCAAGGTCGCCGACCTGGCCGAGTCGGTCGGTTCGGACCGGATCCGCTTCACGCCGTATCAGAAGCTGATCATCCTCGACGTCCCCGATAACAAGCTCGACGAACTGCGGGCCGGCCTGGACGCCCTCGGGCTGCCCTCGACCCCGTCGCACTGGCGGCGAAACCTGATGGCCTGCACCGGCATCGAGTTCTGCAAGCTGTCCTTCGCCGAGACCCGGGTCCGGGCCCAGAGCCTGGTGCCGGATCTGGAGCAGCGCCTCGAGGACATCAACGCCGAGCTGGACGTCCCGATCACGGTCAACATCAACGGCTGCCCCAACTCGTGCGCCCGCATCCAGATCGCCGATATCGGGTTCAAGGGCCAGATGGTCGACGATGGGAACGGACCCGAGGAGGGCTTCCAGGTGCATCTGGGCGGCAGCCTGGGCCTGGACAGCGGTTTCGGGCGCAAACTGCGCCAGCACAAGGTGCTCTCCTCCGAACTCGGCGAGTACATCGAACGTGTTGCGCGCAACTTCGTGAAACAACGCGAGCCCGGTGAGCGTTTCGCTCAGTGGGCGGTGCGAGCCGACGAAGCTGACTTGAGGTGATGCTGTGAGTGTGCGAACCGAACACGACCTGATCGAGCTGGCCGAACGCGGCGCGGCGGAATTGGACGGTGCCAGCGCCGAGGACCTGCTGCGCTGGACCGACGAGCATTTCGCGGGCCAGTACGTGGTGGCCTCCAATATGCAGGATGCCGTGCTGGTCGAGATGGCGGCCAAGGTGCGCCCCGGTGTGGACGTGCTGTTCCTGGACACCGGCTACCACTTCGCCGAGACCATCGGCACCCGCGACGCGGTGGAGGCGGTCTACGACGTCCATGTGGTGAACGTCGGACCCGAACAGAGCGTCGCCGAACAGGACCGGTTGCTCGGCAAGGATCTGTTCGCCCGCGACGCCGCGGAGTGCTGCCGGCTGCGCAAGGTGCAGCCGCTGAGCAAAGCTCTGCAGGGTTACGCCGCCTGGGTCACGGGTATCCGCCGGGTGGAGGCCCCCACCCGGGCCAACGCACCGCTGATCAGCTTCGACAAGGCGTTCGGCCTGGTGAAGATCAATCCCCTCGCCGCGTGGAGCGACGACGAGATGCAGGCCTATATCGAAGCCCACGACATCTTGGTCAATCCCCTTGTCTACGAAGGGTATCCGTCGATCGGGTGCGCGCCGTGCACCAGCAAGCCCGTCGAGGGCGCCGACCCGCGCAGCGGTCGCTGGGCCGGGCAGGCCAAGACCGAATGCGGTCTGCACGCATCCTGAAGAGGCCCCAGTGAGCATCCTCGTCCTGACCGCCCACGGTAGCGCCGACCCGCGCTCCGCGGCGACGACGCACGCGGTGGCCGACACCATCCGTCGGATCCGGCCCGGTATCGATGTCAGACCTGCATTCTGCGAGCAGAATTCACCCAGTCTGACCGACGTGCTGCGCACGGCCGGCGACGGCGCGGTGGTCACCCCGCTGCTCCTCGCGGACGCCTACCATGCGCGCCAGGACATCCCCGCGATGATCGCCGAGTCCGGTGTCGCCGCCCGCCAGGCCGATGTCCTCGGCGAGGACGACCAGCTGGTCGCGGTGCTCCGGCGGCGGATCGCCGAAGCCGGCGTGTCCCGGCTCGACGGCGTCGGGGTCATGGTCACGGCAGTGGGTTCCTCACGCGCCGAAGCGAATTCGCGCACCGAGACCGTTGCCGAACAGCTGGTGGCCCACACCCGGTGGACGGCGGCCACCGCGTTCGCGGCCGGACCGCACCCGAACCTGGCCGAGATCGCCGACCGGCTGCGGGCTCGCGGTGCCACCCGGCTCGTCATCGCACCGTGGTTCTTGGCCCACGGCCGGATCACCGATCGGGTGGCGGCATTCGCCGCCGCACGGGGCATCCCGATGGCGTCGCCGCTCGGGCCGCACCGACTGGTCGCCGACACGGTGCTGGACCGCTTCGACGCCGTCTGCAGCACCCGCGCCGCGGCCTGACTACACGCTGGACAGCGCTTGCGCCGGTGGAGTGTCGCCCGCCAGATTCGGCACGCGGGTGGCCCGCACGTACACGGTGTCACCGTGCTTGAGGCCGAGCGCCTCCGCGTCACCACGGGTGATCTGCGCGGTGAACGGCGTGTTGTCGGTCGCGCTGGTCAGCTCGACACGCACCTCGAAGCCCAGCACCACGATCCGGTCGATGACCGCCCGGATCACCCCGGTGGCGGCGACATTCGGGTCATCACTGGCGATGGCCAGCTCCGGGTTGCGGCCCACCCGGATGTCATGCGGGCGCACCAGTGAACCGTTGACCGAGGACACCGCGCCGAGGAAGGACATCACGAACCCGTTGGCCGGTTCGTCATAGACCTCGGTGGGCGAACCGACCTGCTCGATGCGGCCCTTGTTGAGCACGGCGATCCGGTCGGCCACATCCAGCGCCTCGGCCTGGTCGTGGGTCACGAGCACCGTGGTGACGTGGACCTCGTCGTGCAGCCGGCGCAACCAGGCCCGCAGGTCCTCACGCACCTTCGCGTCCAGCGCTCCGAAGGGCTCGTCGAGCAACAGCACCTGCGGATCCACCGCGAGCGCGCGGGCCAGGGCCATCCGCTGGCGCTGACCGCCGGAGAGCTGATTCGGGTAGCGGGTCTGGAAGCCGGCCAGACCGACCACCTCCAGCAGGTTGTCGACCTTGTCCTTGATCTCGGCCTTCGGCCGCTTGCGGATCTTGAGGCCGAACGCCACGTTGTCCCGCACCGTGAGGTGTTTGAACGCGGCGTAGTGCTGGAAGACGAAGCCGATACCGCGCCGCTGCGGCGGGACTCCGGTGACATCCTCGCCCTTGATGGTGATGACGCCGCTGTCCGGAACGTCCAGACCGGCGATCGCCCGCAGCAGGGTGGACTTGCCCGATCCGCTGGGCCCCAGCAGAGCGGTCAGTGACCCCTCCGGCACGACGAAATCGATGTTGTCGAGGGCCACGAAGTCGCCATAGCGCTTGTTGGCGCCCTTGACGGTGATGGCGTTGGTTGTCTCTTTGGGGGTCACTGTGTCTCCTAGGGGCCCTATTTTGCCGCCCGGGCACGCCGGGCGTCGAGAATCACCTGAACGACGAGCACGATGACGGCGACCGTCATCAACAGTGTCGAGACCGCGTAGGCGCCGTACTCCTGGCCGCGGCTGTACCGATCGGCCACCAGCAGGGTCAGGGTCTGCGAGGTCCCCGGCAGATTGGACGACACCATGATGACGGCGCCGAACTCGCCGAGGGTGCGCGCAATGGTGAGCACGATGCCGTAGGTCAGACCCCACCGGATGGACGGCAGCGTGATCCGCCAGAACGTCTGCCACCACCGCGAGCCCAGGGTGGAGGCCGCCTCTTCCTGGTCGGTACCCAGTTCGTGCAGCACCGGTTCGACCTCACGGATGACGAACGGAACGGTGACGAAGATGCTGGCGAGCACGATCCCGGGCAGACCGAAGATGATCTTGAAGCCGAGGTTGTTCTCGACGAAACCGAGCAGACCGGCACTGCCCCACAGCAGGATCAGGGCCACGCCGACCACGACCGGTGACACCGCGAAAGGCAGATCGATCACCGCCTGCAGCGCGCTCTTGCCCCGGAATCTGTTGCGGGCCAACACGAGAGCGGTGGGAACCCCGAACAGCACGTTGAGCGGTACCACGATCGCCACCACCAACAGCGACAGTTGCAGGGCGGAGATCGCGGCCGGGGTCGTGATCGAGGCGATGAACGTGCCGATCCCCGGCTCGAAGGTGCGCCACAGGATCAGCCCGACCGGGACGATCACCAGGACGGTGACGTAGGCCAGCGCCAAGAATCGGACGAGGTACCGCACCACCGGCGAGAGCGTCATTTCGCCAGTTCCTCACGCTTGGCGGCACGGGACCCGACCGCCCGCAGGATGAACAGCACGACGAACGAAACCAGCAGCAGCACAATCGAGATCGCTGCCGCACCGGTGCGGTCGTCATTCTCGATCAGGGTGCGAATCCACTGCGAGGACACCTCGGTCTTCCCGGGCACCGCACCACCGATCAGCACCACCGAGCCGAATTCACCGATGGCGCGGGAGAACGCCAGGCCCGCCCCGGACAACAACGACGGCAGCAGCGCGGGCAGGATGATCCTGGTCAGGATGGTGAAGCTGTTGGCGCCCAGCGAGGCCGCCGCCTCCTCGACCTCGCGGTCCAGTTCGAGCAGCACGGGTTGCACCGAGCGCACCACGAACGGCAGCGTGACGAACAGCAGCGCCACCCCGACACCCCATTTGGTGTGCTGCAGGTGCAGATCCACCGGGCTGTTGGGCCCGTAGAGCGCCAACATCACCAGGCTGGCGACGATGGTCGGCAAGGCGAACGGCAGGTCGATGACGGCATCGACCAGACGCTTGCCGGGGAAGCTGTCGCGGGTCAGTGTCCAGGCCACCAGCAGGCCGAACACCAGGTTCACCAGCGTGACGCCGACCGAGATCGTCACCGTCACCTTGAACGATTCCAGCGCCGCATTGGACGTCACGGCCTGCCAGAACGCCGTCCATCCGCCTCCGGCGGATTGCCAGAGGATGGCGGCCAACGGGAGCAGCACGATCACCGACAACCAGATCGAGGCGGCCCCCACCCGTAACGAGGTGGCGCCGAACCGCCGGGGCCTCTGCTCCCGGGACGCCCCGGGGACCGAAGCTCCCGGGGCGCCGTCAGTGACAGCAGAGGTCATCCGGTGGCCTGCTTGTAGATCGTGGTGATGCTGCCGTTGTCCTTGTCGAACAGCGCCGGGTCGACGTCCTTCCAGCCGCCCAGGTCCGCGATCGTCCACAGCTTCTCCGGGGTCGGGAAGTCCTTGGCGAAGTCGGCGACCACGGCGGGGTCGACCGGGCGGAAGCCGGCCTCGGCCCACAGCTTCTGGCCGTCGGCGGTGTAGAGGAAGTTCTTCAGTGCGGTGGCCTGCTGAAGGTGGGCGCTGCTGCTCACCACGGCGACCGGGTTCTCGATCTTGAAGGTCTGCGGCGGGTTGACGTGCTCGACATCCTTACCCTGCCGCTCGACGTTGATCGCTTCGTTCTCGTAGCTGATCAGCACGTCACCGGTGCCCTGCAGGAACACATCGGTGGCTTCGCGACCGGAGCCCGGGCGGGTCTTGACATGCTCGGTGACCAGCTTGTCGATGAAGTCCAGGCCCGCGGCCGAGTCCTTGCCGCCGTTGCTCTTGGCGGCGTACGGGGCCAGCAGGTTCCATTTGGCCGAACCCGAGCTCAGCGGGCTGGGGGTGACGACCTCGATACCGGGCTTGAGCAGATCGTCCCAATCCTTGATTCCCTTGGGATTGCCCTTGCGGACGACCAACGACACCACCGATCCGAACGGGATGCCCTTGGTGGCGTCGGCGTTCCAGTCCTTGGCCACCTTGTCGGCCTTCACCAGTCGGGTGACGTCGGGCTCCACGGAGAAGTTCACGATATCGGCCGGCTTGCCGTCGACCACGCCGCGCGACTGGTCACCGGAGGCACCGTAGGACGTCGTCACGGCGACGCCCTTGCCCTCGGGGGTGGCAGCGAAGGCCGGGATGATCTTGCTCCAGCCGGGCTCCGGTACCGCGTAAGCCACCAGGGTCAGCGTGGTGTCGGCCTTCGCGCCCCCGGTGTCACCGACCACGTCGCTGGATCCCCCGCCGCACGCGGCGAGCAGGGTCGCCGACACGGCCAGCGCTGCAGCCGCACTCCAGCGCGACTTGAATCTCTCGGACATTAACGGCCTTTCCTTCGTTTCTGACGGGATGGGGCGGAGATGAGCCCGTCACGACGGAGGAGATGGCCGGGGAACGAGGGCTGGAGGACAGCCACAACCGACGCCAAACCGCGGGACGGGTTGGGGTCAGCGACAACAGTGCACAGTGCTGCCAGCGCAACGATCAACGGCAGACAGAGCCAGGACATGGCTCGTCATGCTGCCGGACACTGCGTGCATGGCGCGAAGCCTAACAGAATCGACTCAGTCCGCTATACGGGTGTGTCCCACACCGCATCAACGGGTGAAATACCAGGTCACGAGGACCAGCGCGATCAGAATGAGCAGGATCAGCGTGACGCGTGAGCGCGGCATCTGGTTCATCTGGGATCCTCGTCCTCGTGGTGAGCCCGGCTCAGCAGTTTGATGCCGTTGCCCAGGGCACCGTCGAGCACCACCGCAATGCCATAGGCCAGCGCCAGCACCACGGGCATCACCACCGCGGTCTGCGCGACGAAGCCGAGGCCGGACAGCCACAGTTCGACGCCGTCCCACCAGCTGAGGATCCCACCCATGCGGTTCACAGTAGTGCCACGATGAGGCCATGCCGACAACCCCCGATGCCACCGGATGCCTGATCGCCGGAGGCGGCCCGGCCGGAATGATGCTGGGCCTGGTCCTGGCCCGCGCCGGCGTGGACGTCACCGTCATGGAGAAGCACGCCGACTTCCTCCGCGACTTCCGCGGCGACACGGTGCACGCGAGCACCTTGCGTAACCTCGACGAACTGGGTCTGGGACCCGCGTTCGCCGACGTACCGCACCGGCTGATCGACACGATCAGCATGTCCGTGCAGGACACCCCGGTGGACATCGACCTGCGGCATCTGCCGGGCCGGCACCAGCACATCGCGCTGGTGCCGCAGTGGGATTTCCTCGAGTTGCTGGCCGCGGCCGCCGAGCGGGAGCCGTCGTTCAGGCTGTTGCGCAGCACCGAAGTGTTGGGTCCGTTGCGGTCCGGTGGTGCGGTGGTCGGGGTGCGCTACCGCGACGCCGACGGCGAACACGAGATGCGCGCCGATCTGACGGTCGCCTGCGACGGCCGCGGGTCGACGCTGAGGGACGGAATGGGCTTGGTGCCCAAGAGCTTTGGGGCGCCAATGGATGTCTGGTGGTTCCGGCTGCCGCGTACCGAAGGCGATCCGCACGGTCTGGCCGGGGTGCTCGGTGCCGGCCACGCGATGATCGTCATCGACCGCGGTGACTACTACCAGTGCGCCTACATCATCCCGAAGGGCAGCGATGCTCGGCTGCGCGCCGAGGGCATCGAGGCCCTGCACCGCGGCGTGGTGGACCTGGTGCCCTGGCTCGGCGACCGGATCGGCACCCTCACCGATTTCGATGACGTCAAATTGCTCGACGTCCAGCTCAACCGGCTGCGGCGCTGGTACACCGACGGGCTGCTGCTGATCGGCGATGCGGCCCATGCGATGTCCCCGGTCGGCGGTGTCGGCATCAACCTGGCGGTGGCCGACGCGGTCGCGGCCGGGCGGATGCTCGCCGGTCCGCTACGGGCCGGCCGGGTGCGCACGCGGGATCTCGCCCGGGTGCAGGCCAGACGCTGGGTGCCGACCGCGTTGATCCAGGGTGTGCAGCGAGTTATCCATGCCAAGGTGATCGCGGTCGCCGTGCAGGGTGCCGACACGACGGCACCGGCCCCGGTCCGGACATTCACCCGGATCCCGTTGCTGCGCAAGATCGCCGGGTACGGCGTGGCCATCGGGCCACTTCCGGAACACATCCCGGCGTTCGCCAGGCGATGAGCCGGCAAAACGCCCGGTAGCTGCTACCGGTGGACGGCGGACCGCTCGGCAGTCGATGATGTCGGGCATGGTCCTGGAACACACCGATCACGAGGCGCCGCTCTCCGTCACCGCCCCCGTCCCGTACGCGAGTGCGAGCGGGACGTTACGGAACCCGTTCCCGCCGATCGCGGACTACGCGTTCCTGTCCGATTGCGAGAACACCTGCCTGATCTCCGCCGCCGGCTCGGTGGAATGGCTGTGCGTCCCGCGCCCGGACTCCCCCAGCGTGTTCGGGGCGATCCTGGATCGCAGCGCCGGGCATTTCCGGCTGGCCCCCTACGGCGTCACCGTCCCCTCGGCGCGGCGCTACCTGCCCGGCTCCCTGATCATGGAAACCACCTGGCAGACCCATACCGGTTGGATGATCGTGCGGGATGCCCTGGTGATGGGCCCCTGGCACGATATCGACACCCGGTCCCGGACCCACCGGCGCACCCCGATGGACTGGGATGCCGAACACATCCTGCTGCGCACCGTGCGCTGCGTGTCCGGCGTCGTCGAATTGGTGATGAACTGCGAACCGTCCTTCGACTACGGCCGTCAGTCCGCCACCTGGGAGTACTCCGCGGCCGCCTACGGCGAAGCGATCGCCCGCTCGCACAAGGACCCCGAGGCGCATCCCACCCTGCGGCTGACCACCAACCTGCGGATCGGTCTGGAGGGCCACGAGGCGCGCGCCCGCACCCGGCTGACCGAAGGGGACAACGTCTTCGTCGCGTTGTCGTGGTCCAAGCATCCGGCACCGCAGACCTTCGAAGAGGCCTCGGAGAAGATGTGGAAGACCAGCGAGTCCTGGCGGCAGTGGATCAACATCGGCGACTTCCCCGACCACCCCTGGCGGTCATACCTGCAGCGCTCGGCGTTGACGCTGAAGGGGTTGACCTACTCGCCCACCGGCGCCCTGCTGGCCGCCCCCACCACCTCGTTGCCCGAAACCCCGCAGGGCGAACGCAACTGGGATTACCGCTACTCCTGGATCCGGGACTCCACCTTCGCCCTGTGGGGCCTGTACACCTTGGGTCTGGATCGGGAGGCCGACGATTTCTTCTCCTTCATCGCCGACGTCTCCGGCGCCAACAACGGCGAACACCACCCGCTTCAGGTGATGTACGGCGTCGGCGGCGAACGCAGCCTCGTCGAGGACGAACTGCACCACCTGTCCGGGTACGACAACGCCCGCCCGGTGCGCATCGGCAACGGCGCCTACAACCAGATGCAGCACGACATCTGGGGCACCATGCTCGATTCGGTGTACCTGCACGCAAAGTCCCGCGAGCAGATCCCCGAGGCGCTGTGGCCCGTCCTCAAGCAACAGGTCGAGGAAGCCATCAAGCACTGGAAGGAACCGGACCGCGGAATCTGGGAGGTCCGCGGCGAACCGCAGCACTTCACCTCCAGCAAGATCATGTGCTGGGTGGCCTTGGACCGCGGCTCCAAACTCGCCGAATTGCAGGGCGAGAAGTCCTATGCGCAGCAGTGGCGCGTCGTCGCCGAGGAGATCAAGGCCGACATCCTGGCCCACGGCGTGGACTCGCGCGGGGTGCTCACGCAACGCTACGGCGACGATGCGCTGGACGCCTCGCTGCTGCTGGCCGTGCTGACCCGGTTCCTGCCGTCCGACGATCCGCGGATCCGGGCCACCGTGCTGGCCATCGCCGACGAACTCACCGACGAAGGCCTGGTGCTGCGCTACCGCGTCGAGGAGACCGACGACGGCCTGTCCGGTGAGGAGGGCACCTTCACCATCTGTTCGTTCTGGCTGGTGTCGGCCCTGGTGGAGATCGGTGAGGTGAGCCGCGCCAAGCATCTGTGCGAGCGGCTGCTGTCCTTCGCCAGCCCCCTGCACCTCTACGCCGAAGAGATCGAGCCCCGCACCGGGCGCCACCTGGGCAACTTCCCGCAGGCGTTCACCCACCTCGCGCTGATCAACGCGGTCGTCCACGTGATCCGTGCCGAGGAGGAAGCCGACAGCACCGGGGTGTTCCAGCCGGCCAACGCACCGGGGTGAGCGGCTGGAAGGTGATCTCCACCGGTTCGCCGACGGCTCCCCTCGACCTTGCGAGCAGACGCACGCCGCCGTGCTCACCGAGCGCGGGCAAGCAACCAGGCTTGCCCGCCGCCCTCTCCCACCCCGACGGTCTCCAACTCGGCGAAGGCCTCGCTCAGCTCACCGGCGGCGGCCCGGAACGGCCCCGGTGACCCACCGACCTCGCTGAGCACACAGATGGCCAGCAGGCCGCCCGGCCTGAGCCGCTCGGTCATCGCCGGGTACCTCCGCGGATCCCGAAAGCGGTGACACAGCAGGACATCCACGGGTGGCCCGGGAGGCAGGCCGTCGTCGAGGTCGGCGACCTCGAATCGGCAGTTCGGCACGCCCGCGGTATTCGCGAGGGCACGGGCCCGTTCGACCGCGACACTCGATATGTCGACACCAAGCACGTCGAATCCGCGGCGCGCGAGCCAGACCGCGGCCGCACCCTGCCCGCACGCGAGGTCCAGGGCTCTCCCCGCGGCGGGGAACACCGATTCATATCCGGCGAACACCGCAGGCAGCCCGGGTTCGGATGCGGGCTCCCGGTCGGCGTATGCCGCATCCCAGCGGCTGCGATCCTGCGTGCTCACAGCCGCCACCCTAGGGACCGGACGGGAATAGCGGGCCGGATGTGGTTGTTGCGCGAAAGCATGCGCGCCATCGTCTACGACCCGCAAGCGCCCGCCAATGTCCGTTTCGGCGAGACCGGCGAACCCGCCCCGGGCGACAGCCAGGCAGTGATCCAGGTGCACGCCATCGCGCTGAACTTCGGGGAGCTGCACTTCATCGACCACATGCGTAAGCCCGGCGAGGTACCGGGGTGGGACAGTGCCGGCGAGGTGGTGCGAGCCGCCGCCGACGGCTCCGGGCCCCAGATCGGCGCCCGCGTGGTCGGTTTCGGCGGCGAAGCCGGCTGGGCCGAACGCCGCGCGGTGGACACTGCGAATCTGGCCGAGCTGCCCGAGTTCGTGGAATTCGATGAGGCCGCGGCCCTTCCGGTCGCCGGAGTGACGGCCTTGCAGGCGGTACGGGCGCTCGGCCCGGTGGTCGGACGCCGGGTCCTCATCACCGGGGCATCCGGCGGCGTGGGGCGGTTCGCCGTCCAGTTGGCGGCCAGAGCCGGCGCCCACGTGGTCGCCGCCGTCGGCAGCCCGGCCCGGGGCGAGGGCCTGACCGAACTGGGCGCCGCGGAGGTGGTCGTCGGACTGGACGGGGTGACCGAACCGGTGTTCGGCGTGCTCGACAACGTGGGCGGCAGGCTGCTGGCGCAGGCCTTCACACTGGTCTCCGACGGCGGTTCGGTGCAGTCGATCGGGATGGCGTCCAATGAGCCCACCACCATCGACTTCGAAGCGCACCGCCGGCTCGGGAACCGGAAACGGCTGGAGCCCTTCACCGTTCGCGCACCATTCGATGCAGACCTGCGGTATCTGCTGGAGCTGCTCGCCGACGGCGAACTCGATCCGCAGATCGGGCTACGCGACTCCTGGGACAATATCGCCGACGCGGCACAGGCCTTGCTGAACCGGCAGGTCCCCGGCAAGGCCGTGCTGCGGGTCGGCTAGTCCGACTCTTCCGCGAACGTCGAGAAGCGGTCGACAAACAACCGAAACATCAACGGGTATCCCACGTTCGGCGAAAGCGAGATCGCGTCTACTTCTTCTTGCTGGCGTTGTACACCATCTTGGCCACGATGGTCGCCGCCTCGTCGTTGATGCCGTACGAGCACGCCCACGCTTCGAGGGTGACATTGGAGACGTAGGACATGGCGTGCTCGCACTCCCAGCCGCCGGCATCTTCCTGGGTGGTGCGCTGGGTGATCACCTGGTCCTTGGCGTCCAGATCCTCCAGTTGCCAGGTGTAGGACGACTGGCCGTCGTCGACCGACACCGCCGACCCTCCGCATTTCTTCCATGTCGACTTGGATTTCTCCCAGAAGCGCTGGGCTTTGTCCGCGTTGGGATACAGCACCACCGTCTGCTCGACCCAGTGCTGATTGTCCTCTTCGGGTTCTCGCGCCACCTGGTCGCGCACCGACGTCCAGCCACTGCCGTCGTAGACCGGTTGCTCGGCGCCGTAGATGGCACCCAGGCAGTCCGGGTCGGAGATCGTGCGGGAATGGTCGGTCATCTGGTCCAGCTCGCTGGTGATCTCCATATCGGTCGACCCCATGACGGCATTGATGTCGCGGACCGTCAACAGCACCTTGGCCAGCTGGGCGTCCTTGAGCGGCGGCACATCAACAGGAGCCGCGCTGCGGTCGCGTACCGCCACGCCCGAGACTGTGCTGACGCAACCGGTCATCACCATGCACCCGGCTACCACGGAGGCCAGGGTCAGCAGGCTCCGACGAGCGTTTGCGGCACTGTTCACCGCGCCATTGTGACCGATGGCGCGGCCCGAGTCACTTCTTCGGCTTGTCCGCCGCGGCGTCGGAGGACAGCGCCGCCACGAAGGCTTCCTGCGGGACCTCGACCCGGCCGATGGTCTTCATCCGCTTCTTGCCTTCCTTCTGCTTCTCCAGCAGTTTGCGCTTACGCGTGATGTCACCGCCGTAGCACTTGCTCAGCACGTCCTTGCGGATGGCACGGATGTTCTCGCGCGCGATGATTCGCGACCCGATCGCCGCCTGCACCGGCACCTCGAACTGCTGGCGCGGGATCAGCTCCTTGAGCTTGGTGGTCATCTTGTTGCCGTACGCCGCCGCGCCGTCCTTGTGCACGATGGCGCTGAACGCGTCGACGGCCTCCCCCTGCAGCAGGATGTCGACCTTCACCAGGTCGGCCTCCTGCTCGCCGGCCTCCTCGTAATCGAGGCTGGCGTACCCGCGGGTGCGCGATTTCAGCGAGTCGAAGAAATCGAAGATGATCTCGCCGAGCGGCATCGTGTAGCGCAGTTCGACGCGCTCCGGGGACAGGTAGTCCATCCCACCCAGCTCACCGCGCCGCTGTTGGCACAACTCCATGATGGTGCCGATGAACTCGCTGGGCGCGATCACCGTGGTCTTGACCACTGGTTCGTACACGGCGCGCACCTTGCCCTCGGGCCAGATGGACGGGTTGGTCACGATGAGCTCGCTGTTGTCCTCTTTCACCACGCGGTACACCACGTTGGGCGCGGTCGAGATGAGGTCGAGATTGAACTCCCGCTCCAGGCGCTCACGGGTGATCTCCATGTGCAGCAGACCCAGGAATCCGCATCGGAAGCCGAAGCCCAGCGCCACCGATGTCTCCGGCTCATAGGTCAGCGCGGCATCGTTGAGCTGCAGCTTGTCCAAGGCCTCGCGCAGCACCGGATAGTCCGAGCCGTCCACCGGGTAGAGGCCGGAATACACCATCGGCCGGGGTTCGCGGTATCCGGTCAGCGCCTCGGTGGCGCCGTGCCGGGCGGAGGTGACCGTGTCACCCACCTTCGACTGGCGGACGTCCTTGACCCCGGTGATCAGATACCCGACCTCACCGACGCCCAGTCCGTCGGAGGCCTTCGGTTCCGGCGAGACGATGCCGACCTCGAGCAACTCGTGCGTCGCCCCGGTCGACATCATCTTGATCTTCTCGCGCGGGGAGAGCTTGCCGTCGACCACCCGCACGTAGGTGACCACGCCGCGGTAGATGTCGTAGACCGAGTCGAAGATCATGGCCCGCGCGGGTGCGTCGGCGTCACCGACGGGCGCCGGGACCAAGCGCACCACCTCGTCGAGAAGTTCGCGGACCCCCTCGCCCGTCTTGCCGGAGACGCGCAGCACATCGCTCGGTTCGCAGCCGATGATGTGGGCGATCTCACCGGCGTAGCGGTCCGGGTCGGCGGCGGGCAGGTCGATCTTGTTGAGTACCGGGATGATCGTCAGATCCCGGTCCAGCGCCAGGTACAGGTTCGCCAACGTCTGCGCCTCGATGCCCTGAGCGGCGTCGACCAGCAGCACCGCGCCCTCGCAGGCCTCCAGCGCCCGGGACACCTCATAGGTGAAGTCGACGTGCCCGGGGGTGTCGATGAGGTGCAGCACGAAGTCTTCGCCGTTCACCGACCAGGGCAGCCGGACGTTCTGCGCCTTGATGGTGATACCGCGTTCCCGCTCGATATCCATCCGGTCCAGATACTGGGCGCGCATATCGCGGTCGGCGACGACGCCGGTGATCCCCAGCATCCGGTCGGCCAGCGTCGACTTGCCGTGGTCAATGTGGGCGATGATGCAGAAGTTCCGGATCTGCGCCGGCGCAGTGAACGTCTTGTCGGCGAAACTGCTGATGGGAATCTCCTGGTCCAAGCTCGATAGGTTGCTCCAGCGTATCGAGCATGGACCGTCGCGACACAATCGGAGGACCTATCCTCGTCGGTATGGCGTCGCAGTGGAAACCGTTCCAACGTTTTCTGGCGGACGCCGGGCATCTCGTCTTCAACGAAGCGCCCAAGCTGATCCGGCAGTTGCCGACTCCCGAGCGGGTCCTGCAACAGGGCATCAAGATCGGCTTGGACGTACTCGCCGGCACCCCGGCGCAGCAGCAGCCTCCGGCCATCACCGCCGGGCGGCCGGTGACCAGCGAGAGCGTGCCCACCGCCCACCGGGCCCGCCGGGTCAGCTACGCCCCGAACCTGGACGGGCAGGCGGATCCCGGTGAGATCGTGTGGACCTGGGTGGTCTACGAGGACGACCCGACCCGGGGCAAGGACCGGCCCGTGCTGGTGGTGGGACGTGACCGCAGTGTGCTGCTCGGGTTGATGCTGTCCAGCCAGGAGCGCCACGCCGGCGACCGCGAGTGGGTCTCGATCGGCGCCGGCAGCTGGGACTACGAGGGACGCCCCAGCTGGGTGCGGCTGGACCGGGTGCTCGACGTCCCCGAAGACGGCATCCGCCGCGAGGGCGCCGTGCTCGATCGCGAGAAGTTCGAGATCGTCGCCACCCGGCTGCGCGCCGAGTACTCATGGTCGTGAGTTCTGCGGCGTCCTGAATACCGCGGCGTCCTGAATCCGCCCAACTGATCAAACGGGCGGGATTGTGCGAGTGGATTCCGCCATTTCGTCGATCTCGGCGCGCGTCCGGTGTGCTCAGACCGGAACCCGCACGCCCAACCGAGGGGCCGCCACGTACCGCGGTGCGTTCGCGGACAACTCGCTGGCCGATCAGGTGGAGGAGGTCGCCACCGCCTGACCGGGTTTGCAGGGTGCGGTGTAGCGGACGCTGGGCCTACCGTCGGCGACGGTGATGTGGCAGTCGACCCGGTAGACATCGGCCACCAGGCGTTCGGTCAGCACCTCCGCCGGCGTGCCCGCGGCCACCACTCGTCCCGAGGACAGCACCACCAGGTGATCACAGAACATCGCCGCCAGGTTGAGGTCGTGCAGTGCGACCACCGCGGTGATGTCCAGATCGCGGATCAAGGTCAGTATGTCGAGTTGGTGCGCGATGTCGAGATGGTTGGTCGGCTCGTCGAGCAGCAGTTCGCCGGGCTGCTGCGCCAGGGCGCGGGCAATCTGCACCCGTTGCCGCTCACCTCCGGACAGCGTGTGCCAATGACGGGCTGCCATATCCGTCAGTCCGGTCGCCACCAGCGCATCGGCCACCGCGCGATCGGTGTCGCGGTCCCCACCGATCGGTCCGGCGTGGGGAATGCGGCCCAGCCGCACCACCTCTCGCACCGTGATGTGCAGATCGGTATCGGCGTGCTGGCTGACCATCGCCACGCGACGCGCCACGGCCCGGCGCGACAACCGGGCCAGCGCCGTGCCGTCGAGTTCGACCGCCCCGGAATCCGGGCGATCCACCCCGGCCAACAGGCGCAACAGCGACGACTTTCCCGATCCGTTCGGCCCCAGCAGACCGAGGGTGCTGCCAGGTTCCGGATCCACGGTGACACCATCGAGTATCAGCCGGCCCGACCTGGACCAGGCCACGTCCGACGCGCGCAGGCTCATCGGCTGACACCCCTGCGGCGCAGCAGGATCACCGCGAATGCCGGCACCCCCAACAACGCCGTGACCACCCCGGTGGGCAGTTCCTGCGGCGCGAATGCGGTGCGGGCCAGGGTGTCCACCCACACCATGAAGATCGCGCCGAGCAGTGTCACCGTCGGTAGCAGCCGCAGATGACTCGGTCCGACGAAGAAGCGCGCGGCATGCGGTAACACCAGGCCGACGAAACCGATGGCACCGGTGGCACTGACCAGCGCCGCGGTGATCAAGGCCGTCACCACCAGCAGGATCATCCGCGCTCGGCGGACCGGGACGCCGAGGGTGGCGGCGGCGTCGTCACCGAAGGCGAAGGCGTCGAGCGTGCGACCGAATCCCAGGCAGCACGCCAGCCCGACGGCCACCACCAGGCCACAGGTCAACACGTCAGACCAGTTCACCCCGGCCAACGAACCGAGCAGCCAGAACAACACGCCGCGCGTCTGCTCGGCGTCGGCGGAGGACAGCACGATGAACGAGGTGAGCGCCGAGAACAGTTGGGTCGCCGCGACCCCGGCCAGCACCACCCGGTCCGTTCCCCCACCGGCCGCATACGCCAGCATCAGCACCACCGCGAAGGCCAGCAGGGCGCCGGCGAATGCGCCCCCGGACAAGGACACCGTGCCGGCCCCGGCGCCCACCACCACGATCAGCACCGCCCCCGTCGAGGCGCCCGAGGAGACGCCGAGCACGAACGGATCAGCCAGCGGGTTGCGCAGCAGCGACTGCAGGATCGCACCGCACAAGGCCAGACCGGCACCGCAGATCGCCGCCAACGCCACCCGGGGCAGTCGCAACTGCCAGACGATGCCGTCCTGCAGACGCGTCGCCCCCGACGGACCTGCGCCCAGATGTTCGGCGACGATCCGGTACACGTCGGTGACCGACAGCGCAGCGGGACCGATCGTGATGGCCACCGCGGCCGAGGCCAGCAACAGTACGAGGCCGCACATCCACAGCGTGACCAATGCCGGCGTGCGCACGGTCAATTGCCTGCCACGAGACCCAGCTCACGCAGCCGGTGCGCCACCTTCTCGGTGCCGTCGACGGTACGGATGGACGGGTTGAGATCGGCACCGTTGACCACGATGTAGCGCTTCTCCCGGACCGCGGTCAACTGCGCGGTCACCGGATTCGATTCCAGGAACCGGATTTTGGTATCGAGTGCGTCACCGTCGATGGTGCGCCGGCTCAGATCGGCCAGCACCAGCGCGTCGGGGTCGAGGTCGGCGATCGCCTCCCAGCTGACCTGCGGCCACTCGTCGGCGGTGTCGGCCGGAACATTGCGGGCACCGACCGTGCTCGCGATGATTCCGGGTGCGCCGCAGCAGCCGGCCAGGTACGGCGCCCGGATATCGGAGAACCAGAAGGCCAGATCGACATCGGCGGTGACGGCGGCATCCGTCATGCGTCGCTGCAGTTCGCCGATCAGCTTCTCGCCACGGTCGGTGACATCGAAGATCTTGGCCAGGTCCCGGATTTCGTCATAGATCAGGGTCATCGTCAGCGGTGCGGTGCGGGCGCCGTCCTCGCTGCCCGCCACCTTGCCCACGCAGTCGCTGGGCGCGAGATAGGTCGGCACACCGAGCTTGTCGAACTCAGCGCGATCGGCAACACCACCGGGGCCGAGGGTTCCCGCGAAAGATGCGGACACGAAATCGGGTTCGGCATCCAGCACCGCTTCCATCGAGGGTTTGTTCATCGACAGTTGCGGGACGCGCGCGTTGGCGGATGCGAGGTCGGGGCGGATCGGGTCGGTCCACGTGGCGGTGCCCACCATCCGGTCGGCAAGGCCGAGCGACAGCAGAATCTCCGTCGAGCTCTGGTTCAGCGAGACCGCCCGCGCCGGCGGCGCATCGATCACCACATCGTGACCGCAGTTGCGCACCGTCAGCGGAAATCCACCGACTGCCACGGGTTTGCTCGTCTGCGCCACTTCGCCACACCCGACCAGGACGAACGCCGCACAGACGACGACCAGCCTGCCGATCATTTCGCCGGCCCGATCGAGGCGAACCCGGCGGCGAGCCGTTCGACCGCCTGGACCTGCCGGATGCCGGGATCCAGTTCGGATCCGGTCAGCACCACAAAGCGCTTGTGACGCACCGCCGTCAGGTTCCTGGTGACCGGATTGGATTCCAGGAACGCGATTTTGGTGTCCAGTGCGTCACCGTCCACCCTCCGGCGACTGAGATCGGCCAGCACCAGGACATCCGGATCGCGGTCGGCCAGCGCCTCCCAGCTGACCTCGGGCCAGTCCTCCCGTGCGTCGGCGAACACGTTGGCAGCCCCCAGTTCGCGCGCATAGAGCCCGGGCGCCGAGCAGCATCCCGCGAAATACGGCGCCCGCAGACCGGAGAACCAGAACGCGACCGTCGGGTGGGGCATGGACGGCGCGGGGGCGACGGACAGTCGCCGCTTGAGCTGGGCGACCAGTTCCCGGCCACGGTCCTGCACATCGAAAATTGCCGCCAATTCTGCTATCTCGCGAAACAGAGTGTCCATCTGCAGAGGAGCTGAGCGGGTGACGTCGGCACCGTGGACGTCGGCACCTGTGCACACCGACGGCGATTGATAAGTGGGAATGCCCAATTGAGCGAACCGGGTCCGGTCGGCCACCACCGCCGGGGTGAAGGTATGTGCGCTGGCCGAGGTCACCAGATCCGGCTCGACACTGAGCACCGTCTCCAGGGAAGGGTCATTGTCGGCGAGCCGGGGCACCTTGGCGCTGTCGGAGGCCACCTCGGGAAGCACCGGATCGAACCATGTCGACGTTCCCACCATCCGGTCGGCCAATCCGAGCGACAGCAGGATCTCCGTCGAGGCCTGGTACAGCGAGACCGCGCGTTGCGGCGGCCTGTCGAACGTGACTCGGACACCACAGTTGTCCAACGTCAACGGATAGCTGGTGTGGCCGGCGGTGAGAGCCGCCGTCGGGGCGCGCTCGGCGGATGTCGCCGGGCTGCATGCGGTGACGACGGTGAGGACGGATACGAGCATGGCGAAAGCGCGCACGGCGGGGGCTTCCTTCGATACGGGGCCCGGTCGCGGGGCCGTCGACGTTCGGTACCGGCGGCAGGCAGTCGGACTCGAGGCGTTCGCCTCACACCGTTGCGCGTCAGCTCCGGATTCTCACCGGATTCCCCTGCTGGTCGGCATCCGCACTCTACCGTGGCTGCCGCCACATCGGCCACAGCGACGGGCCGTCCGGAAGCACGATCTCCCCGGTCACCTCGAAGCCGAACCGTTGGTAATAGCCGATATTGGCGGGATTGCTGGACTCCAGGTACGCCGGGGCGTGCTCGGCGTCGCAGCGGTCCAGCCGGGACCGCATCAACGCCTGGCCCTGACCGCTGCCCCGCACGGACGGATCGCTGCCGATCACCGCGAGGTACCAATGCGGCTCCTCCGGATGATGGCGCTGCATCAGTTCCTCGGCCTGCTGCCCGCGGCGCAGGGCTGCGCCGAATGCCAGCAGCAACCCCGGAGCGGCGCGCACCTGCTCGCCGACGGTGTGCCGCCACTGACCGGGCGGATCCCACAGCGCGGCTGCGCCGAGCACCGAACCCGCGGCCGCCACCTCGACCCCACCGCGTGAGAGGTGGTGATGCCGGGTCAGGGCCGCGAACACCCGATGCAGTTTGCGTCGCCGAGCCACCGGATCGGGCAACATCCAGGCCATCACCGGGTCGTCGTAGAAGGCGCGGCCGAGCACCTGCGACAGTGCGGCGATATCGGCGCGGACAGCGGGACGGACGTCGACGGTGGTCACAACCCCAGCGTATTCAGCCCTGGGTGATGTAGGCCTGCAATTGTTCCTGCTGGGATTCCAGTTCCTGCATCCGGGTCTTCACGACATCACCGATGCTGACGATCCCAGCCAGCTTTCCGTCGTCGAGCACCGGAATATGCCGCACCCGGTTGTGGGTCATCGCCGCGCTCAGGCTGTCCACCGAATCACCGGATGAGCAGTAGACGAGATGCTTGGTCATGATGTCCGCGACGGGGCGCTCCAGCAGATCCGCACCCAGCTCGTGGAGTTTGCGGACCACGTCCCGCTCGGACACGATGCCCACCGGACCATCCGGTCCGACCACCACCATCGCGCCGATGTTGCGCCTGACGAGGCCCGCCAGCAGCACGGCGACCGTGGTCTCCGGGGCGATCGTGGCGACCGCCGATCCCTTGTTCTTCAGCACGTCGGAGATGCGCACCGGACCTCCCTGGTGATGTGGGTCACACCAGAGTAGGTCGGTTCGGCGCCGGACGAAAGCCCCGGCGGCCGGGCCTCGCTCAGTCGAAAGCGTGCAGGCTGACCCGAAGTGCGATGGCGGCGTCGTCGAACTGCGCGGCCTGTGCGGTGATGCGGCCGATCTCGCTGGGGCGTTTGAGCAGTCCGCGCACGGCGATGGTGGCGACCTGCTCGCCGACCCGGATCGCCTCCTCGGCACGGTCCCCGTGGTCGGGATGCAGCCGGGTTCGCTTCTGGGCGCCCTCGTCGAAGTTCAGCAGCAGGCCCGCGGTCTCGTCGCGGTCGCAATCGATGAACTTGCCCTCCCCGACCGCGGCGCCGATCAGGTCGACCACCCACTGGCGCAGCCGTTCGTAATCGGCCCAGAACTGGTGGAACTCGGCGCGCTGTTCGTGGGCGATCCGCTGGATCTCGTTGAAATCGATCGGCGACATCGCCAGTTGCATGGTGTCGAAGCGCAGCAGGCGGTACAGCTTGACCGCAGGCGAGCCCGATCCCGCGCCGACCTCGGCGATGAATTTCAGCGGTGCGCGGTTGACGAGCAGCGTCTCCTGCAGGAGTTGCTCCTTGTTGCGGAACCAGTAGTACAGCGAGGACTGCTGCAGACCGGCGGCACGCGCGATATCGCTCATCGTGGTCTGGGCGTAGCCCCGTTCCGAGAACAGCTTGGTGGCGGCATTGACGATCCCGGTGCGTGGCGACTCGGGCGGCCCGCCGCCGGTTTCCGGTCCCGCCTCAAGGCGCGGGCGTCCGATCGCACGGACCTGCGCCTTGCGCTCGGGTGGTGGCACGAGGCGCATTCTAGAACGGATCGCTACGCCAGCGGCGGTTGCTCGTCCCGGGCGGCCGCGACGACACCGCGGGCCGCGGTGACGATATCGCGCCACAGCGCGAGCCCGAGTTCCTTGGAGGCGCGTGACGGATATCCGGTCACCCCGTTGAGCGATACCTGCGCCACCGAGTACCGGAAGACCAGCCCGGCCGTCCGGTCGGGGTCGTCGGCCTCCGCGAAACGGTCGGTGTGCACGAGTTCGGGTCGCAAGGCCAGCATGATCGACGTCTCCGCGGCATTGGCGTGCCAGTCGACCGCGTCAGCGGTGGCCCGGGCGGCGATCTCGGGGGTCAGATCCCACCACTGCACGACACCGATCCGCCCCGCGGGATGCTCACGGCGGAAGCGGTCGCAGGCCAGCCACAGTGGAGCCGCGTTGCCGACATGCCCGTTGACGAACAAGATGCGCCGCACCCCGGAGTCCAGGCAGGCCCGTGCCACCTGGTAGGCCCGGGCGGCGGTGTCCTCGCCGGAGAACGCCACCGTGCCCGGCAGCTCCGTACCGTGAAACTGACTGGCACCGTAGGCGATCGCAGGCAGCACCACCGCCGGCGCGCCGTCACCACCGGCGGCCGCCTCGGCGACCGCGGTGGCGATGACGGTGTCGGTACCGACCGGCAGGTGCGGCCCGTGCTGTTCGGTGGCGCCGACCGGGACGAGCGCCACCAGGGCCGGGTCGGCCGCCACAGCCGCCGCCAGTTGCGTCGAGGACAGTTCCTCCCAGCGCATGGTCACCAGAACCGCAGGTAGCGCTCGGTCTCCCAGGACGAGACATGGGCGGTGAAGGAATCCCATTCCGCACGCTTCTCGGCCACGAACGACTCGAACATCGCCTCGCCGAAGACCTTGCGCACCAGCGGATCCGCTTCGAGCGCATCGATGGCTTCACCGAGGGACCTCGGCAGCCAGCCGATTCCGCGGGCGGCCAGGTCCAGTTCGGAGACGTTGTAGAGGTTGTCGCGGTTGGGCTCGCCGGGATCCAGGCCCTCGCGGATACCCTCCAGTCCCGCCGCCAGCATCAGAGCCGCACCGAGATACGGGTTGTTGGCGCTGTCGGCCGCCCGGCACTCCACCCGTCCCCCACCCTTCGGGATACGCATCATGTTGGTCCGGTTGTTGTCGCCGTAGCAGGCGAAGATCGGCGCCCACGTGAGCCCGGACATGCTGCCCTGCTTGACCAGTCGCTTGTAGCTGTTGACGGTCGGGGCGATCACCGCGCAGATCGCCGACGCGTGACGCAGCACCCCGGCGGTGAACTGGTAACCGAGCGTCGACAGTCCACAGCCGCGCGGGTCGTCGGCCTCTTCGAACAGGTTCACCCCGTCGACATCGGCCAGCGACATGTTGTAGTGCGCACCACTGCCGGTGCGATCGGCGAACGGTTTGGGCATCCAGGACGCGAACAGGCCGTGCTTGCGGGCGATCTCACCGACCATCATCCGGAAGAACACCAGCCGGTCGGACATGGTCACCGCATCGGTGTAGGTGAAGTCGGTCTCGAACTGGCCGTTGCCGTCCTCGTGGTCGAACGAGTAGACGTCCCAGCCGAGATCGTTCATCGCCGTGACGATCTCGTCGACGACCGGATAGTTGTGCAACAGACCCCGAAGGTCGTAGCAGGGCTTGTCGAGCGTGTCGTCGAGGCTGGCCGGCGCCGGCGTCCCGACCCGGTCGTCGGTGAGCAGGAAGAACTCGGTCTCGATGCCGAGGTTGAACGTGTAGCCCAGTGTCGCCGCGTCCGCGGTGACGCGCTTGAGGATCTGTCTGCTGCAGGCCTCGAAGGGGACGTCACCGATCCAGAGGTCGCCGGGGAACCACGCCACCTCCGTGTTGAAGGGTGCGATGATCGCCCCGCCCAGGTCCGGATGTGGCGCCACCTCGTCATCGTTGACGTCCTGTGGGACGCCGTCCAGCGCCGCCCCGGTGAACATCTCCGACCCGCGCGCGGCCTGCCCGAGGTGGTTGAGCGGCACCATCTTGGCTTTCGGTTTGCCGTGCATGTCGACGAAGCTGATGGCGGCGTACTTGACCCCGGCGGCACCGAGTCGCTCGGCGACCTCCGTTGCGGCAGTGCGTTGTACGTGTCCGTTCAGGGTGCTGGTCATATCTTGTCCTTTCAGCCGGCGGAGGCGAGGTCGGCAGTGTGGGAGACGATTCCGAGTTCACGTCCGAGGTAGCGGTAGAACTCCCACAGCGGTTGTTCCAGGTGTGACAGCCGCCCGGTGGAGGTCACGCCGGCCCGGACCGACTTCTGCACCGCGGCGCAGACGTCGAGGTCTTCGCGGTGGATATCGCAGATGGACTTCACGAGCTGGCTGCGCCGGGCGTCGAGGTCGGGCGCCGCCAGCGCGGCGGGCGACATCGCGATGTCGAGGTGGATCTCGACCTTTCCTGCGCCGACGGGCAAGGTCTTGAGCCAGTACATGAAACCCGGGCCCAGCGAGATCTGCAGCAGCGGATAGGCGATGAAGATCAGCAGCTTGTGACTGTGCTCGGGGGTCAGGGTGTCGGCGCCGGGCGCCAGGAAGGGCTCTTCGGCCGGGTAACCGTCCGCTTGGCGGGACCACATGGTGGTGAAGTAGGGGCCGCCCTCACCTGCTCCGCTGAGTTTGGCGGGGAACTCGTCCTCCAGGGTGCCGCGATGCGGGCCCATATGGTGGTAGCACTCCATGAAGTTGTCCACCATGATCTTCCAGTCCCAGTCGCAGACCCCCCAGTCGGTGTGTTCGACGATCTGGTAGTTCTCGAAGTCGTACGGATCGACCATCGGGGCGAGTCCGGCGAGCTGTTCGGCGACGGGTGCCGCCTGTCCGTCGAAGTTGACGAAGACGAAACCTTTCCAGACCTCGTGCCGGAACTGTTTGAGGCCCCAGTCTTTTCGGTCGAATCCTGCGGACTGCTTCATCTCGGGGGCGCCCGCCAGGTGACCATCCAGGCCGAAGGACCACAGGTGGTAGGGGCATTGGAGCACGCCGGCCTCACCGGCACCGCTGCACACCTCCATCCAACGATGGGTGCAGTTGCGCGACATCACCCGGATGTCGTCCTTGCGGTCGCGGGTCACCACCAGCGGGGTGCCGAGGATGTCGATGCTGTAGTAGCTGCCCGGTGACGGTAGTTGTTCGATGCGGCACAACGGTATCCAGCCACGTTTGAAGATCCGATCCACCTCGGCGGCATACAGTTCGTCGCTGCCGTAGGCCTCCGGGGGCAGGGTGATGGCGTTCTCCGGTGAGTCCACCGCACAGGTGGCGGTGAGCCGGGAGTAGTCGAATGCCATGGGTGACTCCTTTGCGAGATCAGGCGGTCACCGCGGCGGCCGCGGTGATCGGGGCGACGGGGAGGTCGGCGTCTTGCGCAGCCGCGGACCTGTTCAGGGCGTAGTGCAGACCACCGGCGACGACCAGCCCGACGATCCACGCGATGTCGACGCCGCCGAGTGCGCTGGCGGCGGGCCCGACGAACAGGGCACAGCTCATGAAGGGGATCTGGGCGATGACGGCCACGGCATAGGTGACAATGGCTTTCCAGTTCACCAGGCCGTAGCGACCACGCATGGAGACGATCTCCGCCACGTCGTACCGGCCTCGGTGGATGAGGTAGAAGTCGACCAGGTTGATGGCCGTCCACGGCACCAGCATGTAGAGCAGCAACATGATGAGGTTCTGCAGATTGGTGAGGAAGTCGCCGGACAGGAAGATGCCGACGGCGGTGCCCAGCAAAGCGAATCCACCTGTGACGGCGGCACGCACCAGTCGGGACACGTGCGGCGGGCCACCGGCTTGGGTGACCGTGGACAGCCCGGCCATATACGGGCCGTACAGGTTGTCGCAGTTCGCCCCGATCATGCCCAATACCAGGATGATCGCGATGACAGGTGCCGCCACCGGTGACAGGCTCGACAGGTAGACGATGGCGTCACCGCTGAGGCTGTCCAGCGCGTACACACCGACGATGGCGCCCAGCGCCATGAAGGTGATGGCCCCGGCGCAGCTGCCGATCAGGGTGTACCAGAACGTTTTTGCCCCGCCCTGACTGGTGGGCAGATACCGCGAATAGTCCGAGACATAGGGCGCGAAGGTGATCTGCCAGCTCGCGGCGATCGACAGGATGAGGAAGAAGTTGGCGAAACTCGGGTGACTCTCGGCCGGCGGCGCCGAGCCGAAGTGCGCGATGGCGGCGACGAAGAGCAACACCAGAACGATGACCGACACGGCGGCCATGGCGCGGTCGAAGGCGTGGATGACGCGGTACCCCGCAAAGGCGATGAACCAGGTGATCGCGTTGCAGATGATGATGCCGGTGGCGGTCGGAATGCCGAAGATGCTCGCGATCGCCTGGCCGCCGATCACGCCGGCTCCGGAGAAGTAGCCGACATACATGATGATGGCCAGCAGGTTGGGCAGTATCGCTCCGAAGAATCCGAATTGCGCTCGGCTCTGGATCATTTGGGGCAGACCGAGCTGCGGGCCTTGCGCCGAGTGGTAGGCCATGAAGACCGAACCGATGAGATTGCCGACGACGATCGCGATCAGGGTCGGCACCAGACCGGCGCCGACGGAGATGCCGATGGCGCCGGTGGTGGCAGCCATGACAGTCGCGTTCAGGGAGAACCACAGCGGGAGCAGATGCCAGGCACGCCCGTGCCGCTCGTCCTCCGGTATTGCGCCGATCGTCCGTTGTTCGATGAAAGTTGCCATGTGAATTCCTGTGACTCGGAAGGCAGTTGGGCCGCCACAGACGTCGTGACCACTTCAAGGTAGGCAGGCTCTGTTGCCGCACTGTTTCCGAGCAGTAAATGACTCATGGAAATATTCCCCGCCCAGGCAGTCATGAACAGCCACTTCAGCGCCATCTGTGTCCTGAATTATTCGATACCTTATTGAAACTGTGGGCCCGGCGTCCTATCTCGCCATTCGGGTTCCCCTACCGGCCGATATGGGGTTAGGTGTTCTCCATGATCGAGGTCACCCTGCTCGGAACCGGCAGCCCGATTCCCGACGCCGACCGCGCCGGGCCGTCGACACTGGTACGGGCCGGCTCCCAGACGTTCCTGGTGGACTGCGGGCGCGGCGTCCTGCAACGCTTGGCCGCAGCGGGGTCGGGCGCCGGTGCACTCAGCGCCCTGCTGCTCACCCACCTACACAGCGATCACATCGCCGATCTGGGCGACGTCATCATCACGCGGTGGATCAGCACCTTCGCTCCGGATCCCGCACCGCTGCAGATCATCGGACCACCCGGCACCGCCGCGGTGGTGCAGGCCACGCTGGCCGCGTTCGGGGATGACATCGGGTACCGGATCGCCCACCATGCCGATATCACCGGCCCACCCGGTGTGCAGGTGCACGAGCACACCGACGGCGTGGCCTGGGAGCAGGACGGGGTGCGAATGCTGGTGGGGCCGACCGACCACCGACCGGTGACCCCGACCATCGGGTTCAGGATCGAGCACGACGGCGCGTCGGTGGTACTGGCCGGGGACACCGTGCCGTGCGCCGGACTGGATGCGCTGGCGCACGGGGCCGGGGCGCTGGTGCACACCGTGATCCGCAAGGACCTGGTGGAGCAGATGCCGATGCAGCGCATCCGCGATATCTGCGACTACCACTCCTCGGTCGAACAGGCCGCCGACACCGCGGCCCGCGCGGACGTCGGCATCCTGATCCTCACCCACTACGTGCCTGCCCTCGTCCGCGGACAGGAAGACGACTGGAGGGCAAGGGCTGCAGCCCACTTCAGCCGCCAGATCGAGCTGGGCGACGACCTGCACCGGGTGCAGGTACATCCGGGCGTGTGCGCAGAAAGCTAACCTAGAGCTAACCCCGCCCCGGCGACTCGGCTACGCCAGCCGGGTGATCTCCACGACGACGTCGAGGTCGGTCGAGCCCTCACCGGAATAGATGCCCTTCAGTGGCGTCACGTCCGCATAGTCCCGGCCCACACCGACCGTGACGTACTGCTCGTTGATCTCGTTGTCATTGGTCGGGTCGTAGTTCCACCAGCCGCCGGTCCACGCCTGGATCCACGCGTGGCTCTGCCCGTCGATGGTGTCCCCGATGGCGGCCTTGCGCTTGGGATGTAGGTAGCCCGAGACGTAGCGCGAGGGAATTCCCATGCTGCGCAACAAGATCAAGGTCAAGTGGGCGAAGTCCTGGCACACCCCTTTGCCTTCGCGCAGTGCATCCAGCCCGGAGGAGTGCACCCCGGTGGTGCCCGGAACGTATTCCAGTTCGCTGTGCGCCCAGTTCGCCGCCGCGATCACCGCGTCCTGCGGTTCGTACTCCTTGGCGATGCGCTGTCCCACTCGTTGGACCCGCTTGCTGGCCGGCGTGTACCTGGTGGGGCTGAGCACCTCGTCGAACCGGTCGATCACCGCCTCGGACCGCAGTTCCTCCCAGGTGACCTTCTCCTCGGGCAGCTGGTCGGGCTCGGTCTCGACCACCGAGGACGAGACGACCTCGAGCTCGGTGTGCGGGGCGTGCAGGTCGAATGACGTGACCGCGGTGCCCCAGTAGTCCACATACCGGTAGGACCGCGTGGCCGGGGTGGTCTCGACCCGGTTGAGGATGACGTTCTGACGGGAATCCGATCGTGGCGTCAACCGGGCCTCGTTGAACGAGGCGGTGACCGGCGACTTGTAGGCGTAGCCCGTCGCATGGACCACCCGCATACGCCACATCAGATTTCTCCCTCTTCGATCGCCATCGCACCGTTACGCCCCGCATCGGTCCACGCCACCCATGGTGCCGAGTGGAAGAACTGCAAGGCCAACGCCTCCCCCACCTCGACGCAGGTCTTCTGCAGGCCGGCGAGGTGTTCCTCCAGCGATTCCAGGACCACCCCGGGTCGCAGGAATTCCAGCTCGCTGCGGGCCCGGCCGAGCAGCCGTTGCGCCTCGATGGTCGAACCCACCCGATTGTGCGGACGGTTGAGCAGCTCGTCGAGGCTGTGCTCGGCCAGCCGCAGCGAATAGAACACCGACCGCGGGAAAAGCCGGTCCAGCAGCATGAATTCGACCACCCGCCCGGCGTCGAGCACGCCGCGGTAGGTGCGCAGGTACGTGTCGTGGGCACCCGCCGACCGCAGCACCGTGACCCAGGCCGGTGACGACGCGCTGTCGCCGACTCGGGACAGCAGCAGCCGCACCGTCATATCGACGCGTTCGATCGCCCGGCCCAGCAGCAGGAACCGGTAGCCGTCATCGCGGGACAGGGTGGAGTCGGCCAGCCCGGCGAACATTGCGGCGCGCGCCTCGACGTAGGCGAGAAACTCGTGCGGGCCGAGGCGTTTGGCGGCGCGTTCGCGTTCGGCCAGTGCGTTGTAGGTGGTGTTCAGGCATTCCCACATCTCGGTCGAGGTGACCTCGCGGGCCCCGCGGGCGTTCTCCCGGGCCCCCGAGATGGAGTCGACGATCGAGCAGCCGCCCTGGGTGTCGCGACTGAACGCCACCAGATCGGTCAACGACCAGACATCCAGGGCGTGCTTGGGGGACTCGATTCCCAACACCCGCAACAGGGTTCGCGATTCCTGGTCGGGGTCCACGCTGGAATCCTCCAGCAGCTGGTGCACCGTGACGTCGAGAATCCGCGCGGTGTCGTCGGCGCGTTCGACGTAGCGGCCGATCCAGTACAGGGACTCGGCGTTGCGGGCCAACATTATTCGCTCACCCCCTGTTGCTGTTGCTGAGCCTGTTGCTGCTGCTGCGTGGTCGGCGACTCCTCGGTCCGCTCGGGTTTGGCGGTTTTGCCGGCCCGCGCCGTCTTCGCCGGCGGCGCCTTCACCAGCACCTCGGCGGCCAGCTCGCGGTCGGCGGCCGAGGTGCGCGAGGCCAGCACCCAGGTGTCCTTGGAACCACCGCCCTGGCTGGAGTTCACCACCAGCGAACCCTCCGGCAGCGCCACCCGCGTCAGTCCGCCGGGCAGCACCCACACGTCGTCACCGTCGTTGACCGCGAAGGGTCGCAGGTCGACGTGCCGGGGCACCAGTTTGTCGCCGATGCGAGTCGGGACGGTCGACAGCTGTACGACCGGCTGAGCGATCCAGCCACGCGGATCGGCGCGGATCTTCTTGGAGATCGTGGCGAGTTCCTTGGCCGAGGCGTCCGGGCCGAACACGATGCCGTACCCACCGGAGCCCTCGACGGGTTTGATCACCAACTCGTCCACCCGGTCGAGCACCTCTTCGCGCTCGTCGTCGAGCCAGCACCGGAAGGTGTCCACGTTGGCGACCAACGGCTTCTCGCCGAGGTAGTACTCGATGATGGTCGGCACGTAGGTGTAGACAAGTTTGTCGTCACCGACGCCGTTGCCGACCGCGCTGGAGATGACGACGTTGCCGGCCCGCGCGGCATTCAGGACGCCCGCGACACCGAGCATGGAGTCCGGCTTGAACACCATGGGGTCCAGAAAGTCGTCATCGATGCGGCGGTAGATGACATCGACCTGCCGCTCACCCTCGGTGGTGCGCATGTAGACGGTGTTGTCACGGCAGAACAGGTCGCGGCCCTCGACCAGCTCGACACCCATCTGGCGGGCCAGCAGCGAATGCTCGAAGTACGCGGAGTTGTACACACCGGGGGTGAGCACCACGACGGTCGGGTCGGCCTCGTTGGAGGCCGCCGCCTTGCGCAGCGCCCGCAGCAGGTGCGAGGCGTAGTCGCCGACCGCCCGCACCCGGTGGGTGGCGAACAGGTTCGGGAACACCCGTGCCATGGTCCGACGGTTCTCCATGACGTAGGACACCCCGGACGGGGAGCGGAGGTTGTCCTCCAGCACTCGGAAGGTGCCCTGGGCGTCGCGGACCAGGTCGATGCCGGCGACGTGGATGCGCACGCCGTTGGGCGGGTTGATACCCACCGCCTCGCGGTGGAAGTGCTCGCACGAGGTGATGAGCCGGCGCGGGATCACCCCGTCGCGCAGGATCTCCTGGTCGCCGTAGATGTCATCGAGGTACATCTCCAGGGCCTTCACCCGCTGGGTGATCCCCTTCTCCAACCGCGACCACTCGGCAGCCGAGATCACCCGCGGTACCAGATCCAGCGGGAACGGCCGCTCCTGGCCCGACAGCGAGAACGTGATGCCCTGATCGATGAACGCTCGGCCGAGGGCTTCGGTGCGCGCCTCCAGCTCGGAGGCGTCCGAAGGTGACAGCTCGGCAAAGATGCCTTTGTACGGCCCGCGCACGTTGCCCTGCGCGTCGAACATCTCGTCGAACGCCTCGGAGTAGCTACCCCGGCCGTTATAGCCACCGAAGATCCCCACCTGGCGTTTCGCGGCGCCGGAGGAGGTGCGCGACGTCCGCGCCGATTCGTTGGGCAGTGTTCGTAGGGTCACGGTTGTCAATGCTGCACCAGATGTGCAGTTTCGGCAGGCCAGTCGGTCTCGCTTTGGGAGATCGGGGCATGCGCTGGTAACCTGAACAACCGCTGCCCAGCTTGGTTCGCTCGGCCCGGGCAATCAGACTTCGTATTCCAACCGACGTTCAAGAAGGAACTACACGCGTGGCCAACATCAAGTCGCAGGAAAAGCGCATCAAGACCAACGAGCGCCGCCGTCTGCGCAACCAGTCCGTCAAGTCGTCGCTGCGTACGGCTGTCCGCGGACTGCGTGAGGCCATCGACACCGGCGACAAGGACAAGGCCGGCACCCTGCTCGTCGAGACCAGCCGCAAGCTCGACCAGGCCGCCAGCAAGGGCGTGATCCACAAGAACCAGGCCGCGAACAAGAAGTCCGCCCTGGCGCTCGCCGTCAACAAGATCTGACGGCTCTTCTCCCACTCGACTGACGCGCGCGTGCGGCCCACCGGCCGGCGCGCGTTTCGTCGTCTCCGGAGTCAGCGATCGGTGGCGAGTTCGGCGACCCTGCGCACCGCTCGCTCCAGCGCGTAGTCCGCGTCCGCGGCGACGCCCTTCACATCGGCGTTGAGCGCCGCCACCACCTGCATGGCCTGCGCAACCCGATCCCTCGACCAGCGCCGCGACTGCTTCTGCGCCTTCTGCACCCGCCACGGCGGCATCCCCAGCTCGCCCGCGAGCCGGTACGGATCACCCGACAACGGGCCGACCCGGGCGATGGTGTGCACCGCCTCGGCAAGCGCGTCGGCCAGGACCACGTGTGGTTCCCCGCTGAGCATGGCCCAGCGCAGCGCCTCGGCCGCACCTGCCACATCGCCGAGTACCGCCTTGTCGGCGATATCGAAGCCCTTCACCTCGGCCTTGCCGCTGTGATAGCGGCGCACCGCCGCGACGTTGATCTGGCCGTCGGTGTCGGCGACCAGCTGCGAGCAGGCGGCAGCCAGCTCGCGCAGATCGGATCCGACGGCATCGATCATCGCGGTGACCGTGTCGTCGTCGACCTTCACCTTCAGCGTGCGGAACTCGTGCCGCACGAAATCGGCACGCTCGCCCGCCTTGGTGATCTTGGCGCACAGATGCACGTCGGCGCCGATCTTCTTCAGCTGATCGGCCATCGCCTTGGCCCGCCCGCCGCCCGAATGCACGACGACGAGCATGGTGCCCGGCGGCAGATCCCCGGCCGCCGACACGATCAGCGCGACCGCGTCCTTACCGGCCTCGGCGGCCGCCTCCAGCACCACCACCCGCTCGTCGGCGAACAGCGACGGGCTGAGCAGCTCGGCCAGCTCACTGGTGCTGACCTCGCCGGCACGCAGCCGGTCCACCGGGACGTCGGCGGTGCCCGCGCGGGCCCGCGCACCGCGCAACACGTCCGCGATGGCGCGCTCCACGAGCAGTTCCTCCTCGCCGAGCACCAGGTGCAGTCCCGCGGTCTCATTGCTCACGCGACGATGGTGTCACGACGACCCGACAACGCCGGACACGGTCCATGCCAACAGCGCGACACCGCACGCCGCCACCGCCAGCCGGACCCACCGCCAGCGCCAACCGAGCACCAGGGCCACACCGGCCACCGCCACCACCGCCACGCCGGCGACCCCGGAAGGCACCGGGACCGAGGCGCCCGGCACCGCCGCGACCCGGTGCGCCACCTGCAGCAGCCACCACAATTCGGGTCCGGTGAACCGGATGAGCAGCCCGGCACCGGCCGGCCACCAGGACGCCAGCACGGCCGCCGCGGTGCCGATCACCGTGATCGGCGGGATCACCGCGGCCACCATCAGGTTCGCCGCGACCGACAGCACGCTGAAGCGCCCGGAGATCCCGGCGATCAGCGGTGCGGTCACCAACTGGGCGGCCACCGCCACACTGACGGCGGCCGCCAGTGGCCTGGGCCAGCCCCGCTCGGTCAGCCTGGCTGACCACACCGGGGCGACGAGCACCAGCGCGGTAGTCGCCACCACCGACAACGCAAATCCGACATCGACCGCGAGTTGCGGCGCACCGACCATCAGCGCGATGACGGTGCAGGACAGCACCGGGATGGCCTGCCTGCGCCGGTGCGACAGCACCGCGAGAAGTCCGATCCCACCCATCACCGCGGCGCGCAGCACACTGGCCGACGGTTCGACCACGAGGACGAAGGCGATCAGGACGAGGAAGGCGAACACCGCGGCGATCCTGGGGCCGACGAGCAACGCCGACAACAGCGCCACCCCGCACACGATCGTCACATTGGCGCCGGAAACCGCGGTGAGATGGGTCAGCCCGGCCGTCCGGAAATCCGAGGCGGCCGGGGCCGTCACCGCCGAGGTGTCGCCCAGCACCAACGCAGGCAGCATCGCCGCTTGATCAGGAGGCAGGGTCAGGCGGGCCGCGGCGGCGAAAGCCGACCGGATGTGGCCGGCCAACCGCTGCGCGGCCGGCGCCCTGCCGACCGTCGGGTCGCCGACCGCGGTGAGCACCGCGACGGTCAGATCTGATCGGGTGGGCCGCCCGATCCGGGCCCGGAACGTCGTGGGGCGGCCCGCGGTCACCTCGCCGGAGCGCCAGCCGGGCGCGAACACCGTCACCGCACCATCGGCCGGGGCTCCGGCCACCTGCCGGAGCGCGGCACGGAACAGCAACCGGCCGCCGCCCAGCACACGTGGGCTCTCCGTAGGTGTCACCGTGGCCGTGACGGTCGTGCCCACCCGTGCGGTGATCGGGTGGTGGCGCACATCGTGTGCCCGCAGTCCGATCGACAGGGCGAAGCACCCACCGACCAACGCCACCGCGAGCACAGCGGCCGCACCGAACTCGGGGCCGTCCCGGTCTGCGGCCGGTGCCCGCACGCTGTACCACCGCAGCAGTGCCGACGCCGCGATCGCCGCCGCGACCACGACGGCGAGCGCACCCGCGGGCCAGAGGATCCCGGCCGCGGTGACCGCCCAACTGGTCACGGCGGCAGGCACCAATCGGACGTCGAGCGCAGGGCGGTCGATGTTCACACATGGACCAGGTCGCGAAGCTTCTCAAGGCGAGCCGGCCCGATCCCGTCGACCTCGCCCAACTGGTCGACACTGCTGAAGCGGCCATGTGCCGCACGCCACGCGAGGATGGCGGCGGCCGTCACCGGTCCCACGCCGGGCAGTGCGTCGAGGTCCTCGGCGGTGGCGGTATTGAGATCCACGGCGGCACCGGCCGGTGCGGCACCCGACGGGCCCGGGGCGGCACTGGAACTGGAGCTGGAACTCACCGAGCTGCCCATCGGCGACGGTGCGCCCGGCGGTGCGGTGATGCCGACGATGATCTGCTCACCGTCGGTGACGCGCCGTGCCATGTTCAGCCCGACCAGATCGGCTCCGTCCAGCGGCCCGCCGGCGGCCGCCAAGGCGTCGGCGGTTCTGGCGCCCATGGTCAGCGTGACCAGTCCGGGCTTGTGCACCAGACCCACGACGCTGACCACCACCGGGCCTTCGACCGGCCCCGGTGGCGGTGCCGCCGACGAAATCATCTGCACCTCGGGCAGATTCGCCGAGGCCACGGGTGGGGTGCGATCACGCACCAGAGTGAAGACCGTGACCAGCACCGCCAGCAGGCCCACCACGATCAGTGCGATGACGCCGGCACGGCCCGGGTCCGCCCGGAGCGCGCCGATCCAGTCACCCGAGCGTCGCGTGGAATCGGGCAACCACCGTGACAGCGAGGTGTCGGTCTCCTCATCGGGATCGGCATCCGGGGTGGTACCGATACGGCGGGTCAGCCGTTGCGCCGGTGATTCGGTGTCCATGCTCCGACGGTAGGCAACCGCACCAACAACATTGGGCCGCCAGGAACCGCAGGAGGATGAGCTGTGGATGAATCCGGCACTGTGGATAACCGGTTCAGCCGCCGTGGGATGCGAGCACCGCGATCTGCAGTCCGTCGGTGCCGTCTGCTATCAGGTAGGTGACCGCCAGGCGGTTGATTTCGCCGCCGTGGCGGTCGTGCCGCACGAACGCGCCCCGGTACAGCGCCGAACTGGCGTTGAGCACCGTCACGTCGGCACTGAGCAGCGAGGTGTGGCCATAGGACTGGGCGCGCAATCCGTCGACCTGCCCTTGGATCACCGAGGCCACCTGATCCGCGGTGGTGAGCGGCACCACCCCGTCGTCGGTGGTGATGAGAAGGGGCACCGCGTACCGGCTCAGCAGCGCTGAGAGCTCATGTTCACCGCGGACCGTCGAGGCGAAAACGTCAAGGTACTCTCCGAACCAGCGGCGCACCGCAGCGGAATCGATTGCCATACCGCGATATTAGGGCGAGCCCCATCCCCCGCTGCGCCATGCCACCCAGTCGATCTCGACGCGTGCGCCCACCGCCAGTCCGGTCACGCCCACGCAGGTACGCGACGGCAGACGGTCGGGAAACCATGCGGCGTATGCGGTGTTGAAGGCCGGGTACTCGGACCAGTCCGTGAGGTACGCCCGCACGGACACCACGTCAGCCAGTCCCCCGCCGCACAATTCGGTGACCTTCAGCAGATTGGCCAGCACCTGGTCGGTCTGGGCTGCGATGTCCTCGCTCACCACCACGCCGCTGGTATCGGTGGGCATCTGACCGGTGACATGCAAGGTCTGGCCGGCCGCGGTCGCGTGCGCGAACGGGGCCACCGACGGCGGAACCCCGTCGGCCGGGGTGAAGGTGAATGCGCGGATCGCGCCCCCCACCTCCCCCGTCGCTTCGCTCGCCCCGGTCATGCCAGGGCTCCCCACTCGCCGGCGAAGCATCTCTTGTCGATCCTGGCGTGCACGCCCTGGCGCTGATCGACGACCTGGGTCACGGTGAAGTCGACCGCCACCGACATGAACGAATAGGCGTCCGCAGCGGACAGCCCGAACAGGCGCTGCAACAGGCCCAGGGCCCGCACCGCCGCGGCGCGCATCGCGGCGTCCAGATCGTCGCCGAAGCCGTGGACGAGCAGTTCGGTCGCCGTCTCCAGCACGGGAACGGTGAACGGCAGATCCCGGCGCACCGTCAGGCGCAACAGGCCGTTCAACGACGCCTCCAGTGCGGTACCACTGATCTCACCATCGCCTTGCGACACGTGCGGGTCACCGATCGACAGTAGAGCACCCGCGGTGTGCACCGGGTAGTACATCCGTCCGCCCGCACCGATCCGCCAGTTGTCGATATTGCCGCCGTGGTCCCCAGGTGGCACCGACGACAGCCGCCCGTCGGCGACCGGGGCCACGCCCATGGTGCCGAAGTGCGGTCGCAGCGGGACGGTGACGCCGGGTAACGCGGGCTCTCGCCGGACGCTTCCGGGGTCGACGACGGCGCCGGGCTGATCAGCCAGTGGCGTGGTGTTCCAGTCGTAGCCGAACACGGCACGACCGCGCAGTGCGGAGGAGTCCAGTTCGTAGATCGTGACACGTTCGACGGCGGTGAGGTCGTACAGGTATCCCCAATGCGCGGCTAGGTTCGAGCCATAAGGCAATCGCGGTGTCGCCTCCAGGATGTCGACCTGCAGCACGTCTCCGGGCTGGGCACCGTGCACCGCGATCGGCCCGGTCAACAGGTGCGGGCCCGGGCCACGATCGGTCACCTGCTCGAATACCGCGCGGATCCCGCTGTCCATCAACAGATCCGGCGCATCGCCGGCGTGGTGCGTGAGGGCCTCGACCGCCACCAGATCGCCCGACGCCACGGTGAGCACCGGGGCCAGCGCACGATCGAAGTAGCCCCAGTGAACGGTCGACGGGGTGGCCGGCAGGGCGTGGTACATCCGGCGATCATGCCAGCGCGCCCGGGAATCGGCGCGCCGAGTTTTCCTGCCGCCCGTCACCAGGTGGTGCCGATCACGCTGTCATTCGGCGACTTTCGCCATGACCGCGGATAACCGTCGGGCCAGCGGCGGGGCGATGCGCGACAGCACGTACATGACGTGGGCCTCGGGCGCGATCGGTGCCACCGCCCGGTTGCGGTCGACCGCCTTCAGGATGTTGGCGGCCGCGCGTGCGGGGGTGTAGCCGCGCCTGGCGTAGGTCTTGGCCGTCTTCGCCTTGCGCGCGGCCGCATCTCCCCCGCGATAGGCGCTGTTGCGGGTGATCGCGGTGTCGATGATGCCGGGACAGACTGCCGTGACCCCGACACGGTGTGGCGCGAGCTCGATGCGCAACGCTTCGGACAGTCCGACGACGGCGTGCTTGCTGGCGCTGTAGCCGCCCAGCTGTGGGTTGGCCAGCAGTCCCGCCGCCGAGGCGACGTTGACCACGTGTCCGCCACCGCGTTCGGCCATGGCCGGCACGAACGCGTTGATCCCGTGCACCACGCCCATCACGTTGACCCCCAGTAGGCGTCCCCAGTCGGCGAGGGTGGTGTCCAGGATTCCGCCGATCACGGCGATCCCGGCGTTGTTGATCAGCAGGTCCGGTACCCCGAACTGCTCGACGGTGGTCTTGCCGAACACCGCCATCTGTTCGGCGTCGGAGACGTCGACGACCTGGCCCTCGGCCTTGGCGCCGGAGGCGCGGACGAGGTCGAGGGTCTGTTCCAGTCCGGCTTCGTCGCGGTCGCACAACGACAAGGTCGCGCCCCGACGGCCGGCATGGACGGCCAGTTCGCGACCGATTCCGCTACCGGCGCCGGTGACGACGACGACCCGGCCGGTCAGATCCTTGGTCTTGAGGGTCATCGCGCTCAGGCCCCGCTGCGAGACGTCACGCCGGCGGCGCCGCCGCCGATGTAGGTGATCGGGCCCAGATGTTGGGCCTCGCCCAGCACCTCGACGAGGTGCGTACCGCTGACCGCGTCGAGGATCGAGTGGAAGCTGCCGTCCTCGTTGAAGTTGATATTGGCGCCCTCGACCCACGTGAGCAGAACCGTGTCCTCGGTGTTGGATTCCGGGCAGACGAACGTGTGCACTGAGCCGCCCGGCTCGAACAGGTACGAGCCCGCCGTCTGGAGCTGGTCCGGGTACTCCAGGTAGTGCCAGGAACCGGACAGCGTGTATCCCTCGGCGATACCGGTGTGATAGTGCAGGGGCACCCGGGAACCCGGCTCGAAGATCGCCAGGACGACCCAGCGGCCGGCCTCGAGGTCGAACCGGAGCGGTTTGAAATGGATGCCGGGACCCAGCGCGTTCTTGATCAGCGGGATGTCGTTGCTGTTGACGGTGAGCAGTTCGGCCTGCGGCAGCGCGACCAGCGGGAGTGGCGCGCCGGTGCCGGTCGTGGCCGGGCCGGGCGCAATGGTGAGGGTCATGATGGTGTCCTTTCCAGACGGTGTGGTGTGTCGAGGTGTTGCCGTAGGAACGGGAGGAGGATCTCGGTGACCCGCTCGGGGCGCTCCAGCCAGACCCAATGGCCGGCACCGTCGACGAGGTGGATATCGGCCGAGGGAAACGGTTCGAGTTGACGGAGGGCCTGCGCGGTCGGGATGTACACGTCACCGGTACCCCAAATAACCTGGCTGGGAATATCTTTCGCGGCCAGGGGTGCGACCAGACGGTCCATCATCTGCCGCGTGGTCGAGCGGTACAGGTCAAGGATCGCGCGCTTGGTTGCCCACGGGCGGATCAGGCCGGCGAGATGCTCGACCCATCGCCGGTCCAGCCCCGGGTTGTCGTGCGCCAGTAGCTTTCGCACTGCCGCAGGTACCGCGGCGGCCTGGAACACCTCGCCGATCACCGGCGTACGCCACACGCGGGCCAGTCGGTGCCAGTCATAGTCGAGGAGAACTCCGGTGTTGAGCAGGCTGACGCTGGCGACGCGCTCGACGTTGGCGGCGGCCCACGTCAGCGACCAAGGGCCGCCGAAGTCGTGGGCGACCAAATGAACTCGCTGCACACCCAGCGCATCGACGATTCCGCCCAGGTGGCGGGCATAGCCCGCGACCGTGTAGTCCATATCGCGGCGCTTCTCCGCACCGCCGAAACCGGGCATGTCCGGGGCGACGACGGCCACATACGGGCGAACGGCCTCCAGCAGTGGCAGCCAGTCCGCTCCGGAGCCCGGGTTGCCGTGGACGAACACCACCGCTTCCCCGGTACCCGTGCCAGCGGGACCGCCGACCAGAACCGGTGCGCGCACGTCACCGACCACGATTTGCTGTCGAATCATCCTGGCTACCAAGTCAGTTCGTGTTCATCCACTGCTCGGTCGCAATCAGACCCGAGGTGTGCAGAGCCGCGGAGCGGTAGGTGGCGATCGTCTGATATTCCGGATCGAGCACCATGTCCAGGAACTTCGCCCGGGACGGGTACTGCACCAGCAGGATGGTGTCCCACCAGGGCGCGTCCTCGCCGCCGATGACGGTGTGGGTGGCATCGCCGACGTAGACGATCGACGCGCCAACCCGGTCCAAATGCGGTTGCACGGCCGCGGTGTAGCGCAGATATGAGTCACGCCCGCCCTCGTCGTTGAACGCCAGCAGGTTCACCATGACAATCGGAGCGTCATTGTGCTGAGCCGCCGTGACGAGGGTGCGCACCTGGGACTCGGTGGGGTCGATGTGGCGATCTGCGCTCGACATTCAAATCTCCTTCTGACGAGGTGTCATACCTGTTGGAGGCATACTTGGACACTAGGTACCGGCCATCGATCCGCTCTTGGACAACCGCGACAGCATCTGCACCGGCTTTGTACTGGCAGTACAAAGCCGGTCGCCGAAAAGGCCCCTCGACCCGCGAGGTTGGCGCTAGTGTCCGGATTCATGGGACAGGAGTGGGACCAGCTGGGCGACACCGGCAATCGGCGGTCCTGGCAGCAAGTCGTACGCCCGGTGGCGCGTGAGTTGCGCGCCGAAGCCCCGCAGTTGACCCGATCGATGGTCACCCGGATGCAAGCCGCCCTGCCTGCGGTGATGCCCGACGCCGCGACCGTCGCCGAGAACGCCGTCAGCACCGAGCAGACGATCGAGGCGCTGGCCGACGGACTCACCGAAGGCGTGGACCCTCGTCGGCTCGAACTTCCCGCAGCCACAGTGGCTTTCGCGGAGGCCGGCGTCCATCGACAAGTGCCGCCGTCACAGTTGGTCCGGGCCTACCGAATAGGCCACGAGTACATCTGGCAGTGGTGCTTCGAGCGGATCGCGTTGCGGTGCGACGACACCGCCGCCCTGCGCACCGCCACCGAACTGTTCACCAGCTGGACCTTCACCTATGCCGACGCGGCGATCACCAGAGTCGAGGAGGCGGTCGAGGCCGAACGCGAACGGTGGTTACGCAGTGCGTTGGCCGCCCGAGGCGCGGCGATCACGGCGATCATCTCCGGCGAGGAACGAAACCAGGACCGGGCGAGCAGCCGCCTGCGCTACGCGCTGGGGCATTGCCACCTCGGCCTGGCGGCGGCCGTACTGAATCCCGTCGGCGATGACGACCCCCAGGAAGCGTTGTCGCAGGCCGTCTCCCGGCTTGCCGTCCTCGTCGACGCCGCGACGCACCTGGCCCACCCGACCGGTGTGACGACGTGCGCCGCGTGGATCAGCCGAGCACGAGCGTTCACCGAAGAGGACACCGCCGCGCTCGCCGACTGCCGGCTGCCCGGGCTGCGGATCGGGGTGGGTGACCCCGGCCGGGGCCTCGAGGGCTTCCGTCGCTCCGCTGTGGAGGCCGGCCATGCCCGCCGCGTCGCGGCCGACGCGAAGCTCACCGGAGTGATGCTCTACCGGAACCTCGCGGTCCCCGCTCTGGCCAGCGTCGACTCCGAACTTGCCGCCACCTTCGTGCACCGCGTCCTGGGCGCACTCGCGGGTACCGACGACGTGGCCCGGCGCGCGGCCGAGGCGTTGACCGTCTATCTCGACGAAAACCGAAGCCGCACCAAGGCGGCGGCGCGCTTGCACGTCCATCCGAACACCATCACCTACCGCGTCCAGCAAGCCGAACAGATCCTCGGCCGACGGATCGACGCCGCCTCACTGGACCTGCGGGTCGCACTCGCGCTCCTGCCGTCATTCCGCGCGTCGTGAGCCGAGTGACACACCCAAGGCGCCGGCCTGCGGGTCGCCGATGTCCGCTAGCGTCGAACCGGTGAGAAGGTGCGTCGCCCGGATCTGCGCCACCCTGTTGCTCGTCGTCGCCGCAGCGCCTGCGTGCGCCCGGGTGACACCACCACCGCAGCGCACCGATATGGCGCCCAGCGTGGTTCCCGACGGTCCATTCGCACCCGTCATCCGCGTGGTGAACGACGCCATCGCGGCGCACCGGATGCCGGGCGCGGTGGTCCAGATCGGGCACGCGGGCACCGTCGTCTTCCAGCAGGCCTTCGGCTGGCGGAAACTCCCCGGTGAGCCGGGACTGGAAGGATCGCCTTCACCCGGCGAGCCGATGACCACGGACACGATCTTCGACCTGGCATCCCTGACCAAGCCGCTGTCGACGACCGTGGCCTTTCTCCAGCTCTACGACCGGGGTCTGGTGAAGGTCGACGAACCGGTCGAGGAATACCTACCGGAGTTCAACCCGACCCACGATCCGCGACGTGCCCAGGTGACACTGCGCATGCTGCTCACCCACACCTCGGGAACGGGTGGCGACCTGAGCCGGCAGGGCCCCTGGGGCCTGACCGCCGCGGACAAAGCCGACGGCCTACATCGCGCGTTGACCGCGCCGCTGGAGTTCGGCCCCGGTGACGGTTTTCACTACTCCGATATCAACTTCCTGATCCTCGGCGCGCTCATCGAGAAGATCACCCGCGCACCGCTGGACACCTATGTGCAAGACCATGTCTTTGCCCCCCTTGGGCTGGCGGACACCCGCTATCTGCCCGCCGCCAAGGCTTGCGGTCGACACGAAATCCGCGGTACTGCAGTTGCTTTCGACCCGAAGGCGGCCGTACCCAGCGCCTGTCCGCCGGGCACGTGGAGCACCGACCTCCTGGCCCGCATCGCCCCGACCGCCCACGACGACGACACGCCGGGTGTCAACCCTGACTTCGGCCACCTGCTCCGCGGCACGGTGCACGACCCGACGGCGCGACGGATGGGCGGGGTGGCCGGCAGCGCAGGCGTGTTCACGACAGCGCACGACGTCGGCCGGTACGCCCAAGCGCTGCTCGATCGTCTCGCCGGACGACCCAGCGATTTCCCGCTGAGCCGGCCGGCGGCGGAACTGATGACCACTCCCCAGCAACCCGGTCACACCGACACCCAACTCGACGCGGCGCGCGACGCCAGCCGGAGGGCCATCGAGGAGTCGCCCAACACCACCGATCCCCTACTCGCACCGCGCTACCCGGCGATCGCCGGCCAGGATCTGCGCGGGTTCGGCTGGGATATCGACACGGAGCTGTCCAAGCCGCGCGGCATGGTGTTCCCTATCGGCAGCTTCGGTCACAGTGGCTTCACCGGCGTGACACTGTGGATCGATCCAGGCTCGGACACCTACGTGGCGATCCTGGCGAATGTGATCCATCAGCCGGGCGGGCCGCCGATCGTGCGGCTCAGCGGTGACGTGGCCACACTGGCGGCGCGGGTTCTGCGCCTCTACGGCAGTTAAGTCTCGACCACGCGCGTGACGTACGGCGTCATCCCCGGCATGCGCACGGCCGACACCTTCACCGGCACTCCGGTCTGCTGTGCCTCGATCATCTGCCCGTTACCCAGATAGAGCGCGGTGTGCTGACTGCCGCCCGGTCCCCAGAACAGCAGGTCGCCGCGGCGCGCCTCGGACTTGGCCACGTGCCGCCCGGCGTTGTACTGATCACCCGACCATCTCGGCAGCAGCACACCGACACCCGCGTAGGCAAACCGGGTAAGGCCTGAACAGTCGAAACCCACAGTGCCGGAACCGGAGTCGATTCCCTTACTCGGACCCGTGAGGCTTCCCCCACCCCACGAGTACGGCACACCGATCTGCGAACCCGCGCGCCTGATCGTGTACTCGATCGCCTGCGGCCCCCGCACACGACCACCGACCGGCCCGTCGCTGGCCAGGCCGAGTGCGGCGAGAAACTTGTGCCCCAGATCGGCCGTGGTCTGCGCCGCGATACGGGTGGCCCCCAGCGAGGCATTGGCCAACGCCAGCGGATCACCCGGGGCACCGGCACTGATCCGTTGCGGCAGTGACGGATCGAAGAGACCGTCATCGGCGCGGGCCACCGGCGGCGTCACCGCAGCCAGAAACGCGGAAGCCAGAAGCAAACCGGTGACCTCAATTGCTTCTCGGCGGCGCACAAACCACCTCCACCACTCACATATTCACGTAGTACCCACGCATGTACTGACAAAGACCAACGTAAGGGCACGACCCTGGGGATGCCAGTGTCTAGGGGTCTCGCTTCGATAACCGAAGGCTATCGATATCGACACGTCGCGTGATTCACCGAAAAAGACTCGCACTCGCGACTTCTGGTGATCATCGAGGTCCGCCGCGGTGATAGCGTGCCTCCCGCGGTATCTGGATCAGGTGCATGCGCGTTACGACACGATGGAACGCTATGTGGCAGAAGGCCCGGTGTTGGATGCCATCACCATCGCAGCGCGCAAGAAGAAGTTGACCGAGTGACGAGTTCACCTCCATAGCCGGCGGTGTACGCTCTCGAACTCCGTGTTGTCTCACGGAGCGCTGAACTGCGACAGTCCGAGGCGTCGCACGAGTGTGGGTCACTCATCGAGCGCACCCCAATCCACCTCTTCGACCGGACAGTTTTACGGACACGTCTGGTTAGGCAGAGTGCGCTGAACCCGAACTTCGACAGTTGCTCTTAGATCCGAGGTCTACCGGGATGCTCCGCTCCACCCCTGCATTCCTCCAGCCCCACACTGCGGCCGAACTGGTGGAGCTCTCTGACGGCTGGATGCCCGAAGAATCGGTGGCTCTGTCCTTCACCTGGCTGTCGCACAGCCCGGTGAAGGACAGTCGAAGCGCAGACAGGGTCGTTCGAAAGCCGTCGCTACTTCTGCAGGGGCGCAAAACGAACGACGCAGAACGAACACTGTCCGGCGGGATGAACACCACTCGGCAACTGGAGTTCGCGCTGCCCGACACCTCACCGGGTTGGCACTTGGATAGTCGGGGCTGCGAAAAAGCCCTGCGCGATCGCCTCATCTGGTAGAACAGATAGATCACTTTGTTCTACTAGATTGGCAAGGGGGGGTGCATGCCGGCCCAGTGGGACGTAGTCATCGTGGGAGCCGGGCCCGTCGGCGCGACAATGGCACTCCTACTCGCCGACCACGGAATTCCCACGCTCGTGGTCGACCGCCGTACGCGACCGCAGACCCATCCGGCAGCGCATGTCCTGTCGACGCGATCGCTCGAGATCTGGCGTCAACTCGGACTGGAGCGGGAGATCCGGCGCCTCAGCGCTCCGATTCACGAACTTCGAACGATCAGCTACTGCACGACATTGGCGGGGCCCGCGCTCGGCGAAGTGCCCGTACTGGACCTTTCCGCAGAGGATGTCGCTGCCGTCGAGTCGATCAGTCCTACCCGCGCCGTGCACCTTCCCCAGAATTTCCTGGAGGATCTGATGTGGGATCGACTGCGCGACCATGCCCTGGTCGATTTCAGGCCGGGATGGACGCATGTCGGCCAATGCGACAGCGCCACCGATATCTTCGTGTCGCTGACGCATGCCGACGGTGCACATACAGTCGCGACGCGATATCTCATCGGGGCCGACGGCGCGGGCAGCTCGGTACGGCGGGAACTAGGCATCGGTATGGCCGGACCGGTGCTCCAGCACATGGTCAGCGTGCATTTTGCGGCGAACCTCGAGCGATTCTACCGCAACAGGAGGGGGCCGGTGCTGTGGACACACACGCCAAAGGGACTGGGCACCTTCATCATTCATCGACCTCCGGATGAGCTGGTATTCCAGATTCCCTACTTCCCACCAATCGAATCGCCTGACGAGTTCACTCCAGAGGTGTGCGCACGACATATCGGCAACGCCATCGGTGACCGGTCCGTCGACATAGCCGTCAAGTCGATCCAGTCGTGGGCCATGACGGCACAGATCGCCGACAGCTACCAATCCGGGGCCACCTTCCTCGTCGGCGACGCAGCTCATCGCTTCCCACCCACCGGGGGGCGCGGTCTCAACACAGGTGTCGCCGATGCACACAACCTCGCCTGGAAACTCGCGTGGGTCCTATCCGGGCGCGCCGACGACGACTTGGTCGACACCTACGCCATCGAACGTCGGCCCCTTGGACGTGCCGCCACCGACGACTCGGTACGGAACTTCGACGGTCTGCTCGACGTACTGAGCGCCTTGGGCTTACCCCGCCGACCTGTTCGGGCGCTACCGGCAGCGCTGGGCAGAGTCCCGCGCTGGTTGCCTCCGCTGCTGGTACGACGGATCGTCGGTCTCGCAATGGCTCTGGGATACCAGCGGTTACGGCTTGCCGCGGCACCAGGTCCGCTGGGACGGCGGGTCCGCCGCCGAACCGCCGCGGCGATAGCGCTCCAGGGTCCGCACTACCGAAGCTGGGGGGCCGATCTCGGCGGCGCATACCGCTCGGGAGCCCTCGTGCCCACCGACTCACCCATTCCGCAGGTCGAACCCGAGTTCTACACTCCGCACTTACACGTCGGCGGCAGGCTGCCGCACGCCTGGATCGACGATGGTCACCGACGGCGTTCGACTTTGGATCTCATCCGACCCGATTGCCCCACGGTGTTCACCACCGCCGATGCCGCGGGAGCCTGGCAAGCGGTGGCACCGCCCGCGGTCGCCGTCGTCGGCATCGCCGACAGCGCGATCTGGAATGGGTTGTGGCAGCTCGATGCTTCCGACGCATTGCTCTTGAGACCCGATCACCACGTCGCCGCCCGCCTACATCTCGACGACCTCGCGGGTCTGCACGGCGCACTCATGTCGATGCGCGTGCGTTCATCCGCCTCCGCCGATCCGACCAGGAAGTGACCGCATGACAGCACTTGTGACGCCGACCCTGCACCTGCTGACCTATCGACCAGAGCCCATGGTCACATGGTGGGCCGCGCTGCTGGGCGTCGAGCAACCCGATCCCCCACGGGCCCGCGTCACCACCTTGAGTGCGCTCACTCTCACCGTCCTCATCGAGCGATCCGACATCGCACTCGACTACCACCGTGAAGCGTGCGGTGTCACCTGGATCGCCGTCGGCCTGCACGACGCGACCGCGTCGTTGACCGTCACACACCGGCTGGCCGTCATCGGTTCCCATCCTCACCGGGCGACGCTGCATCCGGGCTATACCCGTCTGTGGTATCTCGATCCGAACGGCGCCGACGTCGCCCTCGATATCGCCATCGACATGGCCGGCGCTACCCCGGCGGCCGCCACAGGCGACGATCCCTTGTTCCCGGACGAGGTGGATCCCGCCGATGTCCTCGCCCAACTGCGCGAGCGGGCAAGTCGATGACCAGCTCGACTTTCGACCCACTCGACCCCGAGATCCGCCGCCACCCTCATCCCTACTATCGCCGTTTGAACGACGCCCCCGTACAACCGGTGGCCGATCACCCCAATTTCTGGACAGTGGCCGGTTACGAAACCGTCGGCACCGTGCTCCGGGACCCGCTGCTGTACGACGGACAGCCGTTTCCCGACCACGACGTGCCGGTGATGTCGGCGATGCGACCGGAACCGCACAAGCGTGTCCGCAGCGCCGTTCAAGGCATGTTCACCCGGCGCGCACTGGAGCATCTCAGCGAGTTCGTCACCGCGCAGGCGACCCAGCGCACCACCGCACTCGTCGCCCGCGGGGGCGGCGAGTTGATGTCGGAGTGGGCCAATCCGATCCCGCTGAGCGTGATCGCCACCATCTTCGGATTCCCTACGGCTGCAGATGATCTGGCCCGCCTACACCGTTTCGGCGATGCCGCGGTGCGACTGGCCATCCCCTACGGCGGCCCGGGACGCCCCCTACCGCGCGGCCTTAGGGACCGCTGGCGTCTGCTGACCGGCCTGGCCGCCGCGGCACCGGTTGCCGCGCGGCTGGCCTGGCGGCTGCCCAAACACGAGCGAACCCGCCTCGCGCGCATACCCAACCCACTGATCGAGCGCGTCGGCTATCCCCGCACCGGTCTGGCGACTCACCCTCACCTGGCTCGATCGATCATGGATTTCAACCTCGAAGTGCTCGACATCTTCACCGAGCACCTGACCAACGGTGGCGACGCCATCGTCGATGCGCTCGTCGGCCCCTATCGGCGAGGAGAACTCGGCATGGTCGAAATCCTCGCCAGCGCCCTTCAGATCCTGGTCGCCGGCTACGAGACGACTGCGAGCACCCTGGCCAGTGCCGTGCACCGGCTGACCACCGAACCAACACTGATCCCGCGCATCCGCGATGACCAGGAATTTCTCGAAGCCTTCATCGAGGAAGTCCTGCGCCTCGACGCGCCGCTGCAGCGGACACTTCGGCGCACCACGGCACCGACAGAGCTGGGTGGGGTCGAACTTCCCGCCAACGCGCAGCTGATCGTCATGCTCGGCGCGGCCAACGTCGACACCGCCCGCTATCCCGATGCCGAACGCTTCGATCCGCAGCGCCCTGACGTCCATCGTCACCTGGCTTTCGGATCGGGCATCCACACCTGTATCGGTGCACCGCTGGCACGGCTGGAGGCACGGATCGCCCTGCGGGCCTTCGTCGATCGCGTGGACAGTGTCGAGTTGGAGCCGAGTTGCCCTCCGATCCGCTTGGACGACAAGGACGTGGGCATGTGGGGGTTCACAGCTTTGCCGGTGCGGGTGCGGCCGCGAGTGCCGGCCGGAGCATCCTGATGCGCGTCGAATCGCCCAGGACGTTCACCGCCCTCGAACTGCGCGCCTACGCCCGCCGGGTAGCCAAGGACCGCGTGCCGCTGCGGGCCGCGGCTGGGTTGTCGCCACGGCTGCGTGAACAGATCCGGTACGGCGTGTCATTGACGAATCGGTGCCGACACTGTCAGTTGGCCCACGAGACGTGCGCCTTGCACACGGGTGCCAGACCAGCCGAGTTGGCTGCCGTCGTCGGAGGCGCCGCCACAGCCTTCGAACCGGCAGTGTGGACGGCCATCCTGTACGCCCAGGCGCTGGCAGCCAACGACTTCGAGCCCCAACCGGTACTGGAGGCTGCGACCCGCCGCTACTTCGGCGCCACCGAGACGCATCTCGTCGAAGCGACCGCGCTGGAGATGACGGTGGCCAATCGGTGCGGTAACACGTTCGATGCGTTGTTGCGCAGGGTACACGGCTCACCCGATCCGGGGTCGTCGCTGCTCGACGAGCTGGTTGTCTCCGGGGTGTTCCTGGTCGGCGCATTCACATCAGCCGTACGGATCGCGGTGCTGCGTCGTGAGTCACCACACCACGTCTTCGCCGCGCTGTTCTCCCGACCGGGGGCCGTGTCGTGAATCGCTACGACGTGGTGGTCGTGGGAACCGGTTTCGGTGGCGCAGTGACGGGATGCCGACTCGCCCAAGGGGGAATGCGGGTATTGCTGATCGAGCGTGGACCGTGGTGGGGACCAGCGGCACGGGACGTGGCGGCTTCGGTCGGACGGGCACTCCCACGCGGCCCGTGGGGCAGCCGAAAGTTGTTGCGCAATATCCGCTATGCCACCCCGCGTCGCTCACACGATCTACGCCTGAATACCGACGGGCTCTACGAGATACACCGCTTCCCGCGGATGACCGTCCTCGGCGCCAGCGGGGTCGGTGGCGGCTCACACACGTATGCTGCCATCCAGCGCGAACCCAACGCCGATTTCTGGGACTCGCTTCCCTCCGAGATCACCCACGAGGAGATGGCCCCCTACTTCGCCCGGGTCCGCGACATGCAGCGGCCCGAGCCGGTCCCCGCCGCAATCGGCCGCCGCCGGCTGACCGTCGCCATGGGGCAGACCGGGATGACGATGGAACGTCCCGACCTCGCCATCGACCACGCGTCATGCAAGCGGTGCAGCCAGTGCGTGCTGGGGTGTCCGCACGGCGCCAAGACCACGCTGGACCTGACGTACCTGCCTGCCGCGCAGAAGGCCGGTGCCGAGATCTGGCCGTTGTGCGAGGTGGTGGGTCTCACGCCGGACTCCGCCGGGTTCGACGTGTCGTATCATGATCACCGAACCGGCACCACGTCGACTGTGCGAGCGCGCCGGGTGATCGTGGCCGCGGGCACGCTGAACACCGTGCGCCTGCTCTTCGAGGCGCGTAGTCGATCGTTGAACCGGATCGCGCCGCGCCTCGGAAAAGGCTTCTCCGGCAACGCCGACCACCCCCTGGTCCTACGTCGACCCCGGGCCGACAGGGCATCCTCCGGCGTGCTCGTCAACGCTGCCGCCTCCACCGGCGGCGCGTACTACCTGGACGCCGATCTTCCCATCCTCTCCACGGCGTTCCAGCTGCTCGTCGGAATGTGCGACGACAGTTCTCCTGCGGTGTTGCGGCCGGTCAAAGGCGGACTGAGCAGCAACGCCCGTCGTGACCTGGCACCGTCCACCTACCGCCGGATGGACTCGGCGATGGTCGCCGTGCGGACGGCCGGACACCTGCGCGCCGTCGGCGCATCCCGGCGGCTGCTGTCAGCGCATCCCCTTGGCGGTGCGGCGATCTCAGAGACGCCCGGTGGGGGCGTCGTACGACATACCGGCGAAGTCTTCGGGCACCCAGGGTTGTACGTGGCGGACGGGGCGATTCTCCCACGCGCACCCGGCGTACCACCCTCGTTGACCATCGCCGCCTTCGCCGAGCGCATCGCCGACCTCATTCTGCATGAGGAACGCTCATGACACTGACCATGGCGACGGCCGCCTACCGCTTTGCGGCACTGCCCGCTCCTGGAATCGGGGAACCGCAGGGCAGTCAGGTTGCCCGCGCAGTGGCGATACCCGGCATCGGAACGCTACCCGACCCGCTACGTCGGCTGATCCTCGCCGCAGTGAATATCGCCGTGTCGATTATCTACCGCGGTAAAGACTTTCACCATCATCATGGTGTCAACGTCTGGGCGCTGGGCATCCGGTGGGCGCAGTTCGACATCACCCACGACGGCCGACAGACGTTCCTCGTCTACGACGTTCCGACGAACCCTCGCCCGATGCGCCGCATCGTCAGCGAGATCCGCACGCAGACGGCGGAACGCCAGCTGTGCCGCCTGACACTACAACGACGCAGCGGGCGCTGCCGACACATCCTGTACTTCACCCTGGAGCCTCGCATCCACCCAGGAAGGACACTATGAGATCAGCCAGCAAGCCCGGAGTCCTCGTCGGTCCCAACGACCTGCACGAACAACTGCCCCGCCCACACGCGCCGAACCGGCTGGCGCACATCGTGTTCAAAACCCCTCGCCCGCAGGACATGATCGACTGGTACACGCGCACCCTCGACGCCGTGGTGGTGTTCCGCAACAAACGGGTCGCCTTCCTCACGTACGACGAGGAACACCACCGCATCGCCTTCGTGTCCGTGCCCCGAGCCATCCGACTACCCTCACGCGGGTGGAAGCTGCACCGCAAGGTATTCGGGGTCGACCACATCGCCTTCACCTACTCCGGTCTGCAATCCCTTGTCGTGAACTACCGGCGGCTGGCGGATATGGGGATCAACCCGGTCTGGTGCATCAACCACGGCCCCACGACATCGATGTACTACGAAGATCCCGACGGGAATCGGCTGGAACTGCAGGCGGACAACTTCGGCACCAACGAGGAGCTGATGGCGTGGATCGCCGGCGGCGAATTCGAGTCCAATCCGATAGGAGTCGAGTTCGACCCCGACGTGCTGGAACGACTGTTGATGGCCGGACGGCCGCACACCGAGCTGATCCGCCGCGGATCGGCGCCGCCGGATGGGCGCAGACCACGTAGCGGCCTGCGCACAATCCGATGGAAGACGTTGTGAGAAAGTCGATGCGCATCGTCACCTATCTCGATGACCGGCACCGGCCGGGGCCGGGAGCAATCATCGGCGACGACGTGGTCGATCTCCACAGCGGCAACGGCCCGGCGTCCGTGCTCGACCTGATCACCATGCCCGACTGGGAGCAGCGTGTCGCGAAGCTGTGCATCGACGGCCCGCGCTGCCCGCTCGACTCGGTCACGCTGACCGCCCCGATTCCGCACCCACCCACGTTCTTCGCCATCGGCCTCAACGCAAAGGATCATCGTCGCGAGGTCAACCTGCGCTGGCTGCTGCGCGAACCGCGGCTGATCCGCCTAGGCGCAGGCTATCTGCTGGCGCACCCGCGGCCCAAGATTCCCTACTTCTTCACCAAGGCCACTTCGGCGATCGTCGGCCCCGTCGACCCGATCGTCCTGCCGCCCAACGCAACCAAAGTGGACTGGGAAGGCGAACTCGTGGCGGTTGTCGGCACGACGTTGTTCGAGGCATCCGCGGAAGAGGCCGGCGCGGGCATCGCCGGTTACACCATCACCAACGATGTCTCGATCCGGGACATGCAGTTCGACAATCCGACCGCGACGAACCTGGCCAAGAGCTATCCGAGTCACGGACCTCTCGGACCCGCGATCGTGCCGGCCACCGAGCTCGACCTGGAAAGCTGTGAACTGCGCACTTATCTGAACGGAGAGCTGCGCCAACGCGGCCGGATCGGCGATCTCATCCTCAGCCCTGCCGAGATCGTCAGCAAACTCAGTACATTCGTCAGACTCCAACCGGGGGATCACATCGCGTGTGGGACGTTTGCCGGCATCGGCTGGGCAGCGGGGCGCATGTTGCGAGCCGGGGATCGCATCCGGGTCGAGGTCGACGGCATCGGCCACATCGACAACCCCGTGATCAGCTACCCCGGCACGCGCCGATGAAGATTCGTTTCCCCGCTGCCCTTTTCACCACGGTCTTGGCGACAGCGACGCTTCACGGACTCGCGTGGGATCCACTCTCCTCGGCCGAGCCTCCGTCGATCGGCTGCGGCTGGAGTCCTGTGGGCAACACACTTTTCCCCGACTTAGAAGCACGCTACTGGAAAGCCGTCGTCCCGCTTCGCGCCGGCCAACAGATTCGAGTTTCAGGAAAGTTCCCGCATGCCCGCTACATCGCCTACGCACTGCAGGGCCCGGGCGGCTCGGGCGACGCCGTGCACGATGTCGCCATCGCACCCGATGCAGGCTCAACGAATCCGTTCCTCGTCGGTGCTGACCGCAATGCGCCGGCGCGCTCCTACACATTGACCGTGGTGCCCGGCAGTCCGCCCCACTCGGGCCGACCTCCCAACACGCTCTACAGCGGCGAAGGTGCCCTCGCCGAGCATCTCGTCACGGTGATCTACCGAATCTACGACGTCGATGCCGCCGTCGACCCGGTATCCGGCGGTGTCGGCCTGCCGGCCGTGGTCGCCGTCGACGACACCGGCAAGATGACGAACACGTGCGACAACAATCGCGGTGGGGTGACCGCCGGTGCATCTTTCGCTGCGCTGCCTGCCGGCGCGGACCATGGCGCGGGTGCCTTCGGCACCAACCCTCCGTCGTGGCAGAAGTTCGTCAACACCGCCACTGTCTATGCGCAGATCCTGCACAACGACCTGCTCGGTGACGCCCTCTACGACCGGGTCAGCGCGGCGACATCGGGTGGAGCCCCGGGTGGTCTGGGCGCCAACGTCGACAACCAGTACGTCTCGGCACTCGTCAACTCCAACTACGGCAAGGTGCTGGCCTTCACCGGGGCAATGCCGACCCACGCCGATACCTTCCAGGGACAGAGCCCGATGACCGGAGGGCAAGTGCGTTACTGGTCGATGTGCAGCGAGAAGCTCGCCACCACCCAAGCGGTGCAGTGCATTCCCGATCACGCTGTACCGGTGCGCAACGACGGCAGCTTCACGTTGGTGGTCTCGGCGCCCCAGGATCGGCCCCGCAATGCCGAGGAGGCGTGCGGCGTGGCCTGGCTACCGATGGGCACCGCACCCGGAACGGTCCTGATCATGCGCAATATGCTTGCCGACCCAACCTTTGCGCAGAGCATCGGTCGATCCGAGCTCAACCACGAGGCCGGCACAATGGGTGCGTACTATCCACGCGGCCAGTACTTTACCGACGCGGCCGCCTACGAGGCGACCGGATGCAAAGGCCGGTAGCGCACCATTCGCGCTCCCGCCGACAAGTTTGGCCGACGAGAGCCGCCCTGCCGCTGGGCGTCACGGAGGTCGTATCAGAACTCACCGTTGGCCAGCGCAGGCCGGCTCGCCGGGAAAGGGTTCGAATCCCAGCCGGCAGGCAACCGCCGCGACGGCGGTGATGCGTGCCACCGCGTCCGGGTACTCCAGCGCCGGGATCAGCCCCCTATCGATGACCGTCGGCCTGAGCGCCACCGCCTGAAGGTTGAGAACGCCACGCGCTCTGGCGAACTCGACCAACTCGTCGTAGACCTGTGGCAGGGCCGCTTCGGTCGTACGGTCGGCGGCGTCGAGCTGCGCGAAGGGCACGCCCGTCTCGTAGATATGCCGAAGAGCGTGCAGACCCTGGTCGCATTCCGGATTGTCGAGATCCTCGCGGAATCGCTCATCTCCATGGGCGGGAATGACGATCTGCGCGGCGTCGGTGCAACGGTGATGCGAGATGCGATCGGCGAGGACGTGCAGGTAGATGCCGACCCGAGCATCTGCGGCACGCTGACCGCCGCCCACCCACGAGTCGAACTGGTCGGATCGCACCTTGCCGGAGATGATCTGCAGTCCGGTCGATGTCGCGAACGGGATCGCCGCCGGCGCCTCTACTGCGATCACGCCGCGGATTGGCACCGGGTTGGGACCGCCGAAGCAGGTGTCACCGGTCGCGATGTCTCCGCTGGCCGACGGCGTAGTGAATCCACCCGTACACAGGGGGGCGTTACTACCTGGTCCGGCCATCGCCCACCGACGCAGGTGGGTCAGCAGGATCTCGTGTTGCGCATCCCGAGGATTCGGATGCAGGCCGTCCGGCGTCTGGTTGGGCTGGTCCTTGAAGGTCGCCACGAAATGGAACAACAGCCCGCCGGTGTTGAAGTTGGTCCTGACCAACCCGCCGATGTCACTGGTGGTCAAGGCCGCACTGTTGGGTACCGGCTTGCCGTCGGTCCCCTTGGGGCTGAAGCTGCCCAGGTCGGTGGCCTCATCGTAGGCGGCGATCCAGTATGCATCGTCACTGGAGAAGCCCACTGCGCGTGCCATCACATAGGTCGAATCGGAGTGCACGAGACTGCGCCCGCCGCCGGGCCGGGCTGCCGCGACGGTCAGCAAGGCGAGTGCGGCGGTGCGACAGGCTGGCGACGTGGGTTCGGTGAGCGGGCAGATTTTCGGAAGGGACGCGCACGAATCCGCCTTCGACCCCCGGGCCGAATAGCAGACATCCTCGGCGAACGCCCCAGCCTCGCCTGGTGTAACAACGAGCACTGCACTGACGGCCAGAATCACCGCGGACACCATCAGCGCGACCGGACGCGCCGCGGTCACGACACGACGAAACGCGACGAAGTTGAGTATGGACAAGCCAGGGCTCCATTCGCTTGTTGACGCTCAGCCACCCGAGGATACTAGAACAATTATATCAATACGTTCTATCTATAGCGAGGAAAGCTGACGAGTCCGTGCCGAAGAGGACGCGCTGCTACCGTCGACAACTGTGGAGAGCCCCTACAGCGCACCGTCCTCGGGGGGCGTTGCACCCTGGTGGTGGCTAAATGGCTGACGTTGAGCGCTCGCCGAAATACCACGACATCGTGGTTGCGGCCCAAGAGTTGTTCGGCGAGGTCGGCTACGAGAAGACCAGCGTGCGCGAGATCGCCGAGCGCGCCCACATCGCGTTGGGCACGCTCTACAGCCATTTCCCCGACGGGAAGATCGGCGTGCTGAGTGCGGCGATGACTGAACGCGTCGAGCGGCTTACCGCCTTCCTCGCCGACGGTCAGATCGAGGACCCGCTAGCGGCGTTCCTCGACAGAGTCCGCCGGCTCAACAGCGAGATCGTGCGTGACCCGTTCCTGCGTCGAGTGCTCCTTGAACAAGGTCACGTCTACGAGCCGCGGCTACGCGAGCGTGGACAACAACTCGTCGACGCCTTCGGTGCACTCGCCGTTGCGGAGCTGACCCGGCTCACCGAATCCGGTGCCGCCCAGTGCGACGACCCCCAGGCCGTTGCCGTGCTGATTCGCAGCGCCACTGTCGGATGGATCACCGCGAACGCTTCAGGGACCGCAACCGTGTCTCACGACCGGCTGCTTGAGGTCCTCATCGACGCCGTCCAGGCGTTAATCGAACCCCGAAGGTCTCCCACCGGCGTCCGCAGGAAGGGCGGCGCCACCCTGCGTAGCGGGCGGATTTGACGCCAACGGCGACGCGCGAGGGTTCGTCAGAGTATCTGTGCTACCCCGGCGGCGCCTCCGCGCTTTCGATGCAAGTCGGCGTGGTGAGGCTGACATTGGCGGCGCGCGGTCGGACTGATACCCGCGGATTCGCCACCGCAGGACGAGTTTCGGCTGGATCGCCAAGGCCGACACCAGTCGAGTCAGCTCCAGCCGACTCGTGAGCAGCCTGCACCGGGGCGGGTTCCAGTCAACATCGCGACCGCCAAACCGTCGAAGGCACCCGCGGTCGCGACCAGTGGCACACCGACGGTCTGGCCAAGCACGACTTCTTGCCTCCCATTTGAGAATCGACACACGAAACCACCGTCACATCGTGTGACCCGGGTTACACCCGTGAACACCTCGGCAATAGTGTGCACTCATGAGCCCGTTACGAGTCATCCAGTGGACCACCGGCAACATCGGTAAACGCTCCCTGCACGCGATCATCGGCCGCTCCGATATGGAACTGGTCGGGGTCTACGCCCACGGCGCCGACAAGGTCGGCGTCGACGCCGCCGAATTGGCCGGCTGGCCGGAGCCGACCGGGGTCACAGCCACCAACGACATCGACGCGCTGATCGCGCTGCAGCCCGACGCGTGTTGTTACAACCCGCTGTGGCCCACTATCGACGAACTCGTCCGGCTGCTGGAAGCCGGGATCAACGTATGCTCCAGCGCCGCCTGGATCACCGGCGGCAAGCAATCCCCGCGCGACCTCGATCGCATCCGGGCGGCTTGCGCGACAGGACAATCCACCATCTTCGGCAGCGGCGCGCACCCGGGCATGACCAACATGGTCGGCATGGTGCTCTCGGGTTCCTGCGAGCGGGTCGACGAGATCCGGATCACCGAATCGGTGGACTGCTCCACCTACGAATCGGCGGGCACCCAATCGGCGATGGGCTTCGGCCAAGATCCGCAGACCCCGGGCCTGGCCGAAAGCGTGCGCGTGGAGAGCGAAGTGTTCGCCGAATCGGCCGCGATGATGGCCGACGCGATCGGCGCCCAGCTGGACCGGATGACCTTCGATGTCACCTTCACCGCGGCCACCGACGACACCGACCTCGGCTTCATGCAGATCCCGAAAGGCACCGTCGGCAGCGTGTACGGCTACCACCGCGGCTGGGTGGGTGACCGCAATGTCGTCAGCGTCGGCTTCAACTGGACCATGGGCCACCATGTGACCCCACCGAAGCCCCTCGAGCACGGCCACGTCATCCAGGTGTTCGGGCTGCCCAACATGCGCACGGTGTTGCACTGCCTGCCGCCACGGGACTGGACCGAGCCCGGGTTCATGGGGCTGGGCATGATCTACACCGCGATGCCGGTGACCAATGCGGTGCCCGCGGTGGTCGCCGCCCCGCCGGGCATCGTCACGCTCAAGGACCTGCCGCCGATCACCGGCCGGTTCGCACAGTAGGGCGCCCGGCATGACGTCAGCGCACTGGGACGACACCGTCGACGTGGTCGTCGTCGGCTCCGGCGGCGGGATCGCGGGCGCCTACACGGCAGCGCGTGAGGGCCTCTCTGTCGCGCTGCTGGAGGCGACCGAGAAGTTCGGCGGCACAACGGCATACTTGGGCGGCGGCGGCATGTGGTTCCCGGCCAACCCGGTCCTGCGCCGGGCCGGAGCCGACGACACGATCGAGGACGCCCTCACCTACTTTCACACCGTCGTCGGCGACCGCACCCCACGGGCACTGCAGGACACCTTCGTGCGCGGCGGTGCACCACTGATCGCCTACCTCGAACAGGACGAGGCCTTCACGTTCAAGGTGCTGCCCTGGCCCGACTACTTCGGCAGCGCCCCGGGTGCCCGGCTGGACGGTATGCGACACATCGTCGCCAGAGCACTGCCCGACGACGCGCTGGGACCGTTCGCCGGCACGGTGCGCGGTCCGCTCGACCACGAACGCCTCGGCACACCCGCACCCGAATTGCTCACCGGCGGAAGAGCATTGATCGGCAGATTCCTCGCCGCACTGCGCCGGTTCCCGCAGGCCACGGCCCACCTCGAGTCCCCACTGACCGAGATCGTCACCGAGGACGGCGCCGTGACCGGAGTGGTCGTGCAGCGTCACGGGCCACCGGTACGCATCGGTGCCCGTCGCGGTGTGCTGCTGGCCGCAGGCGGATTCGAGCAGAACGCCGCAATGCGCGCCGCCTACGGTGTGCCCGGACGCCCCGCCGACACGATGGGCGCACCGGGTAACACCGGGTCCGCCCATGAGGCGGCCATCCGCATCGGCGCGGCCACCGACCTGATGGACCAGGCCTGGTGGTCGCCCGGGCTGACCCATCCCGACGGCCGGTCGACGTTCTCCCTGGGTATCACCGGCGGCATCCTCGTCGACTCCGCCGGCCGCCGGTTCGTCAACGAGAGCGCCCCCTACGACCGGCAGGGCCGGGTCATCATCGACCGGATGCGCAATGGGGCAATGACCTTGCCGTTCTGGTTGGTGTACGACGATCGTGACCGGGACGCGCCGCCGGTGCTGTCCACCAGCGTGTCGCTGGTCGATGCCGCACGCTACCGCGACGCCGGGCTGTGGCACACCGCCGACACCCTGGACCAGCTCGCCAACGCCATAGGCGTGCCGGCCGCCGACCTGAGCGCCACGGTGGGGCGCTTCAACGAGCTCGCCGCCGCCGGCGCGGATCCCGACTTCGGCCGTGGCGACGAGACCTATGACCGCACCTTCACCGGCGGTGCACTGCCGATGGCCCCGCTCGACCGGCCGCCCTACCACGCGGCCGCCTTCGGCCTCTCCGACCTGGGCACCAAGGGCGGGCTCGTCACCGACACCCATGCCAGGGTGCTCGATACCGGCGGGCGCCCGATCCCCGGGCTCTACGCGGCGGGCAACACCATGGCAGCCGTCAGCGGCACCACCTATCCCGGCGGGGGCAACCCGATCGGCGCGTCGATGTTGTTCAGCCATCTCGCCGCGCTGCATATGGCCGCCGGATGATCCGGCGAACGCCGGACACCGGCACCCGGTAGCGGGCATCATCCGTCCATGGGTACCCCTCGCTATACCGGCCGTCGCGTCCTGATCACCGGAGGTGGGTCCGGCATCGGTCAGGCCACCGTGCTGCGCATCCTCGACGAGGGCGGTCGCGTGGTCGCCGCCGACATCAGTGACTCGGGCCTGGCGGACACCGTGGCCAAGGCAGCCGGGCACCTCGACCGGCTGGACACCGTGCGGATCGATGTCGCCGATGAGGAGTCCGTCCGAAGCGCAGTGGCCGCCGCCGTCGAGCGACTCGGTGGACTGGACACCCTGATCAACGCGGCGGGCATCCTGCGGTCAGCGCACTTCGCCGAGACGTCGCTGGCCGATTTCGAACAGGTGCTGCGGGTCAACCTGATCGGCACGTTCCTGGTCACGCGTGAGACGATTCCGGCTCTGCGAGAAGGTAATGCGGCGGCCGTGGTGAATTTCAGTTCCACCTCGGCGAGCTTCGCCCACCCGTACATGGCCGCCTACGCCGCCTCCAAGGGCGGCGTCCAGGCGATGACCCACGCGCTGGCGCTGGAGTTCAGCAAGGCCCGTATCCGGTTCAACTGCGTGCAGCCGGGGTCGGTCTCGTCCGGGATGACCGATGGTGTCGGCGAGTCCCGGCAGAGCGTCGGACCAGGACTGCCGGCCGACATGGACTTCGGCCTCCTCGGCAAGATCCGCTCCGTGCTGCCCACCGACGACGGCGCCATGTTCGCCAGGCCGGACGCGGTCGCCGCCGTGGTCGCGATGCTCGGTTCCCCCGAAGCCTGCTGGGTCACCGGCACCGAGGTGCGCGTCGACGGCGGCACCCACATGTAGCCGGGACAGCCTCACTCGGTGAGGCTGACGCACGCCCCCACCGCACCGCCACCGACATGCACGCCCAGCACGGGACCCATATCGGTCACGGTCAGCGACTCGATCTGCGGCAGCCGCGCGGTCAGCGCCGCACCGAGCTTGGCCGCGTCATCGTGATTGTCCACGTGGTGGACGGCGATCGACGCGCCGCGCTCCCCCACGATCTCGGCGATCGAATCCACCATTGCCGCATGCGCTTTCGACACGGTGCGGATCCGCTGGGCCAGCACCAACCGGCCGTCGACGTCCAGGCGCAGCAGCGGCTTCAACGAGAGCGCGGTGCCCAGCCACGACACCGCGGTACCGATCCGGCCCGAACGACGCAGGTTGTCCAGCCGGTGCACGACGATGAACACGTGGCCGCGTGGAACCGCGGCCCGAGCCGCCGCTTCCACCTCGTCCAGCTCCGCTCCGGCGGCCGCGGCCCGCGCGGCGGCCAACGCGACGAACCCGATGCCCATCGCCGCCGATCGCGAGTTCACCACGCGCACTGCGGATCCGAACTCACGTGCCACGCCGGCCGCGGTGCTGAAGGTGCCCGACAGCGCGGCCGAGATGTGTACGGCGACGACACCATCGCCGTCGCTGTCCACCAGCGCCTTACGGTAGGCATCGGAGAGATCCGCCGGCGACGCACCGGAGGTGCTCACCTGGCTGCGATCGTGGATGTCATTGGGCATCGGGTCGACACCGTCGAGCAGATCGGTTCCGCCGACCAGCACATGCAACGGCACCTGACGGATCGACCAGCGCTGCCGGTCCTCAGCGCTCAGCCGTGCCGACGAATCGGTCACCACCTGGACGGTCATGAGTCGGTGCGTGGATCCGACGATTTCCCCGTCGCTTCGCTCGCCCCGGGTCGGTAGGCACCGGCTTCGGCGAGACCCTTGAGCATCAGGTCGGCGACGGCAGCGTGAGCCTCGAAATTCCAATGGATCCCGTCGGGGTTGCCCTGACCGCTGAGCACGTACTCGCCGACGGCAGCCTTGAGGTCGATGATCGGGACCCCTTTTGTTTCGCCCCATCCGGTGATCGCGGCCGCGGTGGCGTCGCGCCAGCGGTGCGACCGGCCATAGGTGTCGGCGATGTGCACCGACGGCACGCTCGCCACGACCGGAATGCCGGGCCGATTGAAATCGATGGCGGCCCTGGTCTGTTCGAGGTACTCCACGCTCAAGTGCGGCGGCAGCGCCGGACGGGCCACCGGCGACAGTCGTGGCTGCAACCAGCCGTAGCCGTCACGGGCCCAGCGCCGCAGCCAGGCCGGGCGCACATAGCGGATGAGCTCACGCAACGCGGTCGGCAGCGGTGACGGCAGTGAGTCCATCCCGGAGGTCGCGAAGATCACGGCGCCCGCGTGCGGCAACGCCGCCCATGAGCGCGGATCCTGGGTCGCCGCCCACCACACGTCACGGCAGGTCCAGCCGATCCGGCCGATCAGCTCCACATCCCAATCGAGTTGTTCAGCAACGATATTGGGCCAGATGCGCGGATCGTCGGCGGGCAAGCCACCGGTCGGTCCGTAGTAGGACAGGGAGTCGCAGAAGACCAGAAGCGTCCTTCTGCGGGCTGGGGGCACCTCCCGCTCGCGGGGGAGGGCGGAGCGACCCGGGGAATTGTCCCGGGGACCCTCAGAGGACATCGTTGGCCACCTGCGCCGAGGCGTTCCACACGTCCAGACGCCACTTGATCGCGTCCTCGACGATATGCCCGGACAACTGCACCCAACTGGCGTTGCCCATTCCGCCCAGCACCGGCCAATTGTCGACGGGCAGCCCGAGCAGGGCTGCGGCCAGCGCGGCGATCAACCCGCCGTGGGCGACCAGCACGACCGGGCGGTCGGAACCATCGGCACCCCACTCCGGTTGGGAGTCAAGCAGTTCGGCGACCACCGGCACGCTGCGCTCGGCGACGTCCACCCGGCTCTCCCCGCCGTGCGGTGCCCACCGGGCGTCGTCGCGCCACGCCACGCGGGCTCCGGGCGCGACGTCGTCGACCTCAAGGTGCGTGAGCCCCTGCCAGTCACCGAGATGGGTCTCGCGCAGCCGCTCGTCGATGTGCACCGGCAGCCCGGAACGGTCGCCCAGTGCGGTCGCGGTGTCCAGCGCGCGGCGCAAGTCCGAGGACACGATGAGAAACGGTTGTCGTTTGGCCAGCACCTCGGCTGCGGCGACCGCCTGCTGCCGACCGAGCTCGGTCAGATCGGTGTCGAGCTGCCCCTGCATGCGGCTGCCCGCATTCCACTCCGTCTGCCCGTGCCGCAGCAGGACCAGCCGGCGAATGGTCATTCGCTGCGCTCCACACCCTCGAGGTCGACCGGAACCAACGGGCAGTCCCGCCACAACCGGTCCAGCGCATAGAACTCGCGCTCCTCGACGTGCTGGATGTGCACCACGATGTCGATGTAGTCCAGCAGGGTCCAGCGTCCCTCACGGGTGCCCTCCCGACGGGCCGGCTTGTACCCGGCCTGGCGCATCTTCTCCTCGACCTCGTCCACGATCGCGTTGACCTGGCGCTCGTTGGAGGCAGAGGCGATCACGAAGAGGTCGGTGATGACCAGCTGACCGGATACGTCGATGACGACGACATTCTCGGCGAGCTTGGATGAGGCGGCCTGAGCCGCGACGGTGGCCGCGGTCACGGCTTCTTGGGTGGCGCTCACGGGCGGCCCTCCTGTTTCGGGGCACTGTAGAGCCCTCGTTTGGACACGTACTGCACTACACCGTCGGGCACCAGGTACCAGATCGGCCGGGATTGTTGGGCGCGCAACCGGCAATCACTCGACGAGATCGCCAGCGCCGGCACCTCCACCAGGGTCAGGGCGTCTTCGGGCAGTTCCTTCATGGCCTCGGCGATGTGCTCACCGTCGAGTTCGTAGCCGGGCCGACTGACCCCGACGAACCGGGCCAGGGAGAACAGCTCCTCCCAGTTCTGCCAGGACAGGATGGAGGCCAGCGCGTCGGCGCCGGTGATGAAGTACAGATCGCTGTCGGGGTTCAGCCCGGCCAGATCACGCAGGGTATCGGTGGTGTACGTGGCCCCGCCGCGGTCGATGTCCACCCGGCTCACCGAGAACCGCGGGTTCGCGGCGGTGGCGATGACCGTCATGAGGTAGCGGTCCTCCGCCGCGGTGACGCGCCGATCGCGTTTCTGCCAGGGCTGCCCGGTGGGGACGAACACCACCTCGTCGAGCTCGAACTGGTCGGCGACCTCGCTCGCCGCGACCAGGTGCCCGTGGTGGATGGGATCGAACGTCCCGCCCATCACCCCGAGCCTGCGTCTGGTCACGAAGAGCCAGCTTACTGGGCGTGCCGCGGGGCGCTGTCCCGCCGCCGAGATCGACGTTTCGGCCAGGCTCTGCTGGCACAAATCCGCCCGATTGATCAGATGGGCGGAAATCAGACGGGGAGGAGCCCGTCGATCACGGTCGCGAGCTGCTTGGCCGAGCGGCACTCGTGCATCGCGATGACGTCCTTGTACCGCGGCACCGCGGAGTCGCCGCTGCCCCACAGGTGCTTGGGCTCCGGGTTGAGCCAGTACGCATGCCGACTCGCGTTCACCATGCGGCTCAGCAGGTCGGCCTGCGGGTTGCGGTAGTTGTTGCGCCCGTCGCCGAGGATCAACAGCGAAGACCGCGGGGACAGCACGTTGGGGAAGTTGTCCATGAACGACACGAACGCGTGCCCGTAGTCGGAGTGCCCGTCGCGGGTGTAGACCCCGGCCTCGCGGGTGATGCGCTGCACCGCCACCGCCAGGTCCGCTTCCGGCCCGAACATCTCGGTGACCTCGTCGGTGGTGTCGATGAAAGCGAACACCCGGACCCGGGAGAACTGCTGGCGCAGCGCGGCCACCAGCATCAGGGTGAAATGACTGAAGCCGGCCACCGAACCCGACACATCGCAGAGCACCACCAGTTCGGGGCGCGCCGGATGCGGCTTCTTGAGCACCACATCGATGGGCACCCCGCCGGTGGACATGGATTTGCGCAGTGTCTTGCGCATATCGATCTCGCCGGCGCGGGCGCGGCGCCGCCGCGCGGCCAGCCTGGTGGCCAGCGTGCGGGCCAGCGGTTGCACCGTCTTGCGCATCTGGCGAAGCTGTTCGCCCGAGGCGCGCAGGAATTCGACGTTCTCGGCCAGCTGCGGCACACCGTACATCTGGACGTGTTCGCGGCCCAACTGTTCGGCGGTGCGCCGCTTGGTCTCGGATTCGACCATCTTGCGCAGCTGAGAGATGCGCTGCGCGGCAACGGCTTTGGCGATCTCCTCCTGCGTCGGTGTGGGTTCTTCGCCGTACGGGGCCAACAGGCCCGCCAGGAGGCGACCCTCCAGCTCATCCAGGGCCATCGCCTTGAGCGCTTGATACGACGAGTAGGACGGGCCGCGGCTGGAGTTGTACCGGCCGTAGGCCTCGACGATGCGGGCAATCATCGCCGCCAGCCGGTCATCGAGGCTCTCCAGATCCGCGTCCGGACCCAGCATGTCCAGCAACGCCGTGCGCATCGCCTCGATGTCCTCCGGCGGCAACCCGTCAGGCTGACCGTCGCTCGCCTCGTCCGCCTCATCGTCGACGACGGTGCGGTCGCCCAGCGCCGCGGGCCACCAGAGGTCGAACATCGCGTCATAGGTCTCGCGGTGATCGGCGCGCCGCAGCACCGCACACGCCAGGCCTTCGCGCAGCGCGCCCCGGTCGCCCAGACCCAACTCGGCCAGCACCCGGCCGGCATCCACGGTCTCCGACGGACCCACCGAGATCCCGGCGCTGCGCAGTGCTTCCACGAACTCCACCAGGTGCCCGGGAATACCGTAGGGCGCCAACGGTTGTGGCGGGCGGGTGCGTCGGGATGTCATGGGTGCGAACCTCTCAGTTCAGTTTCAGCTCTCCGGACGCCTTGATCTGGTCGGACTGGTGCTTGAGCACCACACCGAGCGTGGCGGCGATGAGCTCGTCGTCGATCGTGTCCATGCCCAGCGCGAGCACGGTGCGGCCCCAGTCGATGGTCTCGGCGACCGAGGGCACCTTCTTGAGCTGCATGGCGCGCAGCACCCCGATGATGCGCACCAGCTCTGCGGCGATCTTCTCCGGCAGTTCCGGAACCCGCGACAGCAGGATGCGGCGTTCCAGATCGGGGTCCGGGAAGTCGATGTGCAGGAACAGGCACCGTCGTTTGAGCGCCTCGGACAGCTCGCGGGTGGCGTTGGAGGTCAGCAGCACGAACGGTGCGCGCTCGGCCTTGATGGTGCCGAGCTCGGGCACCGTCACCGCGAAATCGGACAGCACCTCCAGCAGCAGACCCTCGATCTCGATATCGGCCTTGTCGGTCTCATCGATGAGCAGGACCGTCGGGTCGGTACGTCGGATCGCGGTCAGCAATGGGCGGCTCAGCAGGAACTCCTCGCTGAACACATCGGTCTTGGTCTGGTCCCAGTCACCGGTGCCCGCGGTCCCGGCCTGGATCCGCAGGATCTGCTTGGCATGGTTCCACTCGTAGAGGGCACGGGCCTCGTCGACACCCTCGTAGCACTGCAGGCGCACCAGTTCGCTGCCGGTGGTCTGTGCCACGGCGCGGGCCAGCTCGGTCTTACCGACACCGGCGGGGCCTTCCACCAGCAGCGGCTTGCCGAGCCGGTCGGCGAGGAAAACCGCAGTGGCCGTGGCCTTGTCGGGCAGGTAGCCGGTTTCGGCGAGCCGCTTGGCGACATCGTCGATGTCGGTGAACAGCGGGGCCGGGCGGGCGGGCAGGCTCATGGGTGGGTGTTCTCCTAATCAGGCGGGGCGGACGTGGCCTTCAAGAGGCGAGCCCCACACAATCCATTTGGTGGAGGTCAGTTCGGGTAGCCCCATCGGACCGCGGGCGTGCAGCTTCTGGGTGGAGATCCCGATCTCGGCGCCGAACCCGAACTGCTCACCGTCGGTGAATGCCGTCGACGCGTTCACCATCACCGCCGCGGCATCCACCCCCTCGGTGAATCGTTGGGCCGCAGCCAGATCGGTGGTGACGATGGCCTCGGTATGCCCGGTGCCGTACTCGTTGATATGCGCGACGGCCCCGTCCACACCGTCGACGACGGCGACCGCCATGTCCAGCGACAGGAACTCGGCTCGCAGCTGCTCCTCGGTGGGATCCAGGTGCACGGTCACGCCGGCGTCCTGGAGCGCATTCACCAGGCGGGGCAGCGCGGTGTCGGCCACCGTGCGATCCACCAGCAGCGATTCGGCCGAGTTGCACACGCTGGGCCGGCGGGTCTTGGAGTTCAGCAGGATCCGCTCGGCCACGTCGAGATCGGCGGCCCCGTCCACATAGACATGACAGTTGCCGACGCCGGTTTCGATGGTCGGCACGGTGGCGTCGCGGACCACCGCGTCGATCAGCCCGGCACCGCCGCGCGGGATGACGACGTCGACCAGACCGCGCGCCTGGATGAGGTGGGTGACGCTGGCGCGATCAGCACTCGGTAACAGCTGCACCGCATCCATGGGCAGCCCGGCCTCGTACAGCGCCTCGCGTAGCGCGGTGACCAGGGCGGCGTTCGACCTGGCCGCCGAGGAGCTACCCCGCAGCAGCACGGCGTTGCCCGACTTGAGAGTCAGCCCGAACGCGTCCACGGTGACGTTGGGCCGGCCCTCGTAGACGATGCCGACCACACCGAGCGGCACCCGCTGCTGGCGCAGCTGCAGACCGTTGGGCAGTGTCGAGCCGCGCAGCACCTCGCCGATCGGGTCGGGCAGGCCGGCGACCTGGCGCAAGCCGGCGGCGATACCGTCGAGGCGCTGGGGGTTGAGGGCGAGCCGGTCGAGCATGGCTTCGGGCGTGCCGGCGGTGCGAGCGGCCTGCAGGTCCTCGGCGTTGGCGGCGAGGATGTCGTGGGTGTGCTCCAACACCGTGTCGGCGGCCAGATGCAGGGCGCGGTTCTTGGTCTCGGTGCTCAGTGCCGCCAGGCTGCGCGACGCGGTACGCGCGGCGGCGGCCGCGTCGTGAACCTGTTGACGCAGATCCGTGGTGGCTGGTGCTTGCACGCTCATCAAGCCAGGGTATCGGGCATCCCCAGGTCAGGCCCGGTGGGGCCGCCGAAACGCGGCGCACGCTCCCGAGCGTCACCTCACCGGTCGAACCACGACCCTGACGTCGATCTCGCTGGAGCAGACACGTGATGACCTGCCCGTGACGACTACGGTGAAGCCGTGACGCGGGTATGTGTGGTGGGCAGCGTGAACATGGACCTCGTCTTCGCCGTGGACACGCTGCCGGTGCCCGGCGCGACGGTGCTGGCATCCTCGGTCACCCAGTCCCCCGGCGGTAAGGGCGGCAACCAGGCGATCGCCGCGGCCCGGGCCGGCGCCGACGTCACGCTGGTGGCGGCGGTCGGTGACGACGCGGCAGGGCTCGCGCTCAAAGCCCATCTGAGCGATAACGGCGTGGATGTGGCGGGCGTGGTGACGCTGCCGGTACCGAGCGGGATGGCGAGCATCGTGGTCGACACCCATGCCGAGAACGTCATCGTGGTCGCCCCCGGCGCCAATGCCCATCTCACCCTGACACCCGCCAAGCTGCGCGATATCGTCGCCGACTGCGAGGTGCTGTTGATGCAGCTGGAGATCCCGGTGGACACGGCGGTGACAGCAGCCAGAATTGCGCGCGCGGCCGGCGCGACGGTGATCCTCAACGCATCGCCCACCGGTGCGGATTCGGCCGCGCTTGCCCAGCTGGCCGACGTCACCGATGTGGTGATCGTCAACGAATCCGAGGCAGCACAATGGGATCGGCCGGTACCGCATCTGGTCACCACCTTGGGCGCGCGCGGTGCCGACCATCGCACCACCCACGGACATACCCGGGTTCCGGCGTACCCGGTCGAGGCATTGGACACCACCGGCGCCGGCGACGTGTTCGCCGGCGTGCTCGCCGCGGGCTGGGCCACCGACCGCGGCTACGCACTGCGCCGGGCGTGCGCGGCCGGTGCGCTGGCCACCCTGGTGCCGGGCGCGGGCGATTGCGCCCCCTACGACGAGGCCATCGAGGACGCACTCAACTGAATCACCAACAGTTGTGGTTATAGTCGGCAGCCATGACAGCGCGACCGCCCGACGGTGACTGGCTCGGTACCCCGTTCCTGACATTCGAGCGGCACGGCCCCTTCGGCGTGGTGCGTCTGGACCGGCCCGCGGCCCGCAACGCCATGACCCCGGCGATGTACTTCGGCATCCGCTACGCCGTCAGCCGCGTGGAGGCCGATCCGGAGTTGGCCGGCCTGCTCATCACCGGCACCGGAGACGTCTTCGCCCCGGGCGGGGACCTCGGCGGTGGCGACGGCAGTGACGACTGGATGACGTGGGCCTCGGCGCTGTCGATGGATGTCACCCCGTTCGAGACACTGCGCCAGTCGGTGAAGCCGGTGGTGTCGGCAGTGAACGGACTGGCCCAGGGCGGCGGCCTGCAGATCGCACTGTGCAGCGATATGGCGGTGGTCAGCGAACGCGCCACGTTCCGGGTCCCGGAATTGTTCCGCGGTATCGCCGACACCTATTACAGCCAGATGCTGGCCCGCCTCATCGGCGCGGTCCGCACCCGCGACCTGATGTTCACCGGCCGCGTGCTCACCGCGCAGGAGGCGCTGGACTGGGGCATGGTGTCTCGGGTGGTGCCGCACGACACCCTGCTCGACGAGGCGCGTGAGGTGTTGGCGCAGGTCTGCCGGACCGCACCCCACGCCCGCTCGGTGGTGAAATCGAGCCTGGACAACTACCTCGGACTGTTCGACCGGATCGGGATGAAGGCCAGCTACAGCGGAGACGAGGCCAGAGCGGGTTTCGTCGCGTTCAAGGAACGCCGGTCCCCGGACTGGGTGCACCCCGATCTGCGCACCGAAGGCCGCCTCTGACTGACGGTCGAGCAAAATCCCGTGCGCCGGGCACATCGCCACTTAGAATCTGACATCCAAATGGACAACGACAAACAGGTGACGCTCTCACGGGGCCTCTTCATCTTCACTGCGGTGGTGGGCGCCCTCTATCTGCCGCTCGCGCTGAACTACACCTGGCCGCTGTTCGGCACCGGAGTCCCACGCTGGCAGGACGACGTGAACACCGCGATCAACGGCCGCGGCTACGCGCTGGGCGACGGATCGGTCGACGCGGTCCGGCACCAGGCCTACGCCGAGCACCGGGTGGTGCTGTTGGTACACACCACGTTGGGTGCACTGGCGTTGACACTGGCCATGTTCCAGTTCTCGGCGCGAATCCGCGAGCGGTGGCCCGCGGTGCACCGGTGGAACGGTCGCAGCTACCTCGCCCTGATGACGATCAGCATGCTGACCGCCCTGATCTTTCTCTACGTCACCCCACCGGCCCGACACTTCATCGGACCCGCGTTCGAGACCCAACTACGCGGTCTGGCGGTGGGCACGCTCGCCAGCGCCTGGTACGCGCTCTACGCGATCCGCAAGCGCGACATGGTCACCCATCGCGCCTGGATGACCTACAGCATCGCCTTCATGTTGACCGCACCGCTGCTGCGGTTCATCTGGATCGGGATCCAGCCGGTGATCCCGCAACACGACGTGCTCACCAATATCGGTGTGGGCTCGTTGATTCTGGGGGTCGTCGCACCCGGCGGCGCCGCGGTGGCCTTCATTGCCAGCCGGCAAGCCCCGTCCGATGAGGCCGACACCGCGGCGCCGGTCTGGAGATACGGCGCGGCGGTGGCCCTGGCGGTGCTCGGCTCGCTCACCTACACGGGTCTGACGTCGCGGTTGCCCGAGCCGATCCCGCACTCCCTGGTCGCGTTCCACCTGGTGCCGGTCTGGATCAGCATCGCGATGGCTCTCCTCGGTGTCGCCCGCGCCCGCGCGCGGGACAACGTCGCAAGGGAACGGCAATGGCGTTGGCTGCTGTGGGGTTTCGCGGCGGCCCCACTGTCGGCCAGCTTGTACTCGCTGATCGTGCCACCCGACTTCACCGCCGCCGATGCGATCATCGCCGGCGGAATGGACGGCGCGGCCATCCCGATCACCATCTGCTTCGCCGTCATCGTCCGTGCCGCGGCCCGGGCGCGCGCCGAGGGCCCAGGCCCGCTCGCCGCAGCCGAAACCGCCTCGGCCGCCTGATCTTCGGGGAGCGCGGACGCTACTCCGCGGGGATCCCGCATTCGATCTCATCGAGCCAGATCCGCGCGGACATGTCCGACGGGGCGCGCCAGTCGCCGCGCGGTGACAGCGCACCGCCCGCGGACACCTTGGGGCCGTTGGGCAGCGCGGACCGCTTGAACTGGCTGAAAGAGTAGAACCGCTGCGCGAACACCGTCAGCCAGTGCCGGATCTCCGCCAGTGAATACTCCGGCCGCTTGTCCAGTGGAATCCCCGTCGGCCAGTCACCTCGGTCCGCAGCACTCCACGCATGCCAGGCCAGGAAGGCGATCTTGGCCGGCCCGAATCCGTGACGAAGCGCCTGGAACAGTGAGAAGTCCTGCAGCGCATAGGGACCCACCTTGGCTTCGCTGCTCTGCACCTTGCCGTCCTCACCCACGGGCACCAGCTCCGGGGTGATCTCGGTGTCCAGCACCGACGCCAGCACCTCGTTGACATCCTCGCCGAACTGACCCGACGAGATCACCCAACGGATCAGGTGCTGAATGAGCGTCTTCGGGACACCGCCGTTGACGTTGTAGTGCGACATCTGGTCACCGACGCCGTAGGTGGACCAGCCCAACCCGAGTTCGGACAGATCCCCGGTGCCCAAGACGATGCCGCCACGCTGATTGGCCAGCCGGAACAGGTAGTCGGTGCGCAACCCGGCCTGGACGTTCTCGAACGTGATGTCGTAGACCTTCTCGCCCTGGACCACCGGATGTCCCATCTCGGTGAGCATCAGGGTGGCCGTATCCCGGATGTCGATCTCCTCGAAGGTCACCCCCAACGCCTTGGACAACGCGATGGCATTGCCCTTGGTGCGATCGCCGGTGGCAAAGCCGGGCAGGGTGAACGCCAAGATGTCGCTGCGCGGGCGGCTTTCGCGGTCCATGGCCTTGGCCGCGACGATGAGGGCGTGGGTGGAGTCCAGGCCGCCGGAGACCCCGATGACCACCTTCGGATAGTTCAGCGCGCGCAGCCGCTGCTCCAGCCCCGACACCTGGATGTTGTAGGCCTCGTAGCAATCCTGCTGCAGCCGTTGCGGATCCGACGGCACGAAGGGGAACCGCTCCACCGCTCGGCGCAGACCGATGTCGCCGTCCGGTGGGTCGAGGGTGAACTCGATCCGGCGCACGTTCGCTGCGGCGCCGTGATGGCGCGCATTGTCGTCGAAGGTGCCCTGGCGCAGTCGCTCCGCGCGCAGCAGTGCGGTGTCGACGTCGGCGACGCTGCGCCGCTCCCCTTTCGGGAAGCGATCGGATTCGGCCAGCAGCACCCCGTTCTCGTAGATCATGGTCTGCCCGTCCCAGGCCAGGTCGGTGGTCGACTCCCCCTCACCGGCGGCGGCGTACACGTAGGCGGCCAGGCAGCGTGACGACGCCGAGCGGGCCAGCAGCTTGCGGTCCTCGGCACGACCGATGGTGATGGGGCTGCCCGACAGGTTCGCCAGCACCGTGGCTCCTGCCAGCGCGGCCTGGGCGCTCGGCGGAATGGGTACCCACATGTCCTCGCAAATCTCCACGTGCAGGACGAAATCGGGCAGGTCGGCGGCCGTGAACAGCAGATCCGGCCCGAACGGCACGTCTGCGCCGTTGATCCGGATGGTGCCGCGGGCGTCGTCACCCGCAGCGATCTGACGGCGCTCGTAGAACTCCCGGTAGGTGGGCAGATACGACTTGGGCACCACCCCGAGGAGGGTGCCGCGGTGAATCACCAACGCGGTGTTGTACACCCGGTTGCCGTGCCGCAGCGGGGCGCCGACCACCAGCACCGGCAGCAGGTCGGCCGACCCTGCCAGCAGGGTGGCCACCGCGTCTTGCACGGCATTGAGCAGCGTGTCCTGCAACACGATGTCCTCGAGCGAGTACCCGGACAGGGTGAGCTCCGGGAACACCGCCAGCCCGACGGCGTCGTCATGACATTCGCGGGCCGTGCGCAGCACCGAATCCGCGTTGGCCGCGGGGTCGGCCAGCGTGGTGTGGTGCGTGCACGCGGCGACCCGCACGTATCCGTGCCGGTAGGCGGAATAGAAGTCCACGTCGCCATTATCCCTATCCTGGGTGGGGTGGAAGCCCCCGAACTCGTATCTGCCCTGTCCGGACTGCGGCTGGCGGTCCTGACGGGGGCGGGTATGTCGACCGATTCGGGGATTCCGGACTACCGCGGTCCGGACTCTCCGCCGAGCAATCCGATGACGATCGCCCAGTTCACCTCCGATCCGGTGTTCCGTCAGCGTTACTGGGCCCGCAATCATGTCGGCTGGCGGCATATGGACGACACCCGACCCAACGCCGGCCATCGCGCGCTGGCCGCACTGGAGCAGGCCGGAGTGGTGACGGGCCTGATCACCCAGAACGTCGATCTGCTGCACACCAAGGCCGGTAGCCGCCAGGTGGTGAATCTGCACGGCACGTACGCCCAGGTGGTCTGCCTGGGGTGTGGGTACACCATGAGCCGCGCCGCACTGGCCGACGAATTGGAGGCGCTCAACCCCGGTTTCATCGAGCGCGCCGAGCAGGTCGGCGGTATCGCCGTGGCCCCCGACGCCGACGCGGTCGTCACCGACACCTCGACGTTCCACTATCTGGACTGTCCGCGCTGCGGCGGGATGCTGAAACCGGATATCGTCTACTTCGGCGAAAGCGTGCCGAAAGAGCGCGTAGCACAGGCATTTTCCTTGGTCGAAGCGGCCGAGGCCCTGCTGGTCGCGGGGTCGTCACTGACCGTGTTCTCCGGCTACCGGTTCGTCCGGCACGCCGCCGCGGTGGGCATGCCGATCGCGATCATCAATCGCGGCCAGACCCGCGGTGATGCGCAGGCCACGGTCAAGGTCGAGGGCGGCTGTTCGGAGCTGCTGACCCTGCTGGCCGGCGAGCTACCGGTGGCCGCCCCCTTGCCCTAGAACGTGCAGGGCATCGCCCGGACGGCGTGCACGAAGTTGCCTTCCAGATAGGCCGGTTCGCCCGCCGCGATATCGGGCAACTGGGTGAGCAGTTCGAAGAACAGCGCCCGCAGCTGCGTACGGGCCACGTGCGCACCGAGGCAGAAATGCCGGCCGCCACCGCCGAAGCCCAGATGCGGGTTGGGTTTACGGCTCAGATCGAAACGCTCCGGCCGGTCGAACACCTCGGTGTCCCAGTTGCCGGACGCGTAGAACATCACCACCTTGTCCCCCGCCGCGATCTGCTGACCGCCGAGTTCGACGTCGACGGCGGCGGTGCGCCGGAATGTCATCACCGGGCTTGCCCAGCGCACGAATTCCTCCACGGCGGAACCGATCCGGTCGTCGAAATCGTCGAGCAGCCACGCCCGCTGGTCCGGGAAATCGGTGAGCGCCTTGACCGCATGGCTGGCCGTCTGGCGGGTGGTGTCATTACCGGCCACCGCGAGCAGGACGAAGAACGCGGACACTTCGAAGTCGGTGAGCCGATCCCCGTCGATCTCGGCGTGCACCAGGGCACTGATCAGGTCGTTGCCCGGGTTCTCCCGGCGCTCGGCGGCCAACGCACCGGCCACCTGATGCAGGTACATCTGGTTCTCCAGCAGCACCTCGAGAGGATTACGGCCGGCCAGGAAGACCGGGTCCGCCCACGACACCAACGCATCCGCGGCGTGCGCCACCCGGCTGCGCTCGGACTCCGGGATGCCGACCATATCCGAGAGCGTGCGCACCGGCAGTTCCTTGGCGCAGTGCTCGACGAAGTCCGCACCGCTGCCCGCCGCAGCCAGTTCTTCGACGATGCCTTTGGCGTTGTTCTTGATCGAGGATTCGATGCGCGCGACCTGACGCGGCGTGAAGGCCGAATGAACGAGCTTGCGGATCAACGTGTGTCGCGGCGCGTCCATCGCCAGGAAGGACTGCGACGCCTCCAGCAGTTCCTCGGGCACGGTCTCGAACAGCACCCCCTTACCGGACAGGAAGGTCTCGCTGTCGCGGCTGACGGTGACGATATCGGCGTGCCGGGTGACCGCCCAGAAGCCTTTGTCGTTCGGATCCTCCATCAAGGCGTCCTCGACGGGCTTGTGCCAGCTGACCGGGCGCTGGGCGCGCAACTGCGCGAACGCGACCTCACGATCGGCCGCGGTGGTGGCCCAGAACGCGCGCGAGGAGAGGTCGATCGAATCGTACGGACGTTCCGACGCTGTCGATGTGATGGCTGACACAGTCATGTTCGTGACGATAGGTCTAGACACTACGTCTAGTCAAGGCGTGCACTCGGCCGATATCCTGACGGGCATGCCATCGGTGACCCGTAGACCGCAGGCCAAACGCCAGGAACGCCGCCAGCAGATCGAACGCGACCTGCTGGACGCCACCGACCGGCTGATGGCCGACGGCGCCAGCTTCACCGAGCTCAGCGTCGACCGGCTGGCCACCGAGGCAGGTATCTCGCGAGCCAGCTTCTACATCTATTTCGAGGACAAGGGCCATCTGCTGCGCCGGCTGGCCACCCAGGTGTTCAGCGACCTGGCGGTGGCCGCCGATCAATGGTGGAGTGTTTCCGGGCGCCGGGATCCGGCCGACGTACACGCCGCGATGTCGGGCATCATCGCCGGTTACCGCCGTCACCAACCCGTACTCGTCGCACTCAACGAGATGGCCGGCTACGACGCGGGCGTCCGCGACACCTACCGCGACCTGTTGACCGGAATCACCGACCAGGTCGCCGGCGTCATCGAGCGCGGCCAGGCCGCCGGTTCGATCCGGCGCTCACTGCCCGTCGCGGCCACCGCGAGCTCGCTCACGTGGATGGTGGAACGGACCTGCCACCAGAATCTGCCGTTCCAGCCAATGTCCTTCGATACCGAGCTGGCCGCTTCACTCACCGAAATCGTCTGGGGCGCACTATATCTGGAGCCCGTCGACTAGGTCAGGAAAACCACTCCGGGTGCCAGTACACATCCTCGGCCGCACCCGTCAACGCGTGGTCGACGGCTTGCCTGCCCTGCATGTAGCCATAGTCCTGATTCGACGACTCGTACCGCCAGCCCCCGAACCTCCCCCTGCTGTAGATGCCGTACCCCGTCAGCGTCTTGTCGGCGGCGCGCAGCACGTCATCACGCCCCAGCGTGGGCACCGGATACCCGAACGGAATGGTCTGGGCGAACCGGCTCTGCACCCGGGCCGGGTCGGCACCCAGAACCGCCAGCGAAGCCTGCACCGCGCCGATCGAATCCGCGGCCGAGGATGTCTGGCCGGGGAAGGACGGCACCTCGCACAGGATGTTCCAGCGGCCCGGCCCCGCATTGCCGGGGTCGTAGTTGCTCAGCATCGTGGCGCGGTACCACGGCACGCCCTCGTCGGGGCAGTACAGCCAGGTCTTGTCGGCCAGCGCCGGCGGCGGCTCGCCGCGGTACCCCAGTCCGACGGCGTGCACCCGGCTCGCCCGCAGACCGGTCGTCTGGTGCCCCTGCCCGATCCAGCCCAGTGCCGTGGTGATCGGTGCCGTGCTGACGCAGTAGTCGTACGACACCGAGGACCCGTCATCGAGGGTGGCCACCCGCTTGTCCGGGTCCAGGCCGAGCACCCGGGTACCCAGCCGGGTCGAACCGGGTGTCATCAGCGTGTCCTGCACGGCCTGCCACAGGGCGCCCGTACCACCGATCGGGTACGGAAACGCCTCGGCCGGGGCAGGTGGGTTGCTGCCCGCCAACCCCAACTGGGGAACATTGCGGGTGTGGCTGCCGCTGCGCAGCGACGTCCAGCCGTGGTCGACCTCATGCAGCGGCGCCGTCCACATCTTGCGGTTGTAGGGCTCGAAGAACTGCTCGTAGAGCCGGCGGCCGAAGTGGTTGAGGTAGTAATCGGCGAGGTGGTGCGCGGGTGCATCGGGACGCAGATCGGTGGGCAGCTCGGTGAGCTGCTGCTGGATCGGAGTCGGGACCAGACTCTGCGGGCCGTCACCGGTGAGCCACACCCAGCCGTTTCGGGTGACCTGGTTGATCCCGACCCCGCTGGCGCGTACCGCGTGGTCGAACTCGGGAAAGTGACTGTGCAGCACATGCCCGCCGAGGTCCCAGGTGAATCCCTGCTCATCGGTGACCGAGGCGGACATCCCGCCGATCCGGTCGCCCGCATCGACCACGAGATGGTCGATTCCGAGCTCGGTGAGTCGCGTCGCCGCGCCGATACCGGTAGTGCCTGCGCCTACCACCAGGAAAGTCGGTTGCATATCCCGTCGCTGTGCTCGCCCCACCACTCCTCTAGAAGTCGAGGACCTGGCGAACGGGCTCGAACCCTTCGGCGAACGGACGGCGGCACAGGAATCCGTAGTGCTCGGCGGTGCTGCGCACCCACGAGGCGCTCACCTTTTCACTGGCTTCGGCCTGCGACACGTGGCACATCAACGCCTGAACCTTCTTGTCCAGCGCGTCCGAGATGTCGATGAACACCGTGGGATTGAACCCCACGGCCGAGGGCCCGCCGTAAGCCATGATGGTCGACACCCAGCGCGCCGCACCCATGGTGCAGCGCGACACGACGCGGTGGTCCTGATGACTGTCGTTGGCCGCGTGGGTGTAAACCACTGTCGCCGAGACTTTTTCGATGGCGTCCTCGATGAGGTGGACGAGCTCGAATTCCTGTAGCGAGACCCGGCAGTCGGCGAATCCCTCACCCCACATCAGCGTGTCCACACCCAGAACCTGGACGGCACGATGCTGTTCGTGCACGCGCTGAGCCGTGTCACCGGGGCCGACCTCACCCCGGGTGACGACCAGCATGGCAACCTGGTCGCCGGCTGCCACATGCTTTGCCAGCGCACCGCCACACCCGAGCTCGATGTCATCGGGATGAGCCCCCACCGCAAGTACAGATCGCCCCGTCATGCCCCCTGGCCTTCGCTTTGCTGTCCCCTAGTTTTGAGCAGCATAACCTTATTTCTGGCATAGCGAGTGCTTACGTCGACCGATCTCGTGCAACGCGTCGTCCCGCCCGGCGCGGCCGCTTCGATCGCACCGGTAGCAGCAGAAACGTCAATTTTGCGACAATCGCCCACCGACGACGCCTGTCAGGTGGCCACCAGATCGTCGGCGTGCACCGCCGGCCGGCGCAGATCAGCAGGCAGGTCCGGGGTCGACCGGCCGATCATCGTGGCCAGTTCACCCGCGTCGTAGGCCACCACCCCGCGCGCGACCACCTGCCCGTCGGGTCCGTGCAATTCGACGACATCACCGCCGTGAAATTTGCCCGTCACCGCCGTGATCCCGGCGGGCAGCAGAGACCGGCGCTGGGTGACCACCGCACGCACCGCGCCGTCGTCCAGAGTCAGCGCACCCGCGGCCTCGGCGGCATAGCGGACCCAGAACCTGCGCGCCGACATCCGTTCGGGACGAGGGGCGAACACCGTACCCACCGAGGCGTCGCCGAGTGCGGCCGCCGCGTCGGCTGCCGCAGCCAGCAGCACCGGCACGCCGGCATCGGCGGCCAGCAGCGCCGAGGACAACTTGGAGGCCATCCCTCCGGTCCCCAGACTGCTCCCGCCACCCGCGACCACCCCGTCGAGGTCTCCCGCGGCGGCGACCTCGGGGATGAACCGCGCGGGATTGTCATCGGACGCCTTGCGCGGATCACCGTCGTACAGGCCGTCGATATCGGAGAGCAGGATCAGTGCGTCCGCACCGACCAGATGCGCCACCAGAGCCGAGAGCCTGTCGTTGTCCCCGAACCGGATCTCATTGGTGGCGACCGTGTCGTTCTCGTTGACGATGGCCACCGCGTGCAACGCCCGCAGCCGGTCCAGCGTGCGCTGGGCATTGGTGTGCTGGACGCGCATCGAGATGTCATGCGCGGTCAGCAGGACCTGGCCCACCGTGCGCTGATAGCGGCCGAATGCCGAACTCCAGGAATTGACCAGGGCGACCTGACCGACGCTCGCCGCGGCCTGCTTGGTGGCCAGGTCCTTCGGGCGTTTGGTCAGACCGAGCGGTTCGATACCGGCGGCGATGGCCCCGGACGACACGATCACCACATCGGAGCCGGCCTTCATCCGGCCTTCGATGGCATCGGCGAGGGTGGCCAGCCGGCCGGCGTCGAAGACACCGGCCGGGGTGGTGAGCGCTGTGGTGCCGATCTTGACGACGACGCTGCGTGCGGTACGGACGGCTTCGCGATGCACCGAGGCACTCATGCGTCGTTCTCCCGGCGTGCCTTCCGTGCTGCCTTGCGCTCATCGGCGCCCACCCGCTCGGTCTGCTCGAGGCGGATGTCGGTGCCTCGCCCCGACAGGTGGGTGTCGATACCCGCCGGGGTCTGCGGCTCCCAGTCGAAGGTCATATCGCCGATCGTCACCGCACAGCCCGGCGTGGCGCCCTGCTTGAGCAGTTCGTCCTCGACGCCCAGACGGGCCAGGCGGTCGCCCAGATAGCCCACGGCTTCGTCGTTCTCGAAGTTGGTCTGCGCAATCCAGCGTTCCGGCCGGGTACCCCGCACGAGGAAACCACCCTGTCCGTCCGGCGATACCGTGAAACCGGTCTCGTCGACGGCGATCGGGCGAATGACCGCGCGGCGCGGCGCCACCTCGGGCTGCGCCGCCCGGTACGCCGACACCAATTCCCACAGCGCGAAAATCAAGGGCCGCAGCCCTTCTCGGCTCACGGTGGAGATCTCGTAGACGGGCCAACCATACTTCTCGGCGATCTCGTCACGCACGAAGTCGGCCAGTTCGCGCGCCTCGGGCACATCGATCTTGTTGAGCACCACGGCGCGGGGACGGTCGGCGAGATCGCCGAGAGTCGTATCACCTTGCAAGGTCGGCTGATACGCGGCCAGTTCGGCTTCAAGGGCATCGATATCGGAGATCGGGTCGCGGCCCGGCTCCAGGGTGGCGCAGTCCACGACATGCACCAGTACCGCACAACGCTCGATATGACGCAGGAAGTCCAAGCCCAGGCCCCGGCCTTCCGAGGCACCGGGGATCAGGCCGGGCACGTCGGCGACCGTGTAGGAGTGGTCCCCTGCGGACACCACGCCCAGATTCGGCACCAGCGTCGTGAACGGATAGTCGGCGATCTTGGGTTTGGCCGCCGAAATCGTGGAAACCAGCGAAGATTTGCCGGCCGAGGGAAATCCGACGAGACCGACATCGGCCACCGTCTTGAGCTCCAGGGTCAGATCTCGGGTCTGCCCCTTCTCCCCCAGCAGCGCGAAGCCGGGCGCCTTGCGGGCCCGGGATGCCAGTGCCGCGTTGCCGAGTCCACCCCGACCGCCGGCGGCAGCTTCGAAACGCGTGCCGGCGCCGACCAGATCGGCGAGCAGACGGCCCTGATCATCGAGCACCACGGTGCCGTCGGGCACCCGGACCTCGAGATCGGCTCCCGCCGCACCATCGCGGTTACTGCCCGCGCCCTGCTTGCCCGAGGGCGCGTTGACGTGTGGATGAAAGTGGAAATCCAGCAGGGTGTGCACCTGCGGATCGACGACCAGGACGATGCTGCCGCCCTTACCGCCGTTCCCGCCGTCGGGACCACCCAACGGTTTGAACTTCTCCCGGTGCACCGAGGCGCAACCATGGCCGCCGTTACCGGCCTGCGCGTGGATGACCACGCGGTCGACGAACCGGGGCATATCAGGTCCTTCCACGGAGCAATGAAAAAGGTGAAGCCGCTACAAGTTCTGACTGGAGAACTCGCAGCAGCTTCACCTTCGCGGAAAGTCCTCGGAAAACTAGGCCTCCTGGACCGACGGTCGCACGATGTTGACCGTCCGGCGGCCCCGCTTGGCACCGAACTCGACAACGCCCGGGGCGGTGGCGAACAGCGTGTCGTCGCCGCCACGGCCGACGTTCACGCCGGGATGGAAATGAGTACCCCGCTGCCGCACCAAAATCTCGCCGGCCTTGACCAACTGGCCGCCGAATCGCTTGACACCGAGCCGCTGGGCGGCGGAGTCGCGACCGTTGCGTGAGCTGGATGCGCCCTTCTTATGTGCCATGTCTGGTATGCCCCTTACTTGATTCCGGTGACCTTGAGCACGGTCAGCTGCTGACGGTGACCCTGCCGCTTGTGGTAGCCGGTCTTGTTCTTGAACTTGTGAATGCGGATCTTGGGGCCCTTGGTGTGCTCGAGCACCTCACCGGTGACCGCGACCTTGGCCAGCTCATCGGCCGCGGTGGTGACCTTCGCGCCATCGACGACGAGGGCGACGGGCAGCGAGACGGAGGAACCCGGTTCGGATTCGATCTTCTCGACCTTGACCACGTCACCGACGGCGACCTTGTACTGCTTGCCGCCGGTCTTGACGATTGCGTACGTGGCGTTATCGGCTGCCATCGTTAGTCTTCCTCTACTTCGTTCTTCTGGGCGCGCGCAAAGGGTGAGGATGCACGTGCAGGTCTTGTTTGCGAACTGAGCCAGCTTTCGCGGCCACTAGCCTCGCGACAACTGGTCAAGGGTACGTGAGCAGCGGGGACAGGGTCAAACCGCGTCCCTCGGGGGGCCGGCCGGCCGTGCCGCGGCACGGCGCCGCGGACGTCGTCCACCTGCACCGTTCGCCTCGACCGCCGGTTCGGGTGTCACGATCGCCTGGTCAGAGCCGGTGTCGTCGTCCTCGTCACCGTCGTCGGAGTCCTCGTCGTCGTCAGAATCGTCCGCGTCATCGTCGTCGGAGTCGTCCGAGTCATCGTCGTCGGAATCCTCGAACTCGTCGTCCTCGTCATCGTCATCGTCATCGTCGGAGTCCTCGTCGAACTCGTCGTCTTCGGAGTCATCGTCGTCGTCATCGTCGTCATCGTCGCCATCGATGACATCGACGTCGTCCTCGATCTCGTCCTCGACGTCAGCATCGACGCCGTTGGTCTCCTCGGCGGCGTCGTCGTCGATATCGCCGACGGCGATCAGCTCCTCGTCGCCTTCAGCGAGCGTCTCGTCTTCGTCGTCGAGGGGCCGGCCGTCCTCATCCTCATGCTTGCCGTTGGCCGCGGCCATCGCCTTGAACATCGGATGCTCGCCCGCCGCGTGTGCAGGCACCTTCGCGACCTGTACCTCTTCGGGCTCGGTCTTGGCGCCCTTCTTACCGCGTTTGCCCCGGCGTCCGCCGCCGCCACCGGCCGCGCCGGCGGCAGCACCGGCCGACTCGGCCTTGCGCGCGACCGCCTGCGCGGTGTCCACCGGATCGACGTGCAGGACGATTCCCCTGCCGGCGCAGTGCGTACAGGTGGTGGAGAACGCCTCGACCAGCCCGGTGCCCAGGCGCTTGCGGGTCAGCTGCACCAGCCCGAGCGAGGTCACCTCCGACACCTGATGCCGGGTGCGGTCGCGGGCCAGTGCCTCGGTGAGGCGCCGCAGCACCAGATCGCGGTTGGACTCCAGCACCATGTCGATGAAGTCGATCACCACGATGCCGCCGATATCGCGCAGCCTCAGTTGCCGCACCGTCTCCTCGGCGGCTTCCAGGTTGTTGCGGGTCACGGTCTGTTCGAGGTTGCCGCCCGAACCGGTGAACTTCCCGGTGTTGACGTCGATGACCGTCATCGCCTCGGTGCGGTCGATGACCAGGGTGCCGCCCGAGGGCAGCCACACCTTGCGGTCCAGCGCCTTGGCGAGCTGCTCGTCGATCCGGTGCACAGCGAACACGTCGGGGGCATCGGGATTGGCCGGCTCGTACTTGGTCATGCGCGGAACAAGCTCGGGTGCAACCGAGTTCACGTAGTCGTTGATGGTCTTCCAGGCCTCGTCGCCGGAGACGATCAGACCGGAGAAGTCCTCGTTGAACAGGTCGCGGATCACCTTGACCAGCACATCAGGTTCTTCGTAGAGCGCGATCGCGGCACCGGCCTTCTTGCCGGTGGTCTCCGCGGCGGCGGCCTCGATCTGGGCCCAGCGCTCCTGCAGCCGGTTCACGTCGGTGCGGATGTCGTCTTCCTTGACGCCCTCGGACGCGGTGCGAATGATCACACCGGCACCTGCGGGCACCACCTCTTTCAGGATCTCCTTGAGCCGCTGCCGCTCGGTGTCGGGCAGCTTCCGGCTGATCCCGGTCGACGAGGCCCCGGGCACGTACACCAGGTAGCGGCCGGCCAGCGAGATCTGCGTGGTGAGCCGGGCGCCCTTGTGCCCGACAGGATCCTTGCTGACCTGCACGACGACGTAGTCGCCGGGTTTGAGTGCCTGCTCGATCTTGCGGTTGTTACCGCCCAGGCCGGCGGCCTCCCAGTTGACCTCACCGGCGTAGAGCACGCCGTTGCGGCCACGGCCGATATCGACGAACGCGGCCTCCATCGAGGGCAGCACGTTCTGCACGATGCCCAGGTAGATATTGCCGACCAGGCTCGCCGACGCTGCTGACGTCACGAAGTGTTCGACCACGACGCCGTCTTCGAGCACCGCGATCTGGGTGTACCGGGCGCCCTCGTGCGGCGGCTCGGTGCGGACCTTGTCCCGCACGATCATCGTGCGTTCGACAGCCTCCCGCCGGGCCAGGAACTCGGCCTCGCTCAGGATGGGCGGGCGGCGCCGGCCGGCGTCGCGACCGTCCCGGCGGCGCTGGCGCTTGGCCTCCAGCCGCGTCGATCCGCTGATGCCCTGGATCTCGTTATCGGGTTTGGCGCTCTTCTCCCGCGGCGTGCGCTCGTGCACGACGGTGTTCGGCGGATCGTCCGGCGATACCGAGTCCTCGTCTCCACCGTTGCCCGACTTACGCCGGCGCCGGCGGCGACGGCGACGCGTGCCGCCCTCGGCGCCACCTGCCTCGTCACCGGCATCCTCGTCGGTGTCGTCGGCGTCCTCGGCGTCCTCGTCGGACTGCTCGCCCTCGGCCGCGCCGTCTTCGGCACCCTCGCCGACGTCGTCACCGGCTTCATCGGCACTCTGCTCGCCGCGACCGCGGCCTCGGCCCCGACGGCCCCGGCGACGACGGCGCGCGGCGGGACGATCCGACTGACCGTCCTCGGCGTCGGAATCAGTGTCGTCGGCGTCGTCGGCGTCCTCAGCGGAGTCGTCGGTGGCGTCGCCGTCCTCGACCTCGTCACCCTGATCGGCCGCAGCCACCCGCGGCGCGAACTCGACCGGTTGCGGCGCGACGAACAGCGGCAGATACGGAGCAGGTTCGACCTCGCCGCGCGGGCTGAGCTCGCTCGCCACCTCCAGTTCGAAGGCGTGCGGGGTTTCCAGCAGCAACCGCGATTCGGGTTCGGCGTTCACCACCTCGACGGCTGCGGCCACCTCCGCCGGTTCGACGGACCCGGTCGCGTGGGGCGGCTCGGCTTCGGCCGCGTTGAGCAGGTCGCGGACGCGCTCTGCCTCGGCCTTGTCGACCGTGGAGTGCGGGCTGCGAGCCCTGCCGTCGAGCTCGGCGAGCACATCGACGATGCGCTTACTGGTGGTGCCCAGCAGACGCGCCAGCGAGTGAACTCTCAGCTTCGCCGGCAGTTCCTCACTCTGCGCTGCTTGGGAAAGGTCTTGGGTATGGGCATCTTCGGCCACGTATTCTCCTCAAGCCCCCGGGCGCGTCAGATCGACGCGGCCACGCGAGGGCTTCCGCTATGGGTCCGGGACACTTACCCCGGACTTGTTATGGTCTCGCCCCGAGCAGTTCGGATGAACCCACTCGGTGCCTGGCTGAATGATGGCTGGACGGTCGGCGCCTCACCGCAAGATCGCGGTGGTCGCGCTCGTCGAAGTCTTCATCCGGGAGTTCGGACCCCTTGTGGCGCCGATCTCCCAGGGCCAGTATCCCACACCGCGAGCCGGAATCTGACGAAGCGGGCCCAACCGCGAGCTAAGCGCCCGTCAGGCCGGGGAACCAGAGAGCGATTTCACGGGCCGCCGACTCGGGTGAATCGGAGCCGTGGACCAGGTTGTCCTGGGTGACCAGAGCCAGGTCGCCACGGATGGTGCCCGGCGTGGCCTTCTCCACCGGGTCGGTGCCGCCCGCGATCTGACGGAACGCGGCGATCGCGCGCGGTCCCTCGACCACGGCCGCCACCACCGGACCGGAGGTGATGAACTCCAGCAACGACCCGAAGAACGGCTTGCCGTCGTGCTCGGCGTAATGCTGGCGGGCCAGGTCGTCGCTGACGACCTTGAGCTCAAGTGCCGCGAAGGTCAGGCCCTTGCGCTCGATCCGGCTGACGATCTCGCCGATCAGGTGGCGTGCAACGCCGTCGGGCTTGATCAAAACAAGGGTGCGCTCAGTCACGGCGGACAGCGTACCGGTCGGTAACCGGAGCCTGCGACACCAGGCTCAGATCGGTCCCGACGAACCCCGTCCGGCCAGCGATTCGGCCCGCTGCGTGATACCGCGCAGCATCCGCCGCTGCATGGCGAAATCACCGAACTCCATCAGCAGCACACCGAAGACGGCGAGCCAGGGGCGCCGCCAGTCGTAGCGGACGTGCACACGGGTGACCAGCCGGGTGCCCGCCGGGGTCGCCGTCAGCCGCCAGACCCACGCGCTGTCCGGTTTCGTCCACACCATCAGTTCCGGTGCGCGCATCGACTCGACCCGGAAGGCCGTCTTCTCCGACGGAGTGCCGAACGGCGACATCGGCACCCAGTCCCCCGGCGCGAGGTCCTGCAGTGGCGCGATGATCTCGGTGGCGCTGGGCTTGCCGAGGTTGTCCAGCAGATCGTGGCTGTACCACCCGGCCCGGCCGGCGCCCACTTGCACCAGCCACGGCCAGACGTCGGCGGGCGGGGCGGCGATGTCGATGGCGCGGGTGGCCACGAACTGGGCGCCGGGCACATGGTCATCCCCCGGCAGGCGCGCGGCCACTTCTGCGTCGGTGGCTCCCCACCGCAGATGGCGACCACGGATCGCGGGCGCGAGCACGAACAGCGGCAGATCCCGTAGCAGCCCCGAAAGCTGATGCGGCAGTTGCCGAAGAACCGGACGCAGACTCAATCCGGCGCATCCTGCTGGCCGGGCAGCAGTCCACGCTCCTGCCGGCGCTTGACCTCACCCCGCAGGACGATCAACAACGCCCAGACCAATGCGAAGACCACCCCGATGAAGCCGATGCCCCAATGGATGAAGGCACCTGCGACGAGCACCAACTGCACCCCGAAGTTGATCCAGATGGCGCCCGGGCGGCCCTGCACTCCGGACAGCAGCACCAGCAGCACGGTCATCCCGATCAGGAAGCCGCCGGACACCCAGGTCAGACCGCCCTTGCCGAAGGACACCACCGGCAGGGCCAGCAGCACGACGATGGCCTCCAGAATCAGGGTTCCGGCCATCACACCGCGGAAGCTCTTCCACGGATCGGTCGGTGTCGCCGGCGTCGTCATGCCGGGTCCCGTCCGAACAAGGTGCGGGCGGCGCCCGCCGTCACCACCGAGCCGGTGATGACGATGCCACTGCCCGACACCCCTTCCGCACCGGCGGACTCCTCCACCTGCGCGATGGCGGTCTCTATCGCGTCGGGCAGCGTGGCCGCGGTGAGCACCCGCTCCGCACCGAACCGCTGCTCGGCCAGCGTCGCCAGTTCTTCGACGTCCAGGGCACGCGGCGACCCGTTGTGGGTGACGACGATCTGATCGAACGCAGGCTCCAGCGCCGCGAGGATGCCGTCGACGTCCTTGTCGGCCATCACCGACACGACCCCGACCAGGAAGCGGAAATCGAACTCCTCGGCCAGCGCTTCGGCCAGCGCGGTGGCACCGGCCGGGTTGTGCGCGGCATCCACGAACACCGTCGGCGCGCTGCGCACCCGCTCCAGCCGCCCGGGACTGGCCGCGGCAGCGAAACCGGCCCGCACCGCGTCGATATCGAGCTGACGGTCTGCGCCGGCGCCGAAGAAGGCCTCGACCGCGGCCAGGGCGAGCACCGCGTTGTGCGCCTGATGGGCACCGTGCAGCGGCAGGAAGATGTCCTCGTACACCCCGCCGAGCCCCTGCAGCGACAACACCTGACCGCCGACGGCCACTTGGCGGCTGCGCACCGCGAACTCCGAATCCTCGCGCGCCACCGCGGCATCGGCTGTCACCGCCTGCGCCAGCAGCACCTCCATGGCCTCCGGCGACTGGCGACCGATCACCGCGACGGTATCGGTGGGCACCAGGTCATCGTCCTGTTTGGTGATGATCCCGGCCTTCTCCCCCGCGATCTGCGCGATGGTGTCACCGAGATAGTCGGTGTGGTCCAGCCCGATCGGCGTGATGACGGTGACGGGCGCGTTGACCACGTTGGTGGCATCCCAGCGGCCCCCGAGGCCCGTCTCCACCACGGCGATATCGACCGGGGCATCGGCGAAGGCGGCGAAGGCCATCGCGGTGAGCACCTCGAACTTGCTCATCTTCGGTCCACCGGCCGCTTCGGATTGCGCATCGACGAGTTCGATGAACGGTTCGATCTCACGGTAGACGGCGACGTATTGCGCTGGGGTCAGCGGCTTTCCGTCGATCGAGATGCGCTCGACAGCCGACTGGAGGTGCGGGCTGGTGGTCCGCCCGGTGCGGCGGTGCAGCGCGATCAGCAGGGCGTCGATGATGCGCGCCACCGACGTCTTGCCGTTGGTTCCGGCAATGTGGATCGACGGATAGCTGCGCTGCGGTGAGCCCAGCAGTTCCAGCAGCGCCTCGATACGCGCCGTGCTCGGTTCGATCTTCGTCTCCGGCCACCGCTGGTCGAGCAGATGCTCGACCTGCAGCAGTGCCGCGATCTCGTCCGGGGTGGGCTCCGGGTCGGTCATGCGAGTGCGGCCAGGCGAGCCGTGATCCGCTCGACCTCTTCCTGGGCCAGCTGCTGGCGGCCCTTGATCTTGTCGACGACGGCTTCGGGGGCCTTGGCCAGGAATTCGGCGTTGCCGAGTTTGCCTGCGGTCTGGACCAATTCCTTCTGCGCGGCGGCCAGATCCTTCTCCAGGCGGCGCCGTTCGGCGGCGACGTCGACGGTGCCGGAGGTGTCCAGCTCCACCACGACGGTGCCCTCGGACAGCCGCACCTCGACCGACGCCGAGGCGGTGAAACCGTCGGCCGGTTCGGTGAGCCAGGCCAGGGCGGTCACCGCCGGCAGCTGGGACTGCACGTCCGCGACGTCGAGACCGCTGAGCCGGGCCGGGACCCGCTGCCGGTCGGCCAGGCCCTGATCGCTGCGGAACCTGCGCACCTCGGTCACCAGCTTCTGCATATCCGCGACGCGCCGGGCGGCAACGGAATCCAGCGCAAAGCCCGACGGTGCCGGCCAGTCCGCGATCACCAGCGACTCACCGCCGGTGAGCGTCGTCCACAGCGTCTCGGTGACAAACGGCATCACCGGGTGCAGCAGCTTCAGCAGCGCGTCGAGCACCGCGGCCAGCACCGCAGTGGTGTGCGTAATACCTTGCGAGAGCTGCACTTTGGCCAGCTCGACGTACCAGTCGCAGAACTCGTCCCAGGCGAAGTGGTACAGCGCCTCACAGGCTCGGCTGAACTCGTAAGCCTCCAGCGCGGCGTCGGCCTCGGCGCGCACCTCCTCGAGCCGGCCCAGGATCCACCGGTCGGCGTCGGTGAGTTCACCCGCGGCGGGCAGCGGCGCGGGGGCCGCACCGTTCATCAGCGCGAACTTGGTGGCGTTGAACAACTTGGTGGCGAAGTTGCGCGAAGCACGCGCAGCGTCCTCACCGATCGACAGGTCGCCACCGGGGCTCGCACCGCGGGCCAGGGTGAACCGCAGGGCGTCGGCACCGAACTTCTCCACCCAATCGAGCGGGTCGATACCGTTGCCCTTGGACTTGCTCATCTTTCGGCCGAACTCGTCGCGGATCAGGCCGTGCAGGAAGACGTTCCGGAACGGCACCGTGCCGGCAGCCACCACATCGTCACCGGCGACGAAGGTGCCGAACATCATCATCCGGGCCACCCAGAAGAACAGGATGTCGTAGCCGGTGACCAGCACGCTGGTCGGATAGAACTTCTCCAGCTCGGGGGTCTTCTCCGGCCAGCCCATCGTGGAGAACGGCCACAGCGCCGATGAGAACCAGGTGTCGAGCACATCCGGGTCCTGCACCCAGCCCTCGGGCGCGGTCTCGTCGGGACCCAGACACACCTGCTGACCGTCGGGACCGTGCCAGATCGGGATGCGGTGGCCCCACCAGAGCTGGCGCGAGATGCACCAGTCGTGCATGTTGTCCACCCACGCGAACCAGCGCGGTTCCAGGCTGGCGGGGTGAATCACGGTGTCGCCGCCCCGCACTGCGTCCCCGGCCGCCTTGGCCAGTGACTCGACCTTGACCCACCACTGCAGGCTCAGCCGCGGCTCGATGGGCTCGCCGCTGCGCTCGGAGTGGCCGACACTGTGCAGATACGGACGCTTCTCGGCGACGATGCGGCCGTCGGCGGCCAGCGCCTCACGCACCGCGACGCGCGCCTCGAACCGGTCCATGCCGTCGAATGGCGTTCCGGTGCCGGTGATCGCGCCGGCCTTGTCCAGGATGGACGGCATGGCGAGGTTGTGCCGGACACCGATCTCGAAGTCGTTCGGGTCGTGTGCGGGGGTGACTTTGACTGCGCCGGTACCGAATTCGGGATCGACGTGGGCGTCGGCGACGATGATGACGTCGCGGTCCAGGAACGGGTGCGGCAGCGTCGTGCCGACCAGCGCGCGGTAGCGCTCGTCATCGGGATGCACCGCGATGGCGGTGTCGCCGAGCATGGTCTCCAGCCGGGTGGTGGCCACCACGATATGCGGTTGCGCGTCGTCGAGAGATCCGTACCGGAACGACACCAGCTCGCCCTCGACGTCCTCGTACTTCACCTCGAGGTCGCTGATCGCGGTCTGCAGCACCGGCGACCAGTTCACCAGGCGCTCGGCCTGGTAGATCAGCCCGGCGTCATAGAGCCGCTTGAAGATGGTGCGCACCGCACGGGACAGACCCTCGTCCATGGTGAACCGGTCGCGACTCCAGTCCACCCCGTCGCCGAGCCGGCGCATCTGCCCGCCGATGGTGCCACCGGATTCGCGCTTCCAGTCCCACACCTTGTCGACGAACAGTTCGCGGCCGAAGTCCTCTTTGGTCTTGCCGTCGACGGCAAGCTGCTTCTCCACCACCGACTGGGTGGCGATGCCGGCGTGATCCATGCCGGGCAGCCACAGCACCTCGAAACCCTGCATGCGCTTGCGCCGGGTCAGGGCGTCCATCAGCGTGTGGTCCAGCGCGTGGCCCATGTGCAGGCTGCCGGTCACGTTCGGCGGCGGCAGGACGATCGAGTACGGCGGCTTGGTGCTCGACGGGTCGGCCGTGAAGTAGCCCGCGTCGACCCAACCCTGATAGAGCTCGCTTTCTACCGCACCCGGCTCCCATGACTTGGGAAGGGCATCGGCGCGCGAGGAAGGGCTGGCAGTCACCTGGTCATTCTAGAAAGGCCGCGCGGACCGACCGGCCGTCGCCCCGCCCTGATCGCCGAACGTCGACGTGATGGTGGCCGATCGCCCCTTCGCCGACGAGAAGTCGACGCTCGGCGGCGCAGGCTACTTCTTGGGCTACTTCTTGCCGCCGAGGAGTCCACCGAGCACGCCGCCGAGGATGTTGCCCAGCGGGTTGTTACCCGCGCCGCCTCCACCGCCGGCGCCGGCGAGGACACTGCCCAGGATGTCGCCCAATCCGCCACCTCCGCCCGAAGCGGCCGAAGCGGCCGGCGTGGCGTTGTTCTGCGCGAACTGCTTGCCGATATAGGCCAGCACGATGGGGGCCAGGATCGGCAGCAGCTGCTTGATCAGGCTGCTTCCCCCGGCTCCGCTGTCCGCGAGCGCCGAGGCCACCTGGTTGGTGTCGTTACCGCCGAAGATGTGGGCGACGATGTTGTCGCCCTCGGCCTGATCCACCTGGTCGACGCTCACGCCGCCGTCCAGCAGTCCGCTGGCCCCCTGTGCGGTGACCGCCGACTCCAGCGTGCTGGAGTCGATATCGCCGGACGTGACGTTGTGCTGCAGTCCGCCCACCAGGGCCGGGACCAGGGTCCGGATGGCGTTGTTCACCTCGCCTTCATCGGCCCCCAGCTTCGTCGCAATATCGCGTACCGGAATCTGTGCGAAGAGATCATCCAGACCGGCCATTTCATCCCCACCTTCATCGCTGGTTGACGTCCTACCCGCACTCGACCCTAGCCGGATCGGGCCCTCGCCCACAGGGGTTCGACGCTGCCCGGTGTCAATCCAGCCGGGTGGTCTCCAATGTCACCCCGGCGGCCGGAAGCCGGGTGAGCAGTGCGTCGCCCATCGCCGCGGCGGGCGTCAGTACGCCACGCAGATCGGAGAGCCGGTCCCGGTCCAGCGCCAGCGCCAGCCCGCTCTCGCCGAGCAGCACCGCAGTCGCCTTGTAGCCGGGATCGCCCTGCTGGGCGATGACGGCCCGGTAGCGCGCACCCGTGCTGGTCGTGGTGTACGTCTCGATGCGGTAGTGCCCGTTTTCCCTGGTTTGTTCGCTCGGCCCGGTGCCGGGTTTCGGCACGATCCGCTCCAGCAGGGCCGACGGCACCTTGTTGAGGTACTTCATTCCGAGGCCGAGGGCCGCGGCGTTCACGGCGGTGTCCACCGCGGCGACGACCGGTGCCAGCACCGAGGAACCCGTGCTCATGTGCTCGGCATAGCGGAACGTTCGGCCATATGCCCAGTCCAGAAGGGCGTTACTGCGCCGCACGATTCGCGAGTTCGGCGCTGCCATCGCAAACGCACCGGTCCACACGCCGGCCAGTTCGGGCGCGATCTGGACGCCGCGAATCCAGGGCGTATCCGACTGGTGTCCCAGATCGGGCTCGGCGGCACGGTCTGTGCTCAGCGTGTACGGGTCGAGCATTTCGCGCCGGATATCCGGATCACCGGCGGCCGTGCGGAAGAACTCCATCATCGAGGCGACGGTGCCACCGGATACCCCGCCGGCGAAGGTGCGCAACACCAGGTCGGTGTCGGTGAGGTCACCGGTCCCGTCGGCGCGCACCTTGTCGTAGAGGGCATAGACGGTGAGATCGGAAGGGACCGAGTCGAATCCGCAGGAATGCACGATGCGGACGCCGGTATCGGCGGCCTGCTTGTGGAATTGGTCGACACTGTCGCGGATGAACGGTGTCTCACCGGTGAGATCGGCGTAGTCGGTGCCGGCTTCCACGCAGGCGGCCACCAGCGGCAGGCCGTAGCGGGTGTAGGGCCCGACGGTGGTGACGACCACCTGGGTGCGCTCGGCCATCGCCGCCAGCGTGGCCGGCACCCCCGCATCGGCTTCGATGATGGTCCATGAGGCGGCCGACTCCCCCAAGGCGTCGCGCACCGCACGCACTTTGTCGGCGGACCGCCCGGCCAGCGCGATCCGGGCCGGGCCGGCCGCCTTGGCCAGGTACTCGGCGGTGAGTTTGCCGGCGAAGCCGGTGGCGCCGTACAGGACGAGGTCGAATTCCCGCTGCGAGGTCATGGACTGTGAAGCTACCCGAGCGTCTCGGGCACGGCGCCGTCCTCACCCAGAACGTGGCGGGCCAGGAACGCGAGGGTGACCTGGTACCAGATCTTGGTGTGCTGCGGCTGCGCGATCCAGTGCCCCTCGGAGGGAAAGTACAGGAACTGATGGGCACTGGTGCCGTCATCCGGGTCGGCCGGCAGTGCCGACTCGGTGAGTAGCTCGTACCAGAGCCGCAGCGCCTCACCGACAGGGACGCGATAGTCCTTGTCGCCGTGGATCACCAGCATCGGGGTGTTGATGGAGCCGACCTGCCGGTGTGGTGAATTGTGTTGTGTCATCTGCTCGGTCATCTCGCGCGCCCACCAGTACGCGCCGTCGGTGGTGTGGCCGAACTGGTCCAGCGCCCACAGGCTGGCGTGGGTGACGATGGCATCGAAGCGGTCGGTGTGCCCGGCGATCCAGTTGGCCATATAGCCGCCGAACGATCCGCCCATGGCGGCGGTCCGGCCGGCATCGATCCTCGGATGGGCACAGGCCGCGTCGGTGGCCGCCATCAGATCCGTATAGGGCGCCGCACCCCAGGCACCCCAACCGCGCTGGATGAAGTGCTGTCCGTAACCGGTGGACAACGCGGGGTCGGGCATCAGCACGGCGTAGCCGGCGGCGGCCATCAGCCAGGGGTTCCAGCGCCAATGCCAGGCGTTCCAACTGCCCAGCGGTCCGCCGTGCACCCACAACAGCAGCGGTGCGGGTTCGTTCCCCTCTGGTAGCACCAGCCAGGACCGCACGGCCGCGCCGTCCTCGGCCGTGGCCGTCAGCTCTTCCAATGTGCCTGGCAGCGAAGGAATCTCGACGCACGGCAGCGTGACGACCCGCCCGTCCGCGTCAATCCGCACCGGATGGGGCGGCGCAGCGTAAGAATGGCGCAGCGCGTAGATGACGCCGCCGGGCGCGGTGCGCACCTCCGCGTAACTATGGTCATCGTGGGTCAGCCGCGTCACGGCACCGGTTTCCGGGTGCACCGAGAAGATCGGGCACCCGCCCCCGTCGTCGGCGGTGATCACCAGGGCGGTGCCGTCGGTCGTCCAGCTCACCGACGACGGCCAGCGATCCCACTGCGCGCTCACCTCCACCCACGGTTCACCGAACCTCATGACGCACAACGTGATCCGCGGCGCCAGCTCGGGGGTGGACACCGTCTCGCGCAGGAAAGCGAGCCGTCCACCATCCGGCGAGATCGCCGGATGGCCGAGATCTGCATCGGGGTCGTCGACGATCACCTGACGAACGCCGGTGGCGGTGTCGATGCGCATCAACACGACACGGATCACGGCACCGGGTCCGGCGGCCTGCCACGATGTCACCACGAACGTGCCGTCGGCGCTGACCGCGACACCGGCTTCGCGCAGCGCGGCTCCGGGCGCCGGGGTGAGGTCACGGGAGTCGGCCGCGTCGAGCAGGTGGGGCTGGTCGGGCCCGAGGTCGTGATCCCAGTGCCGCACCGGGTAGCGGGTGTGCAGGATTGCCGAGACCTTGTTGTCCTTGCGCAGCGCACGCAACCGGGCGTCGTCTTCGACGGTGGCCGCCGACGGCAGCAGCGGCGCCGTGACGAGGACGCGGTCGGCTGCGGTCGCGGTGTGCACGGCGCTGACCCCGCCGGGGAGTGCGCGCAGTTCGACGGCCTCGCCGCCGGCTGCGGGCAGCTGCCACAGCGCGGCGGGTGGTGTGTCGTCACCGGGCGCGGGGCGGGCCGCGAGGAACAGCAGATCTCCGGCGGCGGTGAAGGACGGCGCCGATTCACCTTTGATCCCCCGGGTCAGACGCCGCGCGGGAAGCTGCCCCGCCGGATCCAATTCCCATATCGCCGTGACGAATTCGGTGCGATCGTGGTTGATCTCGCTGACGGTGGTGACCAGCCGGGCGCCGTCCGGGGAGACCGCGAGTCCGGCGACCCTGGGTAGTTCGAGATAGCGGTCGAGGTCACCGAATGCGTGGCGAGACGTCATACCCGCCACGCTAGCCGGGTCAGACGACGTCGGTGATGTGTCCCCCGGCGTCGGCGCGGACCTGCTTGTTGCTCCGGTCACCCTGGACGTTGATGAGAATGCGCAGGTTGTCATCGAAGGGCAGGTTGCGGTCGATGACGACGGACTGCACCTTGCCGTCGGCGATACCGCTGGCGGCGACGGCTCCGTCGACCGCGGCGATGATGGCGCTCGTGGGCACGTCGGTGAGCACGAACAGGTTCTGTCGCAGGGCTTCTGCGTCGTCGTCGTAGTCGACCGGCCTGGAGGCGCCGACGTGTCCGGCGGTGTAGGTCCACTGGTTCAGTTCGGTCGGCGCGTTCGGGTCGATGGCCTGCACCGTCGCGGTGGTCGGGATCAGGGTCACTTTGACCACCTGCATCGGGGTGGCGCCGACCTTCTCCGCGATCGCGGCGAACGCCTTGTCCAGGCCGTCGGCGGTCAGCACGTCTCCGGTGGCACCGGTGCCGTCCTGGATCTGCTGGACCGCGGAGGTCGCGGCATCGGTGATCTTCCGGACGTCGGCGATGGTCGAGCATCCGCTGAGTGCGGAGATGGTGAGGGCCGCGGCGGCGAGGCCGAGGCCCAGTCGGGTGACAGTCATCGTGTGTTTCCCTGTTCTCGGTCGGTGGTGACATCAGCGTCGACGGGCGGGTCGGCTACCGATCCCAAACTCCGCGCCGGCGCTGTGGTCCGAACACGCAGAGACGCCCGCTTCCGGGGGCGGAAAGCGGGCGTCTCTGGCTACCGGTGGTGCCGACTAGCGCGGTTGGCCGAAGGAGGTCAGCACGGTGCACATCTTGCGGACGTCGAAGATCCCGAGGATGGCGCCGGGACGAATGGCCTGGCAACCGGTGGCGGCAGGGGCCGAGGTGGCCGGCGCGGAGGTGGTCCACACCGCCGGGGTGGCGCCCTTGGCGCCGCAGGTCGGCCAGGCGCCCAGGCCCTGAGTGCGCAGGACGTTTTCGGCGACGCGGATCTGCTCGGCGCGGCTGGCCTGGTGCGGGGCGCCCACGCCGCCGTTGGCGGTCCAGGTGGCCTGCTTGAACTGAAGTCCGCCGGAGGCACCGTTACCGGTATTGGTCGACCAGTTGCCACCGGACTCGCACTGGGCGACCGCGTCCCAGTTCACCCCGCTGTCGGCGCTGGCGGTGGCCGACAGGGCCAGCGGCGCGACGGCGAGGGCGCCGACTGCGGCGGCTACCCAGAGGATCCGGGTGATTGTCTTCTTGATCGCGACGCTGAGGTTCTTCATTGTGCGGTCCTTCCCCGACCGGTGACACGAGTTCCGCATGCGTTGGATGGTGCGTTCTCACACTGCGGTTACCGGTGTTTCGGGTGGGGGAAATCTTCCGTTACGGAGGAGGCACAAGTTTTAGGGGTTTCTTATGGGACGAATGGATATTCACGGTATTTGTGAGAAAACAATGGCGCCGAGCCGAAAGCCCGGCGCCATTGTCACGTCCTTTGGTATGGACGGCGCATATATGCAGCGCGTCAGCCGCGACGCCCGCACACCGGCCAGGCACCGATGCCCTGCGAGTGCAGCACGTTGTTGGCGACCCGGATCTGCTCGTCCTTGCTGGCGGTGTGCGGCGAACCGCTGCCGCCGTTGGCACGCCAGGTGCCCATGGTGAACTGCAGGCCACCGTAGTAGCCGTTTCCGGTGTTGATGGCCCAGTTGCCGCCCGACTCGCAGGCAGCGACGGCATCCCAGTTCACACCGTGTCCGCATTGGCGGTACCCGCCCCCAGGGCCACGGGCGCCACTGCGAGCGCTCCGGCGATGGCGGCCATACCGAACGTCGTGCGGATGTTCTTCAACTTCTATCCTCTCGCCAAGCGCGCACCAAACAACACCCGCGCATAGGCGGGCACGACTTGCCTGAACGGAACAGGCGATTTATTTGGGCGGTGCCTTCTCTGTCGGGCACAGCAGCGAGAGGCACGAGATCGCCTGACCGGGAAATCAGCCCCGGCCGCTTCCGCGGACCTTGCCGCTGAAGCCCCGCATACACGCAGGTATTGAATGTGAAATTATTTGCTCCGTTGGGGAGTTGAGGAAAACGTACAAAACTGTTCACACGAAGTCACATCGCATCTACAACGTGTCGCGAGAAGATCACGAGATGATCACGACGGCTCCTATGCATCAACTATGCAGGTCAGCCATGCGTTTTGCTCGATTATCCAAATTGCGCGCCAGGAATCATTTCGTGACTCATATCACGGTCTTTTTGTGGGCTGGGTCACGCGGTTGCGCACGTGTCACGCCCGCCTCGCTGCAGAATTCACGGTCTGCGATCCAAAACCCGTTGACCTGCAGGTTTATTCGCAACAATGTTCGCTGGGCACAAGCGATTTCCGCGCCCTGCTGACAGATAACCAAATACTCTGCGCAACAACCCATTTGACCAAGCGCGGCGCGTCATCAATCCGGTACGGGCAATCTCGGACGATCCGGGGTGGGCATGGCAATGTGTTGTCCTGCAACACATCAACCAGGTTCTCGGCCGATCTGTGCCGCACTCATCCGGGGCCGCCCTCTGCCGAGACCCGGTCGACCTCGCCTCCGCAGGCAACGCCCACACGCGGCGGCTAATTAGAGCGGCTTACAGCCCTGCGTCCCTGCATATTTCGTCGAGTCACTCCTGCCACACGACTCCTCGTTGCTTTGAAAGATACTGCCGCAGAGCGGGTTTCAGAAACACGTCAAGGAGTTCGAGCGGAGGGCATATTTACGCCGGGCCGAGACAGAACAATTTCCCGTCCGTTACCCGCCGGAGATAAAGACCAATAACGTCACTCCTGAGTAAATTCGACCCCGGGGGCGTTTTAATTCACAATTTGCTACCCGCGTCGGCGCAAATTCCGCCGGTCAGGTCAGGTCGGCGGCGGTGTTGACGTTGGTCAGCGCGCGTTGCTCGTCCAGCACGACACGGTGGGTGTCGACGCCGGCGGTGCCGTCGACCAGGGCCCGCATGCTCCGCTCTCCCGCCGCCACCAGTCGGGCCGCCGTATCGGCCAGCCCGGTGCGGTACACCCCAGCCAGGTAGTGGTCCCGACCGTCCCACGGCAGCACGACATCGGCGACCGTGGGCTGCGCGACCAGCGCATCGATCAGGTCGGTGGACAGGTAGGGCATGTCCACCGCGCAGACGAAGGCCCGCTGTGCACCGGCGTCTGCGGCCGCCCGCAGCCCGCGCGCCGTCGCGAGCAGCGGGCCGACCCCGCGCACCTCGTCCCGAAGAACGTCGGCGGACAGCGCCGGCAGCGCCTGACCTGGCGCGGCGATCACGAACACCGGAGAGCACCGCTGCGACACCACGGCGACGACACGTTCGACCAGCATCTGGCCGCCGAACTCGAGCGTTGCCTTATCGCGGCCCATACGGCGGGACGCCCCGCCTGCCAACACGACTGCTGCCAGTGGCGAAGGTGACGTCACCCAGACGACGTTAGAGGAGAGCGTGCCCGCGACGGAGCAGAACAGCCCCTAGTCGACGGTCCAGGTGTCCTTGCCACGAAGCAGTGCCTGCAACGCGGCAGTGTCACCCGGCTTGGCCGCTCTGGCGTCGGCCACCTGCTGGCGGGCCGCGTCATCGTAGGTCGGCCTGCTGACCTGGCGGAAGATGCCTGTCACCATGTGCTCAAGGTTCTGTTCGGACAACCGCGACAGCGCGAAGGCGTAGGCCGGATCGTCGATCGTGGCATCGTGCACCACGATCTGATCGGCGGCCACGTCGGCGGTCTTGGCGACCTCCAGGCCGTAGCCGGACTTGACCACGCAGTACTGCGCGTCGGCGCCGAACGTGATCTGCTCGCCGTGGCTGAGGTTGATCAGCCGGTCCTCGGAGCCTTCCTTGCGCAGAGCGTCGAAGGAGCCGTCATTGAAGATCGGGCAGTCCTGCATGATCTCGACCAGCGCCGCGCCGCGGTGGCTGGCCGCGGCCCGCAGTACCTCGGTCAAACCCGCGCGATCGGAGTCCAGCGCCCGGCCGACGAACGTGGCCTCGGCGCCCAGCGCCAGCGACACCGGGTTGAACGGGTAGTCGACCGAGCCCATCGGGGTGGACTTGGTGACCTTGCCGACCTCCGAGGTCGGCGAGTACTGCCCCTTGGTCAGGCCGTAGATCCGGTTGTTGAACAGCAGGATGGTGATGTTGATGTTGCGGCGCAGCGCATGGATGAGGTGGTTGCCGCCGATGGACAGCGAGTCGCCGTCACCGGTCACCACCCACACCGACAGATCCGGACGGGCCAGCGCCAGGCCGGTGGCAATCGTCGGCGCGCGACCGTGGATGGAGTGGAACCCGTAGGTCTCCAGGTAGTACGGGAACCGGCTGGAGCAGCCGATACCGCTGATGAAGGCGATGTTCTCGCGACGCAGTCCCAGCTCCGGCAGGAAGTTGCGGATGGTGTTGAGGATGACGTAGTCACCGCACCCGGGGCACCAGCGGACCTCCTGGTCGCTGGTGAAGTCCTTGCCCTTCTGCGGCTGGTCCGCCGTCGGCACCAGCGCCGTCTTGCTGAGGGCTTCGGTCAGGCCCAGGTCCGCGCCAATGAACTGGGTAGACGCGCGATCCGCTTCGCTTCTCGCTGTTGTCATGCTCCTGCTCCCACACCCGAATCCACGGTGGCAGCTGCCAGCCGCGCAAACTTTGCCTTGTCAGTTTCCTTCTCGCGCAACGACCCGTCCAGCGCCGCGCCGATGATGCCCTCGACCTCGTCGGCCAGAAACGCCATCCCCTCGACCTTGGTCACCGACTGCACATCGACCAGGTACTTGCCACGCAGCAGCAGAGCGAGCTGCCCCAGGTTCATCTCCGGCACGACCACGTTCGGATAGCGCCGCAGCACCTCTTCGAGATTGGCCGGGAACGGGTTCAGGTACCGCAGCTGAGCGTGCGCCACCTTGATGCCGTTGCGCCGGGCACGCCGGCAGGCCTCGCCGATGGGGCCGTAACTGCTACCCCAGCCGAGCAGCAGCAGCTCGGCGTCGCCGGTCGGGTCGTCGACCTCGAGGTCGGGCACCGTGATGCCGTCGATCTTGGCCTGCCGCAACCGGACCATGAGGTCGTGGTTCTTCGGCTCGTAGGAGATGTTGCCGGACCCGTTGGCCGATTCGAGGCCGCCGATCCGGTGCTCCAGACCGGGCGTCCCGGGAATCGCGAACTGGCGGGCCAGTGTCTCGGGGTCACGCGCATACGGCTGGAACGGCTTGCCCGCCTCGGCGAAGGTGTGCTCGATGGCCGGGTAGGTGCTGATGTCGGGGATCCGCCACGGCTCCGAGCCGTTGGCGATCGCGCCGTCGGACAAGATGATCACCGGCGTGTGATAGCCGATCGCGATGCGCACGGCCTCGACGGCGACATCGAAGCAGTCCGACGGCGAGCACGGAGCCAGCACCGCGACCGGCGATTCGCCGTTGCGGCCGTAGAGCGCCTGCAGCAGGTCGGCCTGTTCGGTCTTGGTCGGCAGGCCGGTGGACGGACCGCCGCGCTGCACATCGATGACGAGCAGCGGCAACTCGGTCATCACGGCCAAGCCGATGGCCTCCGACTTGAGCGAAACGCCGGGTCCGGACGTGCTGGTGACGCCGAGGGCGCCACCGTAGGACGCCCCGATGGCCGCACCGATGCCGGCGATCTCGTCCTCGGCCTGGAAGGTGAGCACGTTGAAGTGCTTGTACTTCGACAGCTCGTGCAGGATGTCGCTGGCCGGGGTGATCGGGTAGGTGCCCAGCACCACCTGGATATCGCCCAGCTGGCCGGCCGCCACGACACCGTAGGCCAGGGCGGTGTTACCGGAGATCTGCCGGTACTCACCGGTCTTGAGCTTGGCCGGGGCCACCTCGTAGGTGACGGCGAACGCCTCGGTGGTCTCGCCGTAGTTCCAGCCCGCCTTCAGCGCCAGCACATTGGCTTCGGCGATCTCGGGCTTGCGGGCGAACTTCTCGCGGATGAAGGCCTCGCTGGCTTCCAGCTCGCGGCCGTACATCCACGACAGCAGCCCGAGGGCGAACATGTTCTTGGCGCGCTGGCCGTCCTTCTTGGTGGCACCGATCGCCTCGACCGCACCCAAGGTGAGGGTCGTCATGGCGACGGACTGCACCACATAGTCGGACAGCTCCTCAGACTCCAGCGGGTTGCTGTCGTAGCCGACCTTCGCCAGGTTGCGCTTGGTGAACTCGTCGGAGTTGGCGATGATCAGCCCGCCGCGCGGCAGGTCGGCAACGTTGGCCTTCAGCGCCGCGGGATTCATCGCGACGAGCACGTCGGGACGGTCGCCTGCGGTCAGGATGTCGTAATCGGCGATCTGGATCTGGAACGACGACACACCGGGCAGGGTGCCCTGTGGTGCCCGGATCTCGGCGGGGTAGTTCGGCTGTGTCGCAAGGTCATTGCCGAACAGCGCCGCTTCCGACGTGAAACGGTCACCGGTCAGCTGCATGCCGTCGCCGGAGTCGCCCGCAAAGCGGATGACGACTTTCTCCAGCTTCTGCCGCGGGGCGGCTCCATTGCCGTTCTGGCCCACGACTCCCTGCCTTTCACGCCCCCTCAACTCTGGCTGTTTCGAGGAGAGGCGTTGCATCGAAGATTTTTGGTGTCACTACCGGTAACCATTATTGCACTTCTCTTAGGGTGGCTTTTGCCACACAATCCGGCGACACGCGGGTTACTTGTAGAAAAACTCGCTGTTCAGCGACGTGAACAGCAGCACCAATCTGCACATTTGTGGCGTTGATCACGTTTTGGAGAATGACATTCTCTAAGGAAGCCCTACTCATCGGTAGCTGACCGATAACGCTGTTCTCGGAGAACTTGACACCCGTCAACTTTAGCAGGCGCGGTGCGGGGTCACACCCGGTCCGGCGAACCCACCTCGACGCGCTTCTGCAACTCCCTGGCCACCAGCTCGCTGGCCAGCTCAGCGGCCCGACGCGGGTCGGCACCGTCGGCCCGGTTGGCGACGTAGCAGGACGTGAACATGTCCCCGGCACCGGTGGTCTGGACGCCGAGCACCCGCCACGCGGCGGGCACCCGGACCACGGTGCCGTCCTTGTAGATATCGCAGCCCTCCGAGCCGTAGGTCACCACGATCTCGGGAACCCCGAGCCGCTCGGCAGCCGCGGCGTCGAAATCACCGTCGGCGACGATGACGGCCTCATCTTCGGCCAGCTTGAGTACATCGAGGTGGCTCAGCAGATCGGACGAGAAATTGCGGTCCAGCGTCAGTGGGCCGAGCCGGTCGGCGCGCACCAGCCCCTGCCCGTCGTAGGCGATCCGATGCCCGCGCGCGGCCAGATGGGCCAGCGTGCTCGCCGGGAAGTCCGTCCGCATCAGCGGTGCCAGGTGGATCCACGTCGTACGCGGGTCGTCGGTGTCGATATCCGCGGCCGTCCATACCGGTCCGATGGCATCCACCGACATCCGGCGGTGGTCGGTGTCGTCGTAATCGAGGCGGAAAGCGCTCGTCCGGTCCGACGGCAGGAACCGCACCATCGACCCGAAACGCTCAAGCACCGCGTCGAACAGCTCATGGTCGGCCGGGGCACCCATTCCCACGATGTGCGCCAGCACACTGACATCTTCGAGTGCGACCCCGGCGAACGAGGCGCAGCCACCCGGGCTCGGCGGGGCTCCGTCGATGATGTCGATCGCGAGGTTTCCCAGCACGGTCACGCCCGGGACCAACGTCGGCGTCATCGAACGGCTCTCCTTATGTCTTAACTTTCTCGCGAAAGCGTAGTCGGGTCGGCCGCGGAAACAGATTCCAGCCGCTAGGCAGGCAGGTTGTAGGGCGTGATGACCTGAATCGGCGTCGGGCGCACGGGTTCGGCCGGCAACGCGCCGTGCTGCGCCAGGATCACCCGCATCGCCAGCCGCGCATCGGCCCGCAGGTCATTGTGCAGCACCACCGACATACGGCCGTCCCGCAGCAGCCGCCGGTTGTCCGCATCCAGGTCATGGCCGACAAAGACGCGGCAGACCCTTCCCAACCGGTCGAAGGCCGCGACCGTCGCGGTGTTACCGCCACCGGGCGAATACACCGCCTCCACGTGCGGGTGACTCGCCAGCGCGTCGAGCACCAGCCGTTCGTTGGTCGCGTCGATACCGTCGCTGTCACTGACCTCGACGATCTCCCGGCCGGTGCCTCGTAAACCGGACCGGAAGCCCACTTCGCGCTCCCCCTCACCGCGAAACACCGTGCGACTCAGGGTGATCAACACACCCGACGGCGCCGGTCCGAGCCACTGGTCCATCAGGTAGGCCGCAGTCATCCCGGCGCCGTGATTGTCGATCCCGACATAGGCGCAGCGCGCACTGTTGGGCACATCGGTCGTGTACGTCACCACCGGCACCCCGGCGCCGACCAGACGGTCGATCGCCTCGGCCACCGTGGGCTCATCCTGCGCCTTGAGCACCACCCCGTGGCTGCCCTTGATGCGACCGAGCTCCTCGGCCATCTGGTCGGTCGAACCCGATTCCCAGAGGTGGAACCGGGCGCGCAGCATTGCCGGGGCGAAGGCCGGCAACTCGGCCTCGATCGCGGCACGGAACGCGTCGGAGAACCGCTGCGGTGTCTGCATCACCACATCGATGAGGTAACGACGACCGTTGAGCCGCAACTGGGCTCGCTGCTTGTCCAGATCGGCGATGGCCTGCATGACCTCGGCGCGGGTGTTCTCGCGCACGCCGGGTCGGTCATTGAGCACGCGGTCGACCGTGGCCTCGCTGAGGCCGCACTGCTGGGCAATCTCACGAACCTTGTAGCGATGCACTCGACGTCCTCATGCTGAGGGTTTTTTGATGGCTTTTTGCCGTTGATTATGGCACAGAACACAACAAGACTGGCGGTCATGGCTGCACCACTGACCCGCTCCGAGCCGGAGTGGATCGTCGAATCCGACTGCTCGCTGCGGGATTTTCAGGCCCAGGTGACACGCGCGACCGATCTGGCCGACTACCCGCACGCCGTCGATGTCCGCAGCAACGTGCTCGTCTACGCCGCGGACGCCGGCGCCGACCGCCGCGCACTGCAATCCGAGCTGATCCGCGCTCTGACCCACGGCCCCGGCGTCGTCGTCTTCGAAGGGGCCTTCGACCATGGCGTGCTGGATCGGGCGAGCGCCGCATTCGACGACATCATCGCCGCGCAACACGCCGCAGGTGGCGCGGTCGGTGACCACTTCGGCAAGACCGGCGCCAACGACCGAATCTGGAACGCCGCTCAGAAGCTGGCACTGCACGCTCCCGAGGTGTTCGCGCAGTACTACAGCGCCGACACCCTCGCCCTGGTGTCACAAGCCTGGCTGGGACCGCGCTATCAAGTGACATCACAGGTCAACGTGGTCAATCCCGGTGGTGCAGCACAGGTTCCGCACCGCGACTATCACCTCGGCTTCGTCGACGCCGATCAGCTGGCCGACTATCCGGCCCATCTGCACCGACTGTCGCCCGCCCTGACCCTGCAAGGCGCCGTCGCACACTGCGATATGCCGCTGGAAAGCGGGCCGACCATGCTGCTGCCCTACTCGCAGGGGTTCGAGGCCGGCTATATCGCCTTCCACCGCCCGGAGTTCATCGACTTCTTCGCCGCCCATCAGGTGCAGCTGCCGCTGCACAAGGGGGACGCGGTGTTCTTCAATCCAGCGCTCTATCACGGTGCGGGCCAAAATGTCTCGGCCGATATCCGCCGGATGGCGAACCTGCTGCAGATCTCGTCCCCGTTCGGGCGAGCGATGGAAGCGCTGGATCGGACCGCGATGGTGAAGGCCGTCTACCCGGCACTGCTGGCGATGAAGCGAGCCGGCCACACCGACCGCGTGCTGGCCAATGCCGTGAACGCCACCGCCGAGGGCTACGCCTTCCCCACCAATCTCGACAGTGATCAGCCGATCGGCAGCCTCGCCCCGCCCAGCCAGGTCGACACCGTGCTGGCCGCGTTGGCCGCGGAACTGAACCCCGACGAACTCGACACCATCCTCGATCAGCAGCAAGAACGGAGAATCCCATGACCACCCTCGGAGTGATCGGACTGGGCCGCATCGGCGCATTCCACACCGAAACCCTTTCCGCCCTAGAAGGTGTGGACGGCCTGGTGATCACCGACGAGCGGCCCGACGTGGCCGCCGCGGTCGCCGCCAAGCACGGCGCCAAGGCCGTCGACACCGTGGCAGAACTGCTGTCCTCCGGCGTGGACGGCGTAGTGGTGGCCGCCGCCACCCCGGCACATGCCGAGCTGACCCTGGCCGCCGTCGAACGTGGCATCCCCACCTTCTGCGAGAAGCCGATCGCCTCCACCGCAGCCGAGAGTGCGCGGGTCGCCGAGGCGATCGCCGCATCCGGCGTGCCGGTCCAGGTGGGCTACCAGCGCCGCTTCGATGCCGCCTTCGCCGCCGCCAAGCGGGCCGTCGACGACGGATCGCTCGGCCACATCCACACGGTGCGCAGCACCACGATGGATCCGGCTCCCCCGCCGCTGGACTACATCAAGGGCTCGGGCGGCATCTTCCGCGACTGCGCCGTCCACGATTTCGACGTCATCCGGTGGATCACCGGCCAGAACCCGGTCGAGGTCTACGCCACCGGATCGGTCCAGGGTGACCCGTTGTTCGCCGAGTACGGCGATGTGGACACCGCCGCGGTGATCGTACGGTTCGACGGCGGCGCGCTCGGGGTGGTCTCCAACGCCCGCTACAACGCTCGCGGGTACGACTGCCGCCTGGAGGTGCACGGGTTCGACGACAGCGTGGCCGCCGGCTGGGATCAGGGTGCGCCCTTGCGAAATGTGGATCCGGCCAACACCTTCCCGACCGGTCCCGCCCACAACTTCTTCATGGACCGGTTCACCGAGGCCTTCCGCACCGAGCTGGCGGGCTTCGTGGAGGTCGCCAAGGGCGGGCCGGTCGCCGGCGCCACCGTGGCCGACGCCGTGGAGGTGGCCTGGCTGGCGGAGGCCGCCACCGAGTCCCTGCGCCGGGGCGTCCCGGTTGCCATCGAGGAGGTCCGTAACTCATGAAGATCGCAGGTGCACCCATTTCCTGGGGCGTGTGCGAGGTCCCCGGCTGGGGCTTCCAGCTCGAACCCGACCGTGTCCTGACCGAGATGCGCGGTGTTGGGCTGACCGCCACCGAACTCGGACCGGAGGGCTTCCTGCCCGCCGATACCGACGAGCTGAAGACAGTTCTGGCGCAACACGATCTGGCCTGCGTCGGCGGGTTCGTCCCCGCCGTATTGCACAACGCCGACCACGATCCGGCCGATGACCTTGCCGGCCCGCTGGAGTCACTGGTGGCCGCCGGTGCCGGCGTCGTGGTGCTGGCCGCCGCCACCGGATCCGACGGCTACGACTCCCGCCCGGTGCTCGACGAGAACCAGTGGGCGACGCTGCTGTCCAACCTGGATCGGCTGGCCGGCATCGTCAGCGCACGTGGCCTGCTTGCGGTGCTGCATCCGCATGTGGGAACGATGGTCGAGACCCGGGACGACGTGGACCGCGTGCTGGCCGGATCGGCGATCCCGCTGTGCCTGGATACCGGGCATCTGCTCATCGGTGGCACCGATCCGCTGGAACTGGCCAAGGCGGTGCCGAATCGCATCGCGCACACCCACCTCAAGGATGTCGATGCGGCGCTGGCCGCCAAGGTGCAGTCCGGCGAGCTGAGCTACACCGATGCCGTCAAGGCCGGGATGTACACGCCGCTGGGGACGGGCGACGTCGATATCGCAGGCATCGTCTCGGTGTTGCAGGACAACGGTTTCGACGGCTGGTTCGTGATGGAGCAAGACACCATCCTCGACGGCGCTCCGGCCGGCGACGGCCCGGTCGCCGACGTGCGAGCCAGTGTCGCGTACCTGAACAGCCTGTGAGCCGGCAGCGCGTATGACCCTGCGCATCGGAGTGCTCGGCGCGTCCCGGATCGCCGAGGTGGCGATCGTCGGCCCCGCGGCCGAACTCGGTCACCGTCTGGTGGCCGTGGCGGCCCGGGACCGCCGCCGCGCCGAGAACTTCGCGGACGAGTACGGGGTGGAGCGGGTGGTCGAGTCCTATCAGGACGTCATCGACGACCCCGAGGTCGACGTGATCTACAACCCGTTGGCCAACGCCCTGCACGCCCCATGGAACCTGGCGGCGATCGCCGCCGGCAAGCCGGTGCTCAGCGAGAAGCCGTTCGCCCGCGATCGAACTGAGGCGCAGCGCGTCGCCGATGCCGCACAGGCCGCCGGCGTCACCGTGCTGGAGGGCTTCCATTACGCCTTCCACCCGGTGACCCGACGTGCCTTCGGGTTGGCCGCCGACGGCACCCTGGGCGAGATCACCACCGTCGAGGTGCGGATGGCGATGCCCGCACCCGGTGCGGACGACCCGCGCTGGTCGCTGGAGCTGGCCGGCGGCGCCGTGATGGACCTGGGGTGCTACGGCCTGCACATCATGCGCACGCTGGGCAGGCTCGCCGTCCCCGGTCTGCAGGGCCACCCCGTGGTGGTGCAGGCCCACGCCGAGGAACGCTCCCCCGGCGTGGACGCCCGGTGTGACATCGACCTCGCATTCCCGGGCGGGGCCGGCGGGCTGTCCGCCAATTCGATGGTGGCCGAGGACTATTCGTTCACCCTCCGGATCGCCGGCACCGACGGTGAGGTGCTGGTGCACGATTTCATCCATCCTGCCGGAGACGACCGGCTGACACTCACCACTGCGGCCGGCACCACCGTCGAACATCTGGGCACCCGGCCCAGCTACAGCTATCAACTGGAAGCGTTCGCCGCGCACGTCGAGCATGGCGCACCGCTGCCGTTCGGCACGGACGACGCGGTGGCCAATATGGCACTGATCGATGCCGCGTACCGCGCCGCGGGCCTGCCCACCCGTTAGTACCGGACGGTGCTGGCCAGCAGTGGCGGATAGACCGCCGAGGCCTGCCCGTCGACCGTGGTGCCGGCGAACTGCAGAGTGGCCCGCATCTGACCGTTGAGGTCGGCCGGGTAGTTCAGCGCGGGGGCCGACACCTGGTCCAGTCGGTGCAGGTGATCGGCGGTCAACGCGATATCGAGCCCGGCGAGGTTGGATTCCAGGTGCGCCAGCCGGCGCGCCCCGATGATCGGTACCACGGTCCCGGTGCGTGCCCGCAGCCACGCCAAGGCCACTGCCGCCGAGCTGGTTTCGAGCTCGCCCGCGATATCGTCGACCGTCTCGATGACGGTGAACTCATCCTCGGTCGGTCCGCCGACGTAGGCGGCGCGGGCGGAGTCCGAGACGTCGCTGCCCCGGCGGTACTTGCCCGACAGGAAGCCGTTCTTGAGCGGGCTCCACGGCACCAGCGCCATCCCCTGATCGGCGGCCAACGGGGCCAACTCCCCTTCCACCGTGCGCGCCAGCAGTGAGTACTCGACCTGCAGGGCGATCAGCGGCGTCCAGCCCCGCAGCAGTGCCATGGTCTGCGCCGAAGCGGTGACCCACGCGGGTGTGTTCGAGAACCCGATGTACCGCACGGTGCCGGCGCGGACCAGATCATCGAGGGTGCGCATGGTCTCCTCGATCGGGGTGTGGCGATCCCAGTTGTGCAGCCAGTACACATCGAGATAGTCGGTCTGCATGCGGCGTAGCGTCTCGTGCAGCTGTGCGAGGATCGCCGAGCGGCCCGCGCCACCGCCGTTGGGGTCACCCGGATGCAGGTTGGCGAAGAATTTCGAGGCGAGCACCACTCGCTGCCTGCGACCGGGACTGCGTGCGAAGAAATCTCCGAGGATCTTCTCCGAGTGCCCGTTGGTGTAGAAGTTGGCGGTGTCGACAAAGTTGCCGCCCCGATCCAGATACGCCGCCAGAATCTGCTCGGACTCGGCAACGCTGGTTCCCGCAGCACCGGGATCCTCCCCGAACGTCATCGCGCCGAGGGCGAACGGGCTGACCCGCAGGCCTGACCGGCCGAGGGTGACATAGCTGTCGAGTGACATGGAATTGCTCCTCAAGGAAGGGAATTGGTCCTCTCCATTCCACCCGCCAGGGCGCCGTACGGGTAGACAGATGCACGCAGGTTCTTGCCCAATCCTGCTCAGTTGGCTCCGATCGTGTGATTCACGTGGTTGGCTTGAGGCATGCGCACCGCAGCCGAGTCCCTCGCCGAGATACGGCGGCTGATCGACACGCACGCCCGCGCCGATCTGCGTACCCCGATCGACGGCTTGTTGTTGTCGAAAGTGGTCGGTGGCGGCAGTCCGGACTACTCGCTCACCGACCCTCTGCTGGTCGTGATGGCGCAGGGCGGCAAGCGATTGCTGATCGGTGACGAGGTGTTCGAGTACCGGGCCGGACAGTGCCTGGTCGTCGCGGCGAGCCTGCCGGTGACCGGTCACTACCTCGACACCACCCCCGAACATCCCTCGCTGGCCATGGGACTGGTGCTGCGCCCGGAGGCGTTGTCGGCGTTGCTGTTGCGGGCCCCCCCGCAGCCCCGGACGCGCGCGGCGGCCGGCGCGGCCGCGATCGCCACCGGTGACGCGAGTCCCGAACTACTCGACGCCGTCGCCAGGTTGCTGCACCTGCTGGCCAGTCCCGCCGACGCCGCCGTCCTCGGTCCGCTCGTCGAACAGGAGATCCTGTGGCGGCTGCTCACCGGTCCGCAGGGCGAGATCGCCCGCCAGATCGGCCTCGCCGACAGCGCACTGGCACACGTCAACAGGGCGATCACCTGGATGCGGGACAACTACGCCGTCCCGGTCCGGATGGAGGATCTGGCGCAGATGTCGGGGATGAGCGTCTCGGCGTTCCACCGCCAGTTCCGGACCGTCACGGCGATGAGCCCGCTGCAATTCCAGAAGCGGATCCGGTTGCAGCAGGCCCGATCCCTGCTCGTTACGCGGTCCGGTGACATCGCGGGCGTCGGACACCGGGTGGGCTACGACAGCCCGTCGCAGTTCAACCGCGAATACCGCCGGCTGTTCGGAGCCCCGCCCGGTCAGGATGCGGCACGGCTGCGCGAGAGGGGTGAGCCGAGCTTCCCGTGAGCGCGCGACGCAGGCAGGACCCCGCCGACCTCACCGGCCGACGGGGTCCTGGGTTCGTGGGTGTGGCTACCGACGGCCCAGTTCGTGGCTGAGCGCCTCGAGCTCGTTGCCGCCTGCCATCTCCTGCGTGAGGTGTTCCAGCGTGATCTCGTCATAGGTGCAGTCGAGCTTCTGCCGGCCGCGGTTGAGGAGCACGAAGTGATCACCGACCATGTGCGCGTGGTGCGGGTTGTGGGTGATGAAGATGACCCCGAAACCCTGTTCCTTGGCTGCGGTGATGTAGCGCAGCACCATGCCGGACTGTTTGACCCCCAGGGCGGCGGTGGGCTCGTCGAGGATCAGCACCCGGGCGCCGAAGAAGATGGCGCGGGCGATGGCCACGCACTGGCGCTGGCCACCCGAGAGCGAACCGATCGGCGCGTCCACATCGGGCAGGTCGATGCCCATCTTGTGCAGTTCGGAGATCGTGGTGGCGCGCATCGCGGGAATGTCCAGCGACTTGAGCAGGCCCTTCCGGCGCAACTCGTTGCCGAGGAAGAAGTTGCGCCACACCGGCATCAGCGCCACGACCGCGAGGTCCTGGTAGACCGTCGCGATGCCCGCGTTCAGCGAGTCCTTCGGTGAGTTGAACACCGTCGAGGTGCCGTCGATGAGCAACTCGCCTTCGGTGGGCTTGTGCAGCCCGGCGATGATCTTGATCAAGGTGGACTTGCCGGCACCGTTGTCGCCCAGCACACCGGTCACCTCGCCGGCACCCACCCGCAGGTTGATGTCCTTGAGCGCGATGATGTTTCCGTAGCTCTTGCCGACGTTCTTCAGTTCCACCAGTGGCGCGGCGCCAGCGGCAGGAGTCTCGGCGAGGGGGGCTTGCGCGGATGTGCTCATCGATCTACCTCTTCGCTGCGTAATTGCGGACGACGTTGTTGGCGATCACCGCGAACAGCAACATGGCGCCCAGGAAGAACTTGAACCAGTCCGGATTCCAGCCCGCGTAGACGATGCCCTGGTTGGTCATGCCGAAGATGAACGCACCGATCAGAGTGCCGATCGCGGTGCCGTAGCCGCCGGTGAGCAGACAGCCACCGACCACCGCCGCGATGATGTAGAAGAACTCGTTTCCGATGCCCTGGCCGGACTGCACGGTGTTGAACGCGAACAGCAGGTGCATGCCGACGAACCAGGCGCACAAGCTGACGACCATGAACAGACCGATCTTGACCTTGGTCACCGGCACACCGACCGCGCGGGCGCTGTCCTGGTTGCCGCCGACGGCGAAAATCCAGTTGCCGATCCGGGTGCGGAACAGCACGTAGGTGGCGATGGCCACGAACAGGATCCACCAGAACACGGTGACGCGCACCGACACCCCGAAGATGTCGAATGACGACGCGAAGACGGCCTTGCCGGAATCGAAGCCCTGCATGTCCGACACGCTGTGAGTCGCGACCTGGCCGGACAGCAGTTTCGTCACGGCCAGGTTGACGCCGGTGAGCATGAAGAACGAACTCAGCGTGATCAGGAAGGACGGGATCTTGGTTTTCATCACCATGTAGCCGTTGAAGAAGCCGACCGCGAGCGCGATCACCAGCGACAGCGCCGCACCCACCCACAGGTTGAGGTGCAGGTTGTAGGACAGCATCGACGCCGCCAGGGACGAGGTGGTGACGGCCACGCCCGAGGAGAGGTCGAACTCACCGCCGATCATCAGCACGCCGACGCCGACGGCCATGATCCCGATGGTCGAGCTGGCGTACAGAACCGTGGCCAGGGCTTCCGGGGTGCGGAAGGGCGGGGCCACGATGAGGAACAGGATGAAGATGCCGACCGCACCGACGAACGCCCCCATCTCGGGACGGATCAGCAAGCGCTGCAACCGGTTCTGCTCTTTGACACGCTCGTCGCGGACGACGGTGTGGGTGTCGAGATTGAGATCGGCCTGGGTGGTCACTAGCGAGTCCCCGCTTTCGCATACTCCGCCACCGCATCGATATTCGACTTGTCGATGAACGACGGGCCCGTCAGCGTCGGCTGGCCGCCACCGAGCACGTTGCCGTTGTTGATGTAAAGCCACAGCGAGTCGACGGCGAGATAACCCTGCAAGAAGGGCTGCTGGTCGACCGCCCACTGCACGTCGCCGGCCTTGATCGCGTCCACGAGTGCGGCATTGGTGTCGAAGGTGCCGACCTTCGCCTTGCTCGCCGCATTCTTCACCGACTGCACGGCGGTCATCGCGAACGGCGCACCCAGCGTGACGACGTAGTCGACGCCGGGGTCCTGCTGAAGCTTGGCGGTGATGGTCGATTCGACGGACGGCATGTCCTTGCCGTTGACGTTCAGCACCTCGGTGGCGGGGAAGGCGTTCTTCACACCCGCGCAACGTGATTCGAGCCCCACGTGGCCCTGCTCCTGGATGACGCAGATGGCCTTCGTGGCACCGTCGGCCGCCAGGCGCTTACCCGCGCCCTGGCCGGCGATGTACTCGTCCTGGCCGAAGAACTCCTTGACCCCCATCGACTGCCAGGCATCGGCACCGGCGTTGAACGCCACCACCGGGATGCCCTTGGCGGTCGCGGCCTCGATGGCGGCCTTCATGGCGTCGGGCTTGGCCAGCGTCACCGCGATGCCCTTCACACCGCTGTCGACGGCGGTCTGCACCAAGTTTGCCTGGTTCGGGGCCTCCGGGTCGTTGGAGTACCGCAGCTCGATGTTGTCCTTCTTGGCGGCGGTCTCGGCGCCCTTGCGCACCAGATCCCAGAACGAGTCGCCGGGAACTTCGTGAGTGATCATGGCAATGGTCGCTCGCGCGGTATCGGCCGTTCCTGCACCCATGCCACCGCCGCTGCTGTCAGGTTTCCCACCGGTGCTGGAACACGCGCTGGCACCCAGGACGAGTACCCCCGCCCCGGCCACTGCCATCAGCCGACTGAACCTCATTGTTTCTCCTTGCTATCGACATCACCGCGGCGCTCGCACGCCCTGGACCACAGTGGCGACCGACACGGCCTCGTAGTTGATGTAATACCGCTCACACCCGAAAGTCAAGACTTTGTTCTGACATTAGGACTGCATATCAAAGGTCGGACAAACAGCAGCAAACCCGCGGCGGCGGCGGAGTGCCTGCGCGCGGGTTTGCGAAATACGTTGGGAAATAACGGCTAACGGTCGACCAGGGTGGTGTCGAAGTAATATCGGGACGCCCGGTAGGCATGGCTGCCGTATTCGACGATTCGACCGGAATCGTCGAAAGCGGTGCGCTCCATGACCAACAGCGGAGCTTTGGGCCTCTCGTCGAGCAGGCGCGCCTCGTCCCGGTCGGCAGCCTTCGCGCCGATGCGCTGCCTGGCCAACCGGATGTGCACACCGCGTGAGCGCAGGGCCTGGTAGAGGCCGAACCGTTCCAGCTCCTCGCGATCCGGGGCAATCGGCGAGGGCAGGTGATTGGTCATCAGCGCCAGCGGTTGCCCACCCGAGGTCCGCAGCCGGCGCATCATCACCACCTCCGCGCCCGGCTCAAGGTTGAGGTGAGCGGCGATGTCCGCGGACGCCGGACCGGTCACGTAGTCAAGCACTTTGGTGGCCGGCTCCTGGCCCGCCCGGGCGAGATCGTCGAACAGACTGGTGAGTTCCACCGGACGATGCACGGGTGTCTGCACCACCTGGGTTCCGACGCCGCGCTTGCGCACCAACAGACCCTTGTCGACGAGTTCCTGGATGGCGCGCCGCGTCGTGGGCCGGGACAGGCTGAGGCGGCTGGCCAGCGCCAGCTCGTTCTCGAAACGGTCCCCCGGCTTGAGCTCGCCGTCGATGATGGCCTTCTCGAAAACCTGCGCCACCTGGAAATACAGGGGTATCGGACTCGAACGATCGAGTTCGACCGTCAACGTCGGGGTTGTCACTCGCGCTCCGATCTCGTCGGTTCCACACCGGTGCGGCAGGAAGCTGGTTTGCTGAATCCTACCTGCAAATGACCTCAAGTAAGAATGTCCGGACAAAGTCTTGACATGACGTAGTCCCGCAGCGCACAGTCGATACCAGCACCGGGGCGCACTCGCGCCACCGGAAGTACATACGCACATCGCATTCGGGAGTCAGCCGTGACCGCTACCGTCAACCAGGCCTTCGACGCCATCGCCATCGGGCGCAGCGGCGTCGACATCTACCCACTGCAGGTCGGACTGGGACTCGAGGATGTCACCTCGTTCGGCAAGTTCCTGGGCGGCAGCGCCGCCAATGTCGCGGTCGCCGCGGCCCGACTGGGTAACCGCACCGCGCTGATCTCGGGCGTCGGCGACGATCCGTTCGGCCGCTATGTCCGCAGGGAACTCGACCGTCTCGGCGTCGACAACCGCTTCGTGGCCACCCACGGCGAATACCCCACCCCCGTCACGTTCTGTGAGATCTACCCGCCCGACGACTTCCCGCTGTACTTCTACCGCAAGCCCTCGGCACCGGATCTGCAGATCGACCCCGCCGAGCTCGACCTAGAGGCCATCCGCTCGGCCCGGCTGTACTGGTCGACCGTCACCGGACTGTCCGAAGAGCCCAGCCGCAGTGCCCACTTCGCGGCCTGGGAGGCGCGTTCAGGGGCAAGCGAAGCGACGGGGAACAAGCACGGCCGTCAACCTCTGACTGTGCTCGATCTCGACTACCGGCCGATGTTCTGGGCCGGCCCCGCGGCCGCCGCCGAGCAGGTTCAGCGGGCCCTGCAGCACGTCACCGTCGCGGTCGGCAACCGGGAGGAGTGCGAGATCGCCGTCGGCGAGACCAACCCGCACAAGGCCGCCGACGCGTTGCTGGACCTCGGGGTGGAACTGGCCATCGTGAAGCAGGGGCCGCGTGGGGTTCTGGGCAAGACCCGGCACAGTTCGGTCACCGTCCCGCCCAACGACGTTGATGTGGTCAACGGTCTCGGCGCTGGAGATGCGTTCGGCGGCAGCCTGATTCATGGCCTGCTGCACGGTTGGCAGCTGGAGAAGACGCTGCGCTACGCCAACGCCGCCGGTGCCATCGTCGCCTCGCGGCTGGAATGCTCCACCGCGATGCCCACCGCCGCCGAGGTGTCCGACCTCGCCGAGAAGACCGCCGTGGAGGCCGTCAATGTCTAGCCTTGGCACTGGACTGTGCCGCGACTACGCGGCCGTCACCGAGCTGCGCGCGGCCGACCCGGGTGCCGTCGCCACAGCGTGGCAACAGCGCACCACCCGCCCCACCGTCCGTGGCGACGGCCGGCTGATGATCGTCGCCGCCGACCACCCGGCCCGTGGTGCCCTGTCCGTCGGAACGCGCCCGACCGCGATGAACAACCGCATCGACCTGCTGGACCGATTGCGCACCGCGCTCGCCGATCCCGGTGTGGACGGCGTGCTGGCCACCTCCGACATCCTCGACGACCTGCTGTTGCTGGGCGCCCTGGAGGACAAGGTGGTGTTCTCCTCGTTCAACCGCGGCGGGCTGGCCGGATCGTCGTTCGAGCTCGATGACCGGATGACCGGCGCCACCGCCGCCTCCACCGCGGCGGCAAACATGAACGGCGGAAAGATGCTGTGCCGCATCGATCTCGACGATCCCGGCACCGTCGCCACCCTGGCGTCGTGCGCCCAGGCCGTCGATGAGCTGGCCGCCCACGGCTTGATCGCCATGCTGGAGCCGTTCATGTCGTCGCGGGTCGACGGCAAGGTCCGCAACGATCTGTCCCCGGACGCCGTGATCAAGTCCGTACACATCAGTCAAGGCCTTGGCTCCACCTCGGCCTACACCTGGATGAAGCTGCCCGTCGTAGACGAGATGGACCGGGTCATGGAATCGACGACCATGCCCACGCTGCTGCTCGGCGGCGACCCCACCGACCCCGACGAAGCGTTCGCCTCCTGGGAGAAGGCACTCACGCTTCCTGCGGTGCGCGGCCTGATCGTCGGACGCACCCTGCTCTATCCCGCCGATGACGATGTCGCCGCGGCGGTCGGCACGGCCGTGAAGTTGGTGCGCTGATGAATTCCGAGTTGTACATTCCGGCCAACAGCGCGCCCGCACCCTTCACCGTCGCGATCACCCCTGAGGATGCCGGCTGGGCCGAGTCGTCCTTGCATGTCGTCGACCTCGGTCACGGTGGCTCGGTGGCGCTGAACACCGGCGACACCGAGGTGATGATCCTGCCGCTGTCCGGCGGCGGGTCCGTGCGATCGAGAGGCGAGACATTCGAGTTGGCACCGCGCGGATCGGTGTTCGACGGGCCGGCCGACATGGTGTACGTCGGTATCGCCCAGGACTACACGATCACCGGTACCGGCCGGATCGCCATCTGCGGAGCGCGCGCCACGCGGTCATTCCCGAACCGGCGCGTCGCCGCAGCCGACGTGTCGGTCGAACTGCGCGGGGCGGGCAACTGCAGCCGCCAGGTGCACAATTTCGGCACCGCCACCGCTTTCGAGGCCGACTCCCTGATCGCGTGCGAGGTCATCACGCCCGGCGGCAACTGGTCGAGCTACCCCGCGCACAAGCATGACGAGAACTCCGCGGTGGAGACCCAGCTGGAAGAGATCTACTACTTCGAGATCGACGACAGCCCGGCAGGCACACCGGGATTCGGCTACCACCGGGTGTACGGCACCCCGCAGCGACCCATCGAGGTACTCGAAGAAGTGCGCAGTGGTGACGTCGTCCTGGTGCCGCACGGCTACCACGGACCGTCCATTGCTGCGCCCGGCCACCACATGTACTACCTGAACGTGATGGCCGGTTCCGGTCCCGACCGGGCCTGGCTCATCTGTGACGACCCGAACCACACCTGGCTGCGCGGCACTTGGGACGATCAGGCCATCGATCCGCGCCTTCCGTTCCGTACCTCTACCGCCTCTCGAGGAGCCTGACCGATGGTTTCCACCGCACCCAAGTCCGCCGCCAAGTACGCCGATACCGAAGGCACGGTACGACTCACGGTGGCGCAGGCCACGGTTCGCTTCCTGGCCAACCAGTACGTCGAACGCGACGGCGAGCGGACGAAGTTCTTCGCGGGCTGTTTCGGTATCTTCGGCCACGGCAACGTCGCCGGCCTGGGTCAGGCCCTCTTGCAGGACGAGCTCGAATCGCGGGAGGCGGGCCTGCAGCCGGGCCTGAAATACGTATTGGGGCGCAACGAGCAGGCCATGGTGCACAGCGCCGTCGCGTATGCGCGGCAGAAGGACCGGCTGCAGGCGTGGGCGGTGACCGCCAGCGTCGGGCCCGGTTCGACGAACATGCTGACCGGAGCCGCCCTGGCCACCATCAACCGGCTGCCGGTGCTGCTGCTGCCCGCCGATACCTTCGCCACCAGGGTCAGCTCCCCCGTACTCCAGGAGTTGGAACTGCCGGGCTCCGGCGATATCACCGTCAACGACGCCTTCAAACCGCTGTCCCGGTACTTCGACCGGGTGTGGCGGCCCGAGCAACTGCCGGCGGCGCTGCTCGGCGCCATGCGGGTACTGACCGACCCGGTCGAGACGGGCGCCGCGACCGTCGCCATCCCGCAGGACGTGCAGGCCGAGGCCCATGACTGGCCGGAATCGTTGTTCGCCGAACGCACCTGGCATGTGGCCCGGCCGCTACCGGAGCGTTCGGTGCTGACCCGGGCGGCCGAGATCATCCGCTCCGCCACCAAGCCGCTGATCATCGCGGGTGGCGGTGTGCACTACTCCGGCGCCGAAGACGCCTTGGCCGCGCTGGCCGCCGGCACCGGTATCCCGGTCGGCGAGAGCCAGGCCGGTAAGGGATCGCTGCTGCACGACCATCCGCAGTCGGTGGGTGCCATCGGCTCGACCGGCACCACCGCCGCCAACGCGCTGGCCGCGGAGGCCGATGTGGTGATCGGTATCGGTACCCGCTACAGCGATTTCACCTCGGCATCGCGCACCGCGTTCAACAACCCGGATGTGCGGTTCGTGAATGTCAACGTGGCGTCCCTGGACTCGGTCAAGCAGGGTGGCCTGAGCGTGGTCGCCGATGCGCGTGAGGCCATCGACGCGTTGGTCCTGGCGCTGGAGGGCCACTCCGTCAGCGACGAATACCGAACCCGCACTGCCGAGCTGGTGGCCGAGTGGAATGACACCGTATCCGCGGCATACGGATGCGAAGACGGCGTCGCGTTGAACCAGAACCAGGTGATCGGCCTGGTGAACACGCTGTCCGAGCCACACGACGTGGTGGTGTGCGCCGCCGGCTCGATGCCGGGTGACCTGCACAAGCTGTGGCGGATGCGGGACCGCAAGGGCTACCACGTCGAGTACGGGTTCTCCTGTATGGGTTACGAGATCGCCGGCGGTATCGGTGTGCGGATGGCCGACGCGGACCGTGACGTGTTCGTCATGGTCGGCGACGGGTCCTACCTGATGATGGCGACCGAGATCGTCACCGCCGTGCAGGAGGGGGTCAAGGTGATCCCGGTTCTGGTCCAGAACCACGGATTCGCCTCCATCGGTGGGCTTTCCGAGTCGGTGGGCTCACAGCGCTTCGGCACCGCCTACCGGTACCGCAGCGAGGACGGCCGCCTGGACGGCGCCGTACTGCCCGTGGACCTGGCGGCCAACGCGGCCAGCCTGGGCGCCGACGTCATCAAGGCCGGTACGGCGGCGGAGTTCGCCGATGCGGTCAAGGTGGCCAAGGCGGCCGACCGGATCACGGTGATCTACGTGGAGACCGATCCGCGGATCTACGCCCCGGACAGCCACTCGTGGTGGGACGTCCCGGTCAGCCAGGAATCACGTTTGGCCTCGACACAGGAGGCCTACCAGCGCTACGCCGAGTGGAAGCGGGTGCAGCGCCCGCTGATCACGCCCTCCGACCGCTGACGTCGGCGTATCCGGGCACTGAGCCGCGCAGCGATACGGTCACCAGCTGACGATGGCCGTGTCGATGAGAACGTAGGCGGCGACCGCGAACACCAGATAGGCGAACCAGTGCTGCAGTCGGCGGGTGTCGAGTCGCGTACCGAAGTGACCGGCGACCAAGGAGCCGATGATCGCGGTGCCGACGAACGCCGCGGTGATCGCCCAGTCGATATGGGTGCCCGTGATGTGGGAGACGATCCCTGCCATCGAGTTCGCCACGATGATCACCAGCGAGGTGCCGATGGCGATGGGCATCTCGACTCCCAGCATCAACACCAGCGCAGGGATGATCAGGAAACCACCACCGACGCCGAACAGACCGGTGAGCAGGCCGACGAGGAAGCCCGCCGGAATGGATCTCGGTGCGCACCGGCGCCAGTTGATACCCGAGTCGCCGACGGTGCAGGCGGTACCGGTGCTGCCGTTGTCTTGCAGCATGCGAATGCCCGCCAGCACCATCACGATGGCAAAGCCGACGAGAAGTGCCGACTGCGGCAGATGTCTGCCGATGGCGCTGCCGACGAAGGTGGCCGGGATGCCGGCCACCGCAAAGACTGCCGCCAGCCGCCATTGGATGTGCCCGGCACGGATCTTCGGCAGCGCTCCCACCGCCGAAGCCGTGCCGACCACCAACAGCGACATCGGAATCGCCTGTTCGATGCCCAGGCCCAGCACGTAGACCAGGGCCGGTACCGCCAGGATCGATCCGCCTCCCCCCAGAAGCCCCAGTAGCACACCGATGACGGCGCCGAGGGCCAGGGCGAGAGCAATGTTCATCGTGTCTCACACCGCCGCGACTGGGCGCGCAGACATCTCGGTCACGGTCTGGCCGCCGCGGCCTTGGCGCGGACATCGGCCATGTCCAGCGCCTTGACTCTGGTGATGAGATCCTCCAGGGCGGCAGCCGGCATCGCGCCGGGCTGACGGTAGACCAGTATCCCGTCGCGAAACGCCATGATCGTCGGGATCGCCTGGATTTCCAGCGCCGCCGCAAGCTGCTGCTGCGCTTCCGTGTCCACTTTGGCGTGCAGCACATCGGGATGCGACTGCGCCGAGCGATCGAAGACCGGGGCGAATGCGCGACACGGACCGCACCATGACGCCCAGAAGTCGACGAGCACGATCGAGTTCTCCGCGATCGTCGCCTGGAAGTCGGCGGCGGTCAGGTTCTTGATGGTCATATCCATGTCCTTTCGTTGTGTCGCAATCGAATTGTCAAGCCAGGCCCTTGAGCATGAGATTCCAGTACATGAACGGAAGTCCATACTTCTTCAGGTACCAATACGCCCGGTGCGGTGTCGTCGGGTTGAGCAGCGGGAACGTCGGTTCCAGCTTCAGGTCGTAGTCGAACTCGGCGAGCAGCATCGCGTGCGAGGACGTGATGATCGGGCACGACGAGTAGCCGTCGTACGACGCACGCAATGGCTGGTCCTTCAAGAACGCGTCGATGTTCTCGACGACCACGGGGGCCTGCTTGCGAATGGCGGCGCCGGTCTTGGAGTTCGGCGACGAACCGGCGTCACCCAGACTGAACACGTTGGGATACCGCACGTGCTGCATGGTGTGCTTGTCGATGTCGACGTAACCCATGGCGTCGCCGGTGGACAGCGGACTCGTCTTGATCCAGTCCGGTGCGGACTGTCTCGGCACGGCATGCAACACGTCGTAGGGCAGCATGGCGTCGGTGCCGCCGGGGGCGACGCTGGTGATGCCGACCTTGCGTGACGCCGCGTCGACGGATGTCACTTCGGAGTTGGTGTGCAACGTGATCCCGTACTCGGCGATCACCTTGTCCAGGCTGTCCGCGATGGCCGGGATCCCGAACGGTCGCGCGCCCGGCATGACCAGGTGGACATCGATGTCTTTGAGCACACCTTGGGACCGCCAGTAGTCCGACGCCAGGTAGGCGATCTTCTGCGGAGCTCCGGCGCACTTGATGGCACCGGACGGAACGGTGAACACCGCAGTGCCCGACCTCAGGTTGCGGATGAAATCCCAGGTCCTCGGCGCCAGGTCGAACCGGTAGTTCGACGAGACCCCGTCCCGGCCCAAAGTGCCCTCAAGACCTTCCGTGCGGTTCCAGTCGAGCTGGATGCCCGGACAGACCACGAGGACGTCGTATTCATAGCTCGTGCCGTCGATACAGGTGACGGTGTTGTTGTCGGGATCAAATGCGCTGGCGGCGTTCTTGATCCACGTCGCCCCCTTGGGCATCACCGAGGATTCCTCGCGTTCGGTCGTCGCGGCCTTCGCCTGCCCACCACCGACCAGTGTCCACAACGGCTGGTAGTAGTGCTTGCTCGACGGCTCGATGACCGCGACATCGGTGTAGCCCTTGCGGAGCATCCGAGCCGCGACGGTGATACCGGCGGTTCCGCCGCCGACGATCAGGATCTGGTGCTTGGCCTTGTTGTTCATGATGATTCTTCTCCTGGTGCGTCGTCAGACGCTCTGGTGGGCTTCGTCCCAGGCGCCGTAACCGCCCAGGATGTCGCTGACGTCGGCGAAGCCGTTCTGCCGCAACAGGCTCGCAGCGACCGAGGACCGGTAGCCGCCGGCGCAGTACACGACCGTCGGTTTGGCGGCATCGAGCTCACCGAGCCGGGCGGGCAGCTGACCGACCGGGATCGGGATCGCGTGCGGGATGGCACCTGCTTCGACCTCGCCCGGGTTGCGGACGTCGACGATCTGCAGGTCTGCCATCCGCGCGGCCCGCTCGTCGAACGCCTTCGCCGTCAACCGCGACGCCATCTGAACGTCGTCCCGGTGGTCGAGCATCGCCTGATAGGGGTCTGCCAGGTAGCCGATCACCCGGTCGAACCCGATACGGGCCAGCCGGTTCTTACCTTCGAGTTCCTGTCCGGGCTCGGTGAACAGCACGATGTCGACGTCGGACTTCAGCACCGAGCCGGCGAACTCCGCGTAGCGGCCTTCGAGACCGATGTTGATCGCGTCGCGCAGGTGGCCCAAGGCGAACTCTTCGGGATTGCGCCCGTCAACCAGGACGGCACCACCTTCGATCGCGGCGCGGACCTGGTCATAGGTCATCGCCGCCGGCATCTTGGTCTCGTCCAGCAAGCCGCGGTCCTTGCGGTTGAGGATTGCGTCGTAGACGAAGTAGCCGGGAGCGGGCGGCTGCCCCTCGGTGACAAGTTTCATGAAGGTGGCCTTGTCGGCGGCCCGCAGCGCGTAGTTCGTCGCTTTCTGGTCGCCGATCGTCGACCACAGATCGGTCGAGAGGTTCTTTCCGCACGCCGAGCCCGCGCCGTGAGCGGGGTAGACCCGCGTCGCGTCGGGCAGCGTCATCAGCTTGTCGTGCAGCGAGTCATAGAGCTTGTCGGCCAACTCCTCGCGGGTGAAGCCGATGGAGGCCAACAGGTCTGGACGGCCGACGTCGCCGATGAACAAGGTGTCGCCGGTCATCACCCCGTACGGAATCTCGTCGGCGGCATGCTCGTAGACGACCACGCTCATCGACTCCGGGGTGTGTCCGGGCGTGTGGCGGAACTCGAGCGTCACGTCGCCGAGGGAGTACCGCTGGCCGTCATCGACGCCCATGGACTCGAATTCGGTCTGCGCGACCGAAGAGTAGACGATCTTCGCGCCGGTGGCCTTCGCCAGTTCCAGGTGACCGGACAAGAAGTCAGCGTGGAAGTGCGTCTCGATGACCAGTTCGATGGTCAGGCCCTGTTCCTTCGCGTCGGCCACATACTCGGCCACATCGCGCTGTGGGTCCACAACGACTGCGCGGCCGGTGGTTTCGTCGCCGATCAGGTATGACGCGTGGGAAAGGCAGTCCAGGTAGTACTGCTGCAGGATCATCGCCGTCTTCTTTCTCTTCGATTGGGGACGCCATTCGGACTAGGCCTCCATGGAGTGGAACATACCCCCTGGGGTATGTATTCCCCTCTCCGGAATATACGAGAGGGGGTATTGCTCATGTACGAACAATACCCCCTCCGGTATAGGCCAACTAGAGGCTTTGGTCACCTGAACCGCGGCGACTCGCCACCGGAGCGCCGCGAAAGCGCCTCACTTGTCCTGCCGAGCCTTGCGCCCGCCGAACCAGCTCCGCCGGGTCGGCGCAGCGGCCTCGCCGGAAGCATGACCCGAGCACCACTGCGCCGCGGGTACGCCACTGCGCACGGAATCGACGTGCATCCCACACCCAGCCCAGGTGGTTTTCCCGCATACGCGGCATTTAACTGCGCGACACATCACAGATCCCTTTCTTCGACGGCCCGACTCAGGCCAGGCTCAAGAAGAGCTTCTCCAGCTCCTCGATGGTGAGTGCATCCGCTTCGCCGCCAGTCTCATTGGCCGAATCGATGCAACTGCGCAGACCGGACGCGATGATCGTGAAGCCGGCCCGGTCCAACGCGCGCGATGCGGCAGCAAGCTGGGTGACGACATCCTTGCAGCTTCGCCCCTGCTCGATCATGGAGATAACCCCGCCGAGTTGCCCTTGCACACGGCGCAAACGGTTCAGTACGGCGGTCATATCCGCCTCATTCGTTGTACTCATGCCCTCAGCATACCATACCCCCTATGGTATTTTATCTGTATCCTGAGGTACGCTCCACTCATTGCATATACCCCATAGGGTATCGTCCAGACGGGGTCTCCCCCCTCGCGGGCACAGCACCTCAACACGTCTGAGATAGGGATACGAGGAATGAAACTGCCGTCGTTATTCGGCTTCTTACAACGATTTTGGGTGGTCGCGCTGGTCGCGGTGACCCTGCTGGCAGCGGCGACGGTGGTCGGCCGATTGCGGACGTTCTTCGACTCAGACCTACCCTTTGTGGCCGGATCGGAGCGCGTGGACGCCATCGTGCCCTTCAACACCAAACGCGTGACCTATGAGGTCGTCGGGCCCGCGACGACAACCGGCCAGGTGAGCTATCTGGACGCCACGGGCACGACCAGGGAGGCGACCTTCAGCGCATTGCCGTGGTCGGTGAGCGTCAGCACCACCGATCCCGGGGTCTTGGCCAATGTGGTGGCCCAGGGCGACAGCGGGTCCCTCGGCTGCCGCATCCTGGTCAACGACAAGGTGGTCGTCGAGCAGCACGCGCAGGGCCGCGACGCCCAGGCATTCTGTCTGGACAAAGCCGCATGAGCGACAACTCCACGCACACATTCGTCCCCCGGATGATCCGGGTGGGCGCCGTGCCCATCATCCTGATCTGGGTTGCCATCACCGCGGCATTGAATCTGCTTCTCCCGCAGGTCGAATCGGTGAGCAAACACAACGCGGTATCCATGTCACCCCAGGACGCGCCCTCGGTCATCGCGGCCAAGAAGATGGGGAAGAAATTCCAAGAGTCCAGCTCTGACAGCATCGCAATGGTCGTGCTCACCGGCGACCAACCGTTGGGCGATAGTGCACACCAGTACTACGACTCGTTGATCGGCAAATTCGAACAGGACACCCGCCACGTCGAGCACGTCCAGAATTTCTGGGGTGATCTGATCACCGCGGCCGGGGTACAGAGCAGCGACGGCAAGGCGGCCTACGTCCAGCTCAACCTCGCCGGCGACCAGGGCAGCACACTGGGCAACCAATCGGTGGAAGCGGTGCGCGACATCGTCGACCACACCCCTGCGCCACCCGGCCTGCACGCCTACGTCACCGGCCCGGCACCACTGACCACCGACTCGCTGGAGACCGGTGACAAGAGCATGGTCAAGATGACCGTGGTCACCATGGCAGTCATCACGGTCATGTTGCTGATGGTCTACCGGTCGATCAGCACGGTCCTGCTCATCCTGGCCATTGTCGGCATCGAGATGGGTTCCGCGCGTGGCGCGGTCGCCCTGCTCGGCCACTTCCGCATCATCGACTTCTCGACATTCTCGGTTCCGTTGTTGACGGCGTTGGCGATCGCCGCGGGAACCGACTATGCGATCTTCCTCATCGGTCGATACCAGGAGGCTCGCCAGAACGGTCAAGAACGGGAATCCGCCTACTACAGCGCCTTTCACGGTGTCGCTCACGTCATCCTGGGCTCCGGGCTGACCATCGCGGGCGCCATGCTCTGCCTGCGGTTGACGCGCCTGGCCTATTTCAAGTCACTGGCCTACCCCTCGGCGATCGCCTTGGTCGTCGTGGTCGCGGCGTCCCTCACCGTCGCGCCGGCGATTCTGGTGGTGGCCGGCCGGTTCGGCTTGTTCGACCCGAAACGCAAGATGAAGACCAAGGGCTGGCGGCGGATCGGGACCGCGACGGTCCGCTGGCCGAAACCGATCCTCGCCGTCGCGACCTCGATCGCCGTTCTGGGTCTGCTCGCGATGATCGGCTACAAGACGAGCTACAACGATCGCTATTACATCCCCGCCGACGTCCCGGCGAATGTCGGGTACACCGCGGCCGAAAAGCACTTCAGTGCAGCGCGACTCAACCCCGACATCATGATGATCGACTCCGATCACGATATGCGCAATCCCACCGACATGATCGTGCTCGACAGAATTGCCAAGGCGTTGTTCCGAGTCCGTGGCATCGCCATGGTGCAGAGCATCACCCGGCCGCTGGGCTCGCCTATCGCGCACAGTTCCATCCCCTACCAGGTCAGCATGCAGTCGGTACCGATCACCCAGAACCTGCAGTTCCTCAAGCAGCGCGTGGATGACATCGACAAGATGTCCGGCGACCTGGGCGCGATGGTCACGTCCATGACACGGATGTACGACGTGGTGCGCCAGTTCTCCGAGGCCACCCACCGTACGGTCGACAGCACACACCACATGGTCGACGACGCGGCCACGCTCAAGACGTCGGTCGACACGATGCGCGATCATCTGGCCGATTTCGATGATTCGGTGCGGCCGGTTCGCAACTACTTCTACTGGGAACCGAACTGTTTCAACATCCCGGCATGCTGGGGTGTTCGGTCGGCCTTCGACGCCATCGACGGCGTCTCCACGCTCAGCGACAACATGGCCAAGCTGCTCACCGATATGCACGATGTGACCGGCGGCATGGACGAGATCGATGCTCTGACACCGCAGATGGTCGCTCAGTTCCCACCGATCATCGCGACGGCGAGCACCATGCAGCAGACCCTGCAGACCATCCACAGCAGCTTCGCCGGACTCATCGACCAGATGCAGCAGATGACCGACACCGCCACTGCCATGGGCCAGGCCTTCGACGCCTCCAAGAGCGACGACTACTTCTACCTGCCTCCGGAAGTCTTCGCCAACCCCGACTTCCAGAAGGGACTGAAGCTGTTCCTGTCCCCCGACGGCAAGGCCGCCCGGCTCATCATCACCCATGACGTCGATCCGGCCACCGAACAGGGCATCTCGACCGTCGACGACGAACTCGTCGCGGCCCACGAGGCCGTCAAGGGCACCGCCCTGGCCACCGCGGACATCACGCTGACCGGCACCGCGGCGACCTACCGAGACATCCAGTCCGGCGCGAAGTACGACACCATGATCGCCGCGTTCGCGGCGCTGACGCTCATCTTCCTGGTCATGATCGTCATCACCAGGGCCATCGTGGCGTCACTGGTGATCGTCGGCACCATCGTCTTGTCGCTCGGCGCGGCATTCGGCTTGTCGGTGCTGATCTGGGAACGAGTGGTGGGCATCGAACTGAACTGGATCGTGCTCGCCTTCGCCGTGATCATCCTGATGGCCGTCGGCAGCGACTACAACCTGCTGCTCGTCTCGCGGTTCAAGGAGGAGATCGGCGCGGGCATCAAGACCGGCATCATCCGGTCCATGGGCAGCACCGGCAGCGTCGTGACCGCGGCCGGCCTGGTGTTCGCGTTCACCATGGGCTCGATGGTGTCCGGCGACCTGCTCAACGTCGGCCAGGGCGGTACCACCATCGGTATCGGCCTGTTGCTCGACACCCTGATCGTGCGGTCACTGATGACACCATCCATCGCAGCCCTGCTCGGCCCGTGGTTCTGGTGGCCGCTGCGCGTCCGCCAGCGGCCGGTATACCGGCCGCCGGGCCAGCTCGCGACGACGGCGCCGGCACCGACTGGAGACGACGCTGTTGCGTCCGAGGCCAACTGACCCGCCAACGGGTCATGCCGCCAACCCGCAGTCGGTCTGTGATTCACCAGTCATCGCGCCCGATTTGATACCCCTAGGGGTATACATTGGGTGTGTATTCACCGAACCTTAGGAGGGCTCACAGTGACCGCACCAGAGGCACCCGCTCCCGTTGCCGGCCTACCGCGCATCGGCGAAGCGGCCCCGGCCTTCACCGCAGTAACGACGCAGGGCACGCTCGACTTTCCCGCCGATTACGCCGGCAAGTGGGTGATCTTCTTCTCCCATCCCGCCGACTTCACTCCTGTGTGCACAAGCGAATTCATGACCTTCGCATCCATGCAACAGGAGTTCGCGGCCTACAACACCGCGCTGGTCGGCCTGTCGGTCGACGGGCTCTACAGCCACATCGCCTGGTTACGCACGATCAAGGAGAAGATCACCTTCCGAGACATGAAGGACGTCGAAGTCACGTTCCCGCTCATCGAGGACGTGTCGATGACGATCGCCCAGAAGTACGGAATGATCATGCCGGGCGAGGACTCGACCAAGGCGGTGCGAGCCGTCTTCGTCATCGACCCCGAAGGTACGATCCGGACCGTCATCTACTACCCGCTCAGTCTCGGCCGCAACTTCGACGAGCTGCTTCGCGTCGTCAAGGCCCTGCAGACCGCAGACCACTTCGAGGTCGCCACACCAGCCGACTGGCGCCCGGGCGAGCCGGTCATCGTGCCTACCGCAGGCTCCTGCGGCACCGCCGCCGAGCGGATGTCCGAACCAGTCGAAGGGTTACATTGCGAAGACTGGTTCTTCTGCACCAAAGAGATCCCCGCCGAAGACATCGAGGCGGCAATCCGAGTGAAAGGTAACTCATGATGAATGTCGTAGACGTTGATCCGATCGGAGCGATGGGTCTCGTCGGCGGGTCCGGCGCCATTCTGCTCGACGTTCGCGAGGACGATGAATGGACGGCCGGACATGCGCCCGGTGCCGTCCATGTCCGACTCGGCGACCTCGACACGCACGTATTCGACACCACCACACCGATCGTCGCGGTGTGCCGCTCGGGCGGCAGATCCCGTTCTGCTTCCATGAAACTCGCGGCGACCGGGGTGACCGTCTACAACCTCGCCGGCGGTATGACGGCCTGGCAGAAGACCGGGCAACCGGTGATTCGCGACGACGGCACGGCCGGTACCGTCATCTGATCGGCAACGCTGTCGTGCCGCCCGCCCGCCGAAAGCCGTTCGGGCTCAGCTGAGGACGCGTTCCAGAAATGCGTCCGTACCCTGCTTCCAGGCGATGACGAAATTTCCGACGTCATCGCGACTGATGGCCAGGCTGGGGCAGAACCAGTCCCCGCCGTCTTCGGCGAAGAAGTGTGGTGAGCCGACCACACCGCGGGCGCGTCCCTCGGCCCAGTCGGCGTGGACCGCGGCGGCGGTGTCCTGCCCGTCGAGCACGTCCAGGCCGAAGCCGTCGGCAATCGGTTCGATGACGTCAAGCCGCCCGATGTCGAGGCCCTCCTCGAACACCGCGTTGCGCAGCGCGAGGCCGACCTCCTCGACCACCGCGGGATCACCGGTGCGATCCGCCGCGGCCGTCAGCGCGAACGCGGCCATCGATGTCGTCGGGAAGGTCTCGACAGAGAAGCCCGCGAACAGGTCCGGGCGCACCGATGCGCGCAGCGCCACGATCTCCGCGGCGATGTGGTGTGGGTCGAGCGGGTTCCCGTTGACCAGTTCGAGCGGCCAGGCCCGAATGCGCAGCCGAGGTTCGGTGCGGCCGCGTCGAGTGCGCTGCTCGACCAGTGTGCGCAGCCCGACGTGGGTGAACGGACAAAGGACGTCGGCGAATACCTCCACGGTGTGCATAGCGGCGACGGTACCCGGCCGACCACCAGGCCGTCGATGGCATCTCGCAGTTCCCCACGTCGTCGATCGCCGCCCGGTTAGACTCGTCCGGCGCAAACCGCACGACGTCACCGGGTTCCCGGGCGTCACCACACGAGAGGCGGCGGTACCTGATGTTGCGGCGCAGGCCACCATTGCGGACGATCGGAACCGACCCGGACTACAGGTTCACCCTCGCCAACGAGCGGACATTTCTGGCGTGGGTACGCACGGGATTGGCGCTGCTCGCGGGCGCGGTCGCGTTGGCCAGCTTCGTGCACGATTTCGGTCCGCGGCCATTGCGGGTCTCGATCACCGGATTTCTGTTGATCATGTCGCTGGCCGTTACGATCGGCGCCTATGTGAGGTGGGACCGCACCGAGCGTGCGTTGCGTGAAAATCGCTCGCTGCCAACGGATCCACTTCCCAAGATCATGGTCGCAGGCGTGGCCATCATCATCGCGGGAGCGGCCGCGATGATCTTCCTGGCCGAAACCGGCACATGACGGACTCCGAACTCGTGGACGTCGGCGCGCAAGCCGAGCGCACCGCGCTCGCCTGGCAGCGCACCGGAATCGGGGCGATCGCCGTCGGCGCGTTGCTGATGCGCGAGCACTTGCACCAGCACCGCCTGCCATCGTGGCCCGCATTGCTGCTCACAGCGGTCGCCGCCATCGGCGTCGTGATCCTCGTCCCGCAACGGTATCGCCGGGTGGTGGGCAACGTCCGGACCGGACGCACGCCGCTGTCCCGCATGATGGTGCCCGGCGTGACATTGGTGCTGGTGCTCGTGACGATCGGTGTCGGCGCCGAGTTACTGCTCGCCTGAAGACGACCCGTTGGCGACTGCGCGCCATCAGTGAAACAGTTGGCCCGCTTGACCATTCCCCGTCACGTCGGCTGACCCTCGCGAGCGTCGGCGAAGTCGCAGAAGGCGGCGTAGGCACGCGCGCCGTAAATGGTGGCCGGCCCGCCGTGCATCATGATGCTGACACCGATGACCTCAGCCGCCTCTTGCTTGGTGGCACCCGCGCGAACCGCACCTCGCGCATGCGAAGCGATACACCCGTCGCAGCCCTCGACGACGCCGATCACCATCGCGATCAGTTCCTTGATCTTCGCATCGATTGCGCCGCTACCCAGCGACGCCCGACTCAGCGCACCGAAGCCGTCGTAGACCTCGGGAATCATCTGCCGCAGTGCGCGATGCTGCGGCTTCAGCTCATCGAGCACAACGGAGGGGTGATCATGATCTGTCATGCGCCCCAACATAGGCGCACGGGGCAGGAAGCAGCAGAGCATTATGACCCTGGTGTGGTCCCCGGACTGGATCCACACTGGGAGGGTGGACAGCGTCGATTCGCAACCCGAGAAGAGGGCGACCACATGACCGCCAGGACAGTGGGCGGGGGAACCTCAGAGGCACCATTACCCACGTCGCCGCTGCTCGAGAGAATCCGGCGCGGGGTGATCGGCGATGACGCCGTCCTCGACGGACCCTACGGTCGCCGGCGGATCACCTACGCTGACTACACAGCCTCGGGGCGGTCGCTGGATTTCGTCGAAGACTTCATCCGCGAGCGCGTCTTGCCGCTTTACGCCAACACCCATACCGAAAGCTCCGGAACCGGTCTGCAGACCTCGCTGTTGCGGGAAGACGCCCGCCGGATCATCCACGATGCGGTCGGCTGCACCGAGGACGACCTGGTGATCTTCTGCGGGTCCGGGGCAACGGCGGCGGTGAACAAGCTGATCGACATCCTCGAACTGCGCGTTCCGTCCACGCTGGCCCAGCACTACCGCTGGGACGAACAAATTCCCACCGAGGAACGACCGGTGGTCTTCATCGGCCCCTACGAACACCACTCCAACGAGCTGCCCTGGCGGGAGTCCATCGCGGACCTGGTGGTGATCGACGAAGACGCCGACGGCCACATCGACCTGAGCCAACTCGAGCAACGGCTCATCCAATACCAGGATCGTCGACTGCGCATCGGCAGCTTCTCCGCCGCCTCCAACGTCACCGGGGTGCTATCAGACACCGACCGGATCGCCGCACTGCTACACGAACACGGCGCGCTGTCCTTCTGGGACTACGCCGCTGCCGGCCCGTACGTCCCGATCAGGATGCGGGACAGCGCATTCAACCGCGGTGATCACAAGGACGCGATCTTCGTGTCTCCGCACAAGTTCGTCGGTGGGCCTCAAACCCCCGGAGTCCTGGTGGTGCGCCGTGAACTGGTACGCAATGCCGTGCCCACTGCGCCAGGGGGCGGAACGGTGGCATTCGTGGACGCAACCGAACATCGCTACCTCGATGACCCCATCGCCCGCGAGGAGGGCGGTACCCCGGCCATTGTCGAGTCAATCAGGGCTGGAATGGTTTTCGCACTCAAGGAGGCGGTGGGTACCGACCTGATCGAGAAGCGCGAACAGGGACTGTGGTGCCGGGCGTTGGATCGCTGGCAGACCGACCCGCGCATCGAAATCCTCGGACACCCCGATGCGCAACGACTGTCCATCGTCTCGTTTCGAATTCGTTCTGGCGCCGGGCGATACCTACACCACAACTTCGTCGTAGCCGTGCTCAACGACCTGTTCGGGATTCAAGCCCGCGGCGGCTGCTCCTGCGCCGGCCCCTACGGGCACCGGCTCCTGACCATCGACACTCAACATTCCCGCGCCTACCGCGACGAAATCGCGCTGGGGTGTGAGGGAATCAAACCCGGCTGGACCCGAATCAACTTCAACTACTTCATTTCCGAGACCGTCCGAGAGTACTTGATCGAGGCCGTCGAACTGATTGCCCGGTACGGCCACCGACTGCTGCCCGATTATGTCTTCCATCCGGACACGGGCCTCTGGCGCCACCGGAACGGTCCGGCTCGGCCCCCGCTTCGACTCACCGACGTCGTCTACGACGATGCGGGCACCTTGCGGTGCCCGTCCGAAAGCGGCACTCTCGGCGTGGAGTACCTCACTGATCACCTCAGGGAGGCCCGGGCCCTGCTCGACACCCGCCCCGACGAAATAGCAGACGGCATCACCAATCTGCCCGCACACTTCGAATCACTGCGCTGGTTCCCGCTCCCCCAGCAGTGCCTTCTGGCCGATCAGTGAACCCCAGAGCCGACCGGCCGAACTTTTCGACCCCGTCAACAAACGCCACGGTGATTGGCTGACCCACCCAACTCGCCTGGCAGGGCGCGTCGAGAACCCGGAATCGAGTCGTAGTGCTCACTGATTGGGGACCAAGGACCCCATCACTGCGGCGCGGCGATTACCTAACGTCAGGGGCAGGCCGGACGACTCGTCGGTCATAACCTGCGTCAGTTGGCGGGGTTGAGCACCTCTAGAAGGAGACGCCGATGGCGCCACATGATCAGCACCTCGGAATAGTTGTTGGCGTCGATGGGTCGGCGTCTTCGACCGCGGCGGTCGAATGGGCCGCTCGAGACGCCGCGATGCGCAACGTCGCGCTGAGGTTGGTGCACGCGGTCCCCCCAGGTTGGTGGCCACTGACGGTAACTCCCGAAATGTCGCAAGACCATGCCCGCCAAACCATTCAGGACGCCCACAAGGTTGCCGTCGAGGCCGCCGCCGGAAGGGGAGACCTGCAGATAGACAGCGAGATAGTCGAAGCCCCCATCGTGCCCGCACTGGTCAACCTCTCGACAGAGGCCGACATGGTCGTGGTCGGTTGCCGGGGCCAGGGCGCGGTGGCCCGTGCCTTGCTGGGATCAGTCAGCTCCAACCTCGTGCACCACGCGCATTGCCCGGTCGCCGTCATCCACGATGAGGATCCGCCCACCACAACGTCATCTCAGGCACCCGTCGTCGTCGGTATCGACGGCTCGCCGGTATCAGAATTGGCCACCGAAATCGCCTTCGACGAAGCCTCCCGCCGCGGCGTGGGACTGGTCGCGCTGCACGCCTGGAGTGACATGGGCCCTCTGGACTTCGGGGCGTTCGGTCGGGCGCCGATCGAATGGGCAAACTTCAAGGTCAGTGAAGAGGAGACCCTGGCCGAACGGCTTGCGGGATGGCGCGAACGGTATCCAGATGTCAGCGTGCACCCGATCGTGGTCAGCGATCGACCAACACCCCGGCTGCTCGAACAAGCGGAGACGGCTCAGCTTGTCGTGGTCGGCAGCCACGGCCGCGGCGGATTCGCGGGCATGCTGCTGGGCTCGGTCAGTGGGGCAATCGTGAACGCCGCGCAGATCCCTGTGATCGTCGCCAGAATGCCTCGATAGCGTCGCGCAACAACGGGATCGACGCGGAGCCAGCAGGGCAAGACATGGCCGCACGACGTCCGAACGTCGAGTTGTCGTCGGTGATCGGCGGCAACTCGACGTTCGGAGAACGAGACGTCAGAGGATGTAGAGCATCTCCTGGTACGTCGGCAGCGGCCAGAGGTCGTCGGCCACCACACCTTCCAGCGTGTCCGCGGCGGCGCGCACCGCGTCCATCAACGGGAGCAGGCTCTGCGCGTGGGCGGCGTGCTCGGCCGCCGACTCGCCACCGTGCTCGCCCATCGCCGTCTTGAGCGCCGCGAGCGCAGCGGTCAGCTCGGAGATCGGGGCCGAAACCGACTGCAGCAGCGTGAGATCGGGCTCGAGGCCGGCGGCCTTGAGCGTCGCGACGTTCGAGGCCAACTCCGTCTGGTAACGGATGGCTGCGGGCAGGACCACCGTCGAGCCGACCTCAAGCGTGAGCTTGGCCTCGACGTTGACGGTCAGCACATATGTCTCGTACCGGACCTCGACGCGGCTGTGCAACTCGCGGTCGTTGAAGACGCCGTACTTCTCGAAGACCTCGATGGCTTCCGGCTTGATCAGTTCGGGGATGGCGTCGATCGTGGTCTTGAGGTTCGGCAGGCCACGCTCGGCCGCCTCGATCTGCCAGTTGTCCGAGTACCCGTCACCGTTGAACACCACCGCGCCGTGCTCGGTGATGATCTCGGTGAGCAGCGTCTGCACCGCGGTGTCGAACTCCTCGCCGGCGGCGACCGCGGTTTCCAGCTTCGTGGCCATGTAGTCCAGCGAGTCGGCCATGATCGTGTTGAGGATGATCATCGGCACGTTGATGGTCTGGCCCGAGCCCGGTGCGCGGAACTCGAACCGGTTGCCGGTGAAGGCGAACGGGCTGGTGCGGTTGCGGTCGCCCGGATCGGTCGGCAGCACCGGCAGCGTGTCGACGCCGATGATCATGCTGCCCTTGCCCTTCGACGACGTGGCCGCGCCCTTGGCGATCTGCTCGAACACGTCGGCGAGCTGGTCGCCGAGGAAGATCGAGATGATCGCCGGCGGGGCCTCGTTGGCACCGAGCCGGTGGTCGTTGGTGGCCGAGGCCACCGAGACCCGCAGCAGGCCGGCGAACTTGTGCACGGCGCGGATGACCGCGGCACAGAAGACCAGGAACTGGGCGTTCTCGTGCGGGGTGTCACCCGGCACCAGCAGGCTGCCGAACTGGGCGTTGCCCAGGGAGAAGTTCACGTGCTTGCCCGACCCGTTGACGCCGGCGAACGGCTTCTCGTGGAACAAGCACTCCATGCCGTGCTTCTTGGCGATGGTTTTGAAGGTCGTCATCAAGAGCTGCTGATGGTCGGCGGCGATGTTGGCCCGCTCGAACATCGGAGCGATCTCGAACTGGCCTGGTGCCACCTCGTTGTGCCGGGTCTTGGCCGGGATGCCGAGCTTGAACAGCTCACGCTCGGTATCCATCATGAAGCCCAGCACCCGGTCCGGGATGGCGCCGAAATAGTGGTCGTCGAACTCCTGGCCCTTGGGCGGCTTGGCGCCGAACAGCGTGCGGCCCGCATTGATCAGGTCCGGACGGGCCAGGAAGAAGTGCCGGTCGACCAGGAAGTACTCCTGCTCGGGGCCGCAGAACGACACGATGTGGTCGAAATCCTTGTGCCCGAACAACTTCAGGATGCGCTCGGCTTGGGCGCCCATGGCCTGCTGGCTGCGCAGCAGCGGCGTCTTGTAGTCCAGGGCCTCGCCGGTCATCGAGACGAAGACCGTCGGGATGCACAGCGTGTTGCCGTTCGGGTTCTCCAGGATGTACGCCGGGCTGGTGACGTCCCAGCCGGTGTAGCCGCGCGCCTCGAAGGTGCTGCGCAGGCCGCCCGAGGGGAAGCTGGATGCGTCGGGCTCGCCCTGGATCAGCGTCTTACCGGCGAACTCGGCCAGGGTCTGGCCGTCGGAAACCGGCTCCAGGAAGCTGTCGTGCTTCTCGGCGGTCAGCCCCGTCATCGGGTAGAAGACGTGCGCGTAGTGGGTGGCGCCCTTGGACAGCGCCCAGTCCTTCATCACCGAGGCGACGGAGTCAGCCACCGCGGGATCCAGCTTGGCGCCCTTCTCGATGGTCGCCACCACGGACTTGTACACCGACTTCGGCAGCCGCAACCGCATCTCGGCCAGCGTGAAGACGTTCGAACCGAAGATCTCGCCGGGTTCTTCGGTGGGGTCGAAGCTGAAGGCCGGGGGCTCGTAGGCCTCGACGCTGGTGATCGCCTTCAGGCGTGCCGCATTACCGCTCAATGGAGTTCCTATCGCCGCTCGTGCATGACCGACCCACGGTAGGAAGATTCGATGGCGGAATTGTTACGTGCGCGTCAAGGACGCGATTTAGATGTAACAGGTGGACGGGCACTCTGCGCTCAACCTGCTCGCGAGTCACTCTGATCTACTGCTTCACTTCGGTTTCTTTGACCACAAACTCGCGGGTTTTGTCGGTGTTCGCACATATGTTCGATATATGCACAAGGGAGCGGTCGAGGCGGTGGCCGCGTTACATGCTGCCTACCAAGCCTTCGCCGCCAGCGACTTCGAGGCGCTCA